>NZ_JBWKKH010000009.1:0-183337 GCF_056431645.1 Saccharopolyspora sp. NPDC045839
TCGCCCGCCTCGGCTGCTTTCCTGAGTGTTTCGTGCAGGTCGGGGGCTTGTTTGGCGAGTACGTCGATGACCTCGTCGATGTAGCGGTAGCCGGTCGCCCGCGAGATCGTGTTGTCCCGGGCCAAAGCCGGGATCGCGGTGCGGTCCCGGAACCACCGCAACCCCAGCACAGCCTGCTTGAACGGGGTCAAAGCCCGTCGGCCGCGCGGGGTTTGACGTCGGCGGCGTTCCTGGGCCAGCAGGCGGCTGAGGTAGTGGGCGAGTTCGTCGGCGACATCAAGCGTGGCACGATAGGTGATCACGTGGGGTCCTGGCTCTCCGGAAGACGATCTTGTGGTGAGACCTCTTCTACCAGGACCCCACGCCCACTCTCCTCACACCCCCGACACACACCACCTCAAGACCCCACTCCCCATTCCACTGAGATCACCTCATTGCCGGTAAGACTTTTCTCGTGAAAATCCCAATACACCTGGATGGTGGTTGCCGGAGCCCGCGCGCCCGGTAACCATCTTATTGAGTGAATTCGCTTCGCGGATTCTTCGACACCGCCCGTATCGGTTGGCTTCGCGGAGATCTCCTTCTTACGCTGCGCTCAATGCGCGAGTGATCTTTCAACCCCGGAGCCGGACGAAAATCCATTCAGTCGCGCACCACCATCGGAAACAGCGTCCGCCACCATCCGCAGTGGATAGTGGCGCGCGGGGAGGGGCGAGCACGATGAGAGACCGCTCAGCAACGCCGCCGGGAAATGGTCGTCGGCGCGCCCGCCGGCTCGGCGCCTACCTCGGAATCGCTTCGCTGGCCGCGGCCGCCGTGGTCGCGGACGCCGGATTCGGCCCGGTCCGCGCGGACGCGCAGCCGGCCGCGCCGGCCAGGGGGCCGGTCGGCTGGGACACGTACCGGAACCTCGGTGCGACGGCCCAGCTGCGCGGCGACGAGAAGTCGTTCCAGGCCTCCAGCTTCGACCGCACCGGTGGGAACAACGACGGATTCCGGGGGACCTACTCCTGCCTGCGGATCACCGACCGCGGGTGCGTGATCGCCGAACACGACGGCGCGGGGGAGATCACCTCGATCTGGTCCACCCGCGAACCCTGGGGCGACGTCACGGCGACCGGCAACATCGTGATCGAACTCGACGGCCGGGTGATCCTGAACGCACCGCTGGTCGACGTGGTCAACGGGCGGGTGGGCGCGCCGTTCTCGTGGCCGCTGGTGGCCGGCGCCGGAGACGCCGCCGGCGGCGTCTTCATCAAGGTGCCGATGCCGTACCGCAAGTCGATGCGGGTGACCGTCCAGCACAACCCGTACTTCTACCACGTCTCCTACCGGGCGTTCCCCAACGCGGACGGCGTGCAGACCTTCAACCCGCACGATTCCGCCCGGGACGTGCTCGACCGGTTGCGCCGCTTCGGCGTCGCCGACCCGAAGCCCGCCGCCTCCGGCGCCACCCCGACCCGCAAGGACTTCGACCTGACGCCGGGTTCCTCGACCACGATCGCCCGGCTGACCGGGCCGCAGCAGATCTCCCGGCTCCGCGTGCGGCTGCCGCAGGTGGTGGGCAGCCCGCAGGCGGTCGACGACGGCTACGCCTTCGGGCAGGCCGGCGGCAGCCGGTTCACCATGCGCGTGGACCCGAACAACCAGGGCATCCGGCTGATCCGGCGGTACGACGCGCAGATCGCCGACCAGGTCGCCGACGTGTTCGTGGACGGCAGGCCGGTCGGGCAGTGGCGCGGCGGCCCGGCGCGGCCCGGCCAGTGGGGCTTGGAGTTCCTCGAGGTGCCCGCCGAACTGACCGCGGGCAAGTCCGAGGTGCAGGTCTCCAGCCGCTTCGTGTCGTCCGCCCTGGACGTCAACGAGTTCCGCTACGACGTGCACAGCAAGGTGGGCGGCGAGTGGGTGCGCACCGACGTGCTCGACCTCGGGCCGGACCACCCCGGCGAGCAGAGCGCCCACGGCTACCGCATCGACAACGAGGTCTTCGCCCGGTCCAAGCTCATCGCCCGCTACCCCAACGATCCCGGCCAGGTCGCGGCCTCCGACGAGGTGCTGTCCACCGCGCGGATCCGCATCACCTTCGACGGCCAGACCACTGTGGACGCGCCGATCGGCGAGTTCTTCGGCACCGGTCTCGGCGAGTACGACGTGCGCAGCCTGATGACCTCGGTCGACCCGGGGCTGGACGGCTGGTACACGTCCTGGTGGCCGATGCCGTTCGCGCAGAACGCGGTGGTCGAGGTGGTCAACGGCGGCGGGATCCCGATCACCGGCGCGACCGCCGAGGTCACCAGCGCGCCGGCGGAGGTGGGCGGCAACACCGGGTACTTCCACGCCACCCACCTGCGGGGGAACACCGTGCCCGGCAGGGACTGGACGTTCCTGAACACCAGCGGGGCGGGCACCTTCTACGGCGTCACGCACACCATGCGCGGGCTGATCCCGCCGGGCGCGGCGGTGCGCAGCGACCAACCGCACTCGCTCGGCACGCACGCCGCCGTGAACCAGCGCAACTACCTGGAGGGCGACGAGCGGTTCTACGTCGACGGCTCCGCCGAGCCGGCGTGGCACGGCACCGGTACCGAGGACTTCTACGAGTCCGGCTGGTACTTCCGGGACGGCACCACGTTCACGATGCCGCACGTCGGCAACCCGTCGCACGAGATCGGCGCCGACGGCTGCCGGTTCGACTGCACCGGCGCCTACCGGATCATGATCAACGACGCGGTGCCGTTCCGCACCGGCCTGCGGGCAGGGGTCGAGCACGGGCCGGTCAACGACGAGCCGGGCGACTACAGCTCGACGACGTACTGGTACGGCGGCCGCGTGCCGGGTCGCCAGCTGCCGATCGCACCCCCGGCGCCTGCCCGGCCGCCGGAGACGCAGCCGGCTGCTCCGTCGTCGCCGCCGGAGACCAGCACCCCGCCGTCGTCGACCGCCCCGCCGGAACCCGGGACTCCGGAGTTGGGCACCCCGGAGACCAGCACCCCGCCGTCGTCGACCGCCCCGCCGGAACCCGGGACTCCGGAGTTGGGCACCCCGGAGACCACGGGCCAGGGCGACGGCGAACGGCCGGCGGACGTCCAGCAGGTGGTGGACGAGGTCGTCCGCCAGCACCAGCGCAACGGCTGAGCCCCGGAGCGAGCGAACGGACCGTTTGCGCCTCCTAACGAGGTGAACGGTCCGTTCGCTCTTTCGTGCTGTTGGGGTGAACGGACCGTTTGCGCCTCCTAATGAGGTGAGCGGTCCGTTCGCCTCCGCGGCGTCACGGGCGGGTGCTGCTGCCCCGGGTGACCAGGTGGGCGGACAGGGTGGTGGTGGCCGTGTCGGTGCGTTCCCCGCTGATCCGGTCCAGCAGCAGCTGGGCGGCGACCGCGCCCATGTCGTAGGCGGGCTGGGCCACGACGGTCAGCGGCGGGTCCAGCAGCGTCGCCCACGGCGCGTCGTCGAAGGCGACCACGCCGATGTCCCTGCCGGGGCGCAGGCCCAGTTCGGCGCACGTCTCCAGGACGCCGACCGCCATCATGCTGTTCGCCACGAGGACCGCGTCCGGCGGATCGTCCTGGGTCAGCAGCGATCGCGCCGCCTGCTTCGCCCCGGGCGCCTTGAACTCCGAGCGTCGCACCAGCGCCGCGGGGGCCGGCAGCTTCGCTGCGCGCAGCCCGTCCTGGTAGCCGGCGAGCCGGTCGTCCGCGGTCAGCACGCCGCTGGGGCCGGTGAGGCAGCCGATGCGCCGGTAGCCCTGCTCCGCCAGGTGCACGGTCGCCTCCTCGGCGGCGAGCCTGGTGTCGACCAGCACCGTGTCGCCTGCCGAGTTCGGCAGCGGCCGGTCCACCGCCACCACCGGCGTGTTGTTGCGGCTGAGCAGCTCGGCGCTGTCGCCGCGCCCGGTCGGCGACAGCAGCACCCCGGCCACCCGCTCCTGCAGGGCGACGTCGACGTACTCGTGCTCTTTGTCCGGCTCGTCGTCGGAGTTGCACAGCACCACCGAGTAACCCGCGGCGTGCGCCACGTCCTCGACACCGCGGGCGATCGCGGTGAAGAACGGGTTCTCCACGTCGGAGATGATCAGGGCCAGCACCGCGGTCTCCTGCTTGCGCAGGTTGCGGGCCGGGCCGTTGGGCCGGTAGCCCAGCTCCGCGGCGGCCGAGAGCACCCGCGCGGCCAGCGCCGGATCGACGGTGCTCTTGCCGTTGAGCGCACGTGAAACGGTCGCAGTGGACACCCCGGCGCGGGTTGCCACATCACTGATCGTCGCCACGGCTCCTCCTAGTGTGCCCGCTAGCCGAGTGATGGCGGGCTACCTGCCTTGACAGCCCGTGTCATGCCAGAATAGCGTCCGAGAAAACGATTGCTCGCCCGTCTTCTCGGCAATTCCAGCGGCGGGCTTTCCCGGTCAGGCGATCCGCAGGGAGTTCACCGGTGGCGCCCACCGTCGTGCTCCTCGCCGCCGGTTCTCCAGCAGTCAACGCCGCCTGTCAGTGAACTTGGGAGGAACTGTGGCTCGCATCGGCGTCGTCAGCATTTCCGACGGTCGTGACCACGTCCACGCCCGCATCGCGGATTTCATCCGGTCCAAACAGGATTCCCTGGTCCGGTCGCTGCAAGCCGCCGGACACGACGTGGTGGTGGGCGACGACCTGGTCGCGACCAACGCGCTCGCCACCTCGGTGGCCCGCAAGGTGGCCGCGGCCGACGTCGACGTCACCGTCTTCTACTACTCGGTGTGGACGTTCCCGCACTTCACCATGCTCGCCGCGGACGCCACCCGCAGCCCGCTGGTGCTGGTGGCCAGCACCGATCCGACCGAACCGGGCCTCGTCGGCATGCTCGCCGCGGGCGGCGCGCTGGACCAGATCGGCCGCCGCCACACCCGTGCCTGGGGGGCGCCGGACGACGCCGAGCTGGTCGAGAAGATCGGCGTGCACGCCAAGGCGTCCGCGGCGGTGCGGTCGCTGCGCGGGTCGACGTTCGGCCGGTTCGGCGGGCGTCCGATGGGCATGAACACCGCGGTGGCCAACACCGACCAGTGGATGCGCAAGTTCGGCATCGACGTGGAGGAGATCGACCAGTACGAGCTGGTCCTGCGCGCCGACAAGGCGGACCCCGCCGAAGCGAGGAAGGCGCGCGAGTGGATCGAGCAGCACGCGGCGGGCGTGCACTACGACGGCAAGAAGCTGACGCCGGAACTGCTGGAGCGGCAGATCCGCTCCTACCAGGCGATCCGGGACATCATCGCGGAGCGCAACCTGGACTTCTCCGGCATCAAGGCGCAGCCGGAGCTGACCGAGAACTTCGCGACCATGGACGTCACCGAGGCGTTCCTGAACGACCCGTACGACTGGAACGGGCCGAAGGAGCCGCACGTGTGCGCCACCGAGGCGGACATGGACGGCGCGCTGACCATGCAGCTGTTCAAGGCCTTGGCAGGCACCCCGGTGCTGTTCGCCGACGTGCGGCACTACCACGCCGACCGCGACATCTGGGACCTGTGCAACTCCGGCCAGCACGCCACCTGGTACGCGGCCCGCAGCGACGACCCGGCGGAGAACCTGGCGAAGGTCAACTTCTACCCGGAGGTGTTCTTCTTCCCGGCCGGTGGCGCATCGGTGCAGCACATCGCGGCCCCGGGGCAGATGACGCTGGGCCGGTTGACCCGCGAGGACGGCGAGTACCGCCTGCAGCTGATGCTCGGCGAGTTCGAGGCCTACGACGACGAGACCAACCAGGCGCTGGTGAACCAGTCGACGCCGGAGTGGCCGCACGCGTTCGCGCGGCTGGACGCGCCGGGTGAGGTGTTCCTGTCGAAGTTCGGCGCGAACCACATCCACGCGGTGCCCGGCGACCACCGGGCGGCCCTGCGCGCCGTGGCGGATCAGCTGGACGTCCGCCTCGACGAGTGGACCCGGGGCTGACAACATCCCCTTCCGGTGCAGTTCCAATTGAAACTGCGGGCCTCCGGGGTGTCGGACCACGACACGCCGGAGGTTGTGGACAACTCCCGCAATTTCAATGGAAATCGGAGGTTCGATTTCCATTGAAATTGCGCACCGCGCCGGGGCCGGGACACCCCGGGAGCGGCGCGGTCGGGGGTCTCCGGTGTTCCAGGCGTGCGAGTTGACGAGGAGGATCGCGCAGGTGGCCGAGAAGGTGTTGCTCGGGATCGACATCGGCACGGCGAGTTCCAAGGGGGTGCTGGTCGCCACCGACGGGCGCATCATCGCCCGCGCCAGCCGGCCGCACGAGACCTCCTACCCGCATCCGGGCTGGGTGGAGCACGACGCGGAATCGGTGTGGTGGGCGGACTTCCTGGAACTGGCCCGGGAGCTGGTGCCCGCCGCCGAAGGCCGGGAGATCGCCGGTTTGGGCGTCAGCGGCATCGGCCCCGTCCTGCTGCCCGCCGACGGCGACGGGAAACCCCTGCGGCCGGCCATCCTCTACGGCGTGGACACCCGCGCGACCGAGGAGATCGCGGAGCTCACCGAGGAGTTCGGGGCGGACGAGATCCTGCGCCGGGGCGGCTCGGCGCTGTCCAGCCAGGCCGTCGGGCCGAAGATCCGCTGGCTGGCCGAGCACGAGCCGGAGGTCTACGAGCGCACCGAGATGCTGCTGATGTGCAGCTCCTACCTGGTGCACCGGCTGACCGGCCGGTACGTGCTCGACCACCACTCGGCCAGCCAGTGCGATCCGCTCTACGACCTGCGGGCCCGCGACTGGTCGGCGGACTGGGCCCAGCGGGTCGCGCCGGGGCTGCCGCTGCCGGAGCTGGCGTGGCCGACCGAGGTCGTCGGGCGGGTGACGGCGCAGGCGGCGGCCGAGACCGGGCTGCCGGAAGGGCTGCCGGTCACCGCGGGCACCGTGGACGCCTGGGCCGAGGCCACCAGCGTCGGCGTGCGGGAGCCGGGCGACGTGATGCTGATGTACGGCACCACGATGTTCTTCGTCCAGGTGCTCACCGATCTGCAGCCGCACCAGGCGCTTTGGGGCACTTGCGGGGCGTTCCCCGACACGTACACGCTGGCCGCCGGGATGGCGACGTCGGGCGCCGTGACGCAATGGCTGCGCGGCCTCGTCGACGGCGATTTCGCCCAGCTCGTGGAGGAAGCGAGCAAGGTGCCCGCGGGCAGCCGCGGGTTGTTGCTGCTGCCGTACTTCGCCGGTGAGCGGACGCCGATCTTCGACCCGGACGCGCGCGGCATCCTGGCCGGGCTGACCACCAGCCACGGCCGCGCCGAGCTGTACCGGGCCGCGCTGGAGGGCATCGGTTTCGGGGTCCGCCACAACCTGGCGGCGATGGGCGAGGCGGGCGGCACGGCCCGGAGGTTGGTCGCCGTCGGCGGCGGCACCCAGGGCGGGCTGTGGACGCAGATCGTTTCCGACATCACCGGCCAGGAACAGCAGATCCCGGCCGAGACGGTCGGCGCGGCGTACGGCGACGCGCTGCTCGCGGGCGTCGGCACCGGCACCGCCGTCGCCCCGGACGACTGGAACCCGGTGACGCGCACCGTCCGGCCGAACCCGGAGCACACCGAGCGCTACGACGTGTACTTCGGGCACTACCGGGACCTCTACGACTCCACGGTGCGGATCGCGCACTTCCTGGCAGGTGAACAGCGCGCCGCGGACGAGCGCGACTGATCATTGAATGACGCGCCACTGATCTTGTTAAGCTCAGTCATTCGGGTGAGCTGTCGCGAGATCAGGGAGGCGCGGGGCGGATGGCGGTGACTCAGCGTGTCCTGGCGGCCTGTTTCGCCTTGGTGACGTTGGTCGCGGCCGGTTGCTCCCGGGAGTCGGACGCCGACGAAGCGCCACGGATCGACGCCGCAGGCCGCAACCTCGGCGCGGCCAGCGTGCAGCGCGACCAGGTGTACGCGCAGCGAGACACCGGCGCGTTGAAGCTGGACCTGTTCCTGCCCGCGAAGCGCGAGACGCCGACCCCGCTGATCGTGTACGTGCACGGTGGCGGCTGGGATGCCGGGGTTCGCACGCTGGACGCCGACACCGCCGCGCCGGAGGCGCTGACGGCGCAGCGCCTGCTGGAACACGGCTACGCGGTGGCCACAGTGGACTACCGGTTGACCGGTGCGGCGCAGTACCCGGCGCAGGTGGTCGACGTGGCCGATGCCGTGCGCTGGCTGCAGGGGCGGGCCGGGGAGTGGCAACTGGACGCCGACCGGGTCGGGCTGTGGGGTGCCTCGGCCGGCGGCCACCTGGTGTCGCAGCTGGGCGCGCTGACCGGGGACCCGGACAAGCCGGGCGGCGGGCTGACCGGCGTCCGGGCGGTGGTGGACTGGTTCGGGCCGACGGACACGAGCGCCGAGGCCGAGGCGGCGCATCCGCGGATGCAGGAGTACGCGCGGCGGGTGATCAAGCAGCTGCTCGGCTGCATGCCGGTGGAGTGCCCGGCGCGGGCCGAGTCGGCGAGCCCGATCAAGAACATCTCCGGGGACGAGCCGCCGTTCCTGATCCAGCAGGGCACGGCGGATTCGCTGGTCCCGCTCGACCAGAGCCTCGACTTCGCGCGGGAGCTGCGCAAGCTGGGCGTCACGGCGGAGATGCACCCGTACGAGGGCCTGGACCACGGCTTCGGCCGGGGCCCGCACAACACGCTGATCGTCGACACGGTCGCGGCCTTCGTCGAGACCCACGTCTGACCTTCCGAGCTGCGGAACTCCGGTTCCAGGATTCCCGATTTTGCCTAAAAATGGGAGCCAACCCCCAGGGCTCGTGGTGTTCCAATTTTAGGCAAAAATGGATGCCGCCAATCGCGGCGTAGCGATGAAATGCGCTCCCACCTGCGGAGATGGACGATTCAGGCGCTCGATCCGGCTCGAAGTCGACGGTGCGGACACTGGTTCAGAACCGCTCGGTCTCCCGATCCCGGACGAGCGGCTGCGCCGCATCGAGCCCTTCCCGCGCCGGGAGCGAGCCGTTGACCAGGCCGTCTTCGTCGTGTCGGATGGTTCCGACGTCGCCGGAGCCCGCGGCTTCGGCCAGCGGCTGGACCGTGCTGCGGAACGACTCCAGCGCGTCGAGCTCGCGGCGGCGGGCCGAGACGAAGCGCTGCAGGTGCGTGCTGGAGAGGTTCACCGCTTCCACGGCGTTGGACGCCGCGCGCTGGGCGCGGACCGAGTGGGCGCGCACCTGCTCGATGTCCTCGGCGATCGTGCGTTCCGTCGCGGCGAACATCGACGCCGACGCCAGCACCGCGAAACCCGTTGGCCCGCAGAGGAAGACTCGCTTGCCCAGCAGCCAGGTGAGCAGCTGCGGGTCGGTGTCGAGGGCGGCGATCACGGCGGCGTCGGACGGCACGAACATGATCGAGCCGTAGATCGCGTCGGCCCACTTCTGGTAGCCCTTGCCCGCGAGCTCGGTGGCGCGGGAGCGGATGTTGCGGACGTGCACCCGCAGGGCGTCGGTGCGTTCTTCGGGGTCGTCGGTCTCCATCGCCTCGGCCCACACCGCGAGGCTCGCCTTGGCGTCCACCGGGACCTGGCGCCCGCCGCCCACGGACAGCACCATGTCGGGGCGCGCTGAGCCGCCGCCGGCGAGGTCGGTCTGCAGCGTGAAGTGGATTCCTTCGCGCAGCCCCAGCGACCGCGCGGTCTCCACGAGCACCTGCTCGCCGAGCTCGCCGCGGCCGGTGATGGAGGCGAACGCGACTTCGTAGCGCCGCAGCGCGGCCTGCTGCTCGGCGGTGCGGGCGCGCTCGGCCTCGACCATGCGCAGCGCCTCGTCGGCTCGGCGTGCACTGTCCGTGTACAGCCGCCAGATCAGCATCAGCGCTGCCGCGACCAACAGCGTCAGCACGACGACGATGGTGATCAGGACGCCGGTACCCACATGAGCTCCGTCCGGTAGTGGCAGTGGCAGCTCAAATGATGGCGGACCCGCCCGACAACATCACGCACAGCCACGCTGTGCACGCGATGCCGGCCGTCAGCTCCGTTTTCGCTGGTCAGGTGCCGTGCACGTTTTGTGTCGCCATAGCAGCACAAAACGCGCACGGGCGCTGACCTGCGGAAAGCCGCCACAAGGTGCACGACACGCCGAAGCGGCGTGGGGGGTCTGCGACGTCGAGTGGGGGCGTCGATAGCTTGGGGTTCATGCGAGTGCTGCACACCTCCGACTGGCACGTGGGACGGACGTTCCACGGCCGAGACCTGCTCGGAGATCAGGAGGCCGTCCTGGGCGGGCTGGCCGACCTGGTCGTCGAGGAACAGGTCGACGTGGTGGTGGTCGCAGGCGATCTCTACGACCGCGCGGTGCCGTCGGGGGAGGCGGTGCAGACCTGCGTCCGGGTGCTCGGCAGGATCCGCGAAGCGGGCGCCCAGCTGGTGGTCACCTCGGGCAACCACGACTCCGCCGCCCGGGTCGGCGCGTTCGCCGAGTTCGCCGCCGCCGGCGGCCTGCACCTGCGCACCCAGATCGCCCGGCTGCACGAGCCGGTGGTGATCGACGACCGGCACGGCCCGGTCGCCTTCTACGGCATCCCGTACCTCGAACCGGACCCGGCGCGCCACACCCTGCAGGCCTGCGCCGACGTGCCCGGGGCCAGCCACGAGATCGAGTCGCGCGGCCACACGGCGGTGCTCACCGAAGCGATGAACCGGGTGCGCGCCGAACTGGCCGGACGTCCACAAGGGACTCGTTCGGTGGTGCTGGCGCACGCCTTCGTCACCGGCGGCGACAGCAGCGAATCCGAGCGAACCATCGCGGTCGGCGGCGTCGAGCAGGTGCCGGGCTCGGTGTTCGACGGCGTCGACTACGTCGCGCTGGGGCACCTGCACGGCCCGCAGCGACTCGCCGAGCACCTGCGCTATTCGGGCAGCCCGCTGGCCTACTCGTTCTCCGAAGCGGCGCACCGCAAGTCGGTGTGGCTGGTCGATCTGGACGCGGACGGCCTGGTCGGCGTGGAGCGGAGGGAACTGCCGGTGCCCCGGCGGCTGGCGACGGTCCAGGGGCTGCTGGAGGACCTGCTCGCCGAGCCGGAGCACGCCGAGTTGGAGGAGTGCTACCTCTCGGCGACGCTCACCGACGAAGTGCGCCCGCTGGAGGCGATGCGGCGGTTGCAGCAGCGCTTTCCGCACGCCGTGCACCTGGAGTGGAAACCGGCGACCGGCCGCGCGACAGCGCCGTTGCACTACGCCGAGATCGTGCGCGGCCGCGACGACCACGAGCTCGCCGCCAGGTTCGTGGCCGACTGCCGGGGCTCCGATCCCAACGATTCCGAACGCGCGCTGCTCAACGAGGCACTGCGCGCGGTCGCCGCGGCGGAGGGGGCGAAATGAGGCTGCACAGCCTGGAGGTCACCGCTTTCGGCCCGTACCGCGACCACCAGGAGGTGGACTTCGACCGGCTCGGCGGCGACGGCCTGTTCCTGCTGCACGGCGATACCGGCGCGGGCAAGACGACGCTGCTGGATGCGGTCGCCTTCGCGCTCTACGGTTCGGTGCCGGGCGCGCGCGGCGAGGTCAAGCGGCTGCGCTGCGACACCGCGAAGCCCGACACCGTCACCAAGGTCGTGCTGGAGCTGACGGTGCAGGGGCAGCGGCTGCGGCTGGAGCGCAGCCCGGAGTACCAGCGGCCGAAGAAGCGCGGCGACGGCTACACCACGCAGCAGGCGAAGGCCTCGCTGACCTGGGTCGACGGCGCGCCCACCGAGCAGCCGCCGGAGGGCCTGACGCGCATCGACGAGGTCGGGCGCACGGTGCAACGCCTGCTGGGCATGACGGTCGACCAGTTCTTCCAGGTCGTGATGCTGCCGCAGGGCGAGTTCGCCAAGTTCCTGCGCTCGGACACCACCGAGCGCGAGAAGCTGCTGGAGAAGCTGTTCGGGACCCAGCGGTTCGGCGAGGTCGAGCGCTGGTTCGTCGAACGCCGCCGGGAGCGCGGGCGCGGCGTCGAGGAGCAGACGCAGCGGGTCCGCGAGCTGCTCGCGCGCGTCTCGCAGGTCTCGGGCGCGGAGCCGGATGCCGACGCGGACGAGCAGAACTGGTTGGAGGACATCGAAAAGCGGTCCCTTCGCGAGATGGAGGGCACGCAGGCCGAGCACTCCCGCCTGCGGCGCGAGCGGGAGGTGGCCGACGCGAAGCTGACCGAGCGCCGCGAGCTGGCCGAGAAGGTCCGCCGGGTGCGGCAGGCGAATGCGACCCTGGCCGCGATCGGCGAAGAACGGGACCAGCACGACGCTTGGCGCGCAGAGCGGGAAGCGGCGCAACGCGCCGTCCCGGTGCTCGCGGCCCGGAATGCTGTGCTGCGGGCGGAGCAGGAGCGTGACAAAGCACGGGCTGCGGTGGCCACTGCAGCCGCGAGCTGCGAGCTGGACGCCGAAACACCGCTGGCCGAACTGCGTTCGCTCGCGGGCACCAGGCGGGAGGAGGCGGGTGGTCTCGCGCACCTGATTCCCGAGGCGCAGCAACAGGAAACCGACCGGCAGAAGCTCGCCTCCCTAGCCGATCGGCTGGCAGCGGACGAGGCCCTGGAAACCGAGCTCGTCGGGCAGCAGGCCACCCTGCCCGACCGCATCGGCACCGCGCGGCAGCAGGTCGAAGACGCGAAGCACGCGGAACTGCGACTGGAAACCGTGCAGGCGCGCGGCACCGAGGTCGCCGCGCTGCTGCGGACCGCGCGGGAACTGCCCGGCGCGCAAAAGGAACTCGCGTCGGCGACGGCCCGCGCGCGGCAGGCCATCGACGCCCACCAGCAGGCCCGCGACCTGCTGCAAGATCTCCGGGCCCGCCGGCTCGCCGGGATGGCCGCCGAACTCGCGGTCCGGCTGTCGCCCGGCGAACCGTGCCCCGTCTGCGGCTCGGCGGAACACCCCGCGCCCGGCGAACCGGTCGACGCCCCGGTGCGGGCAGAGGACGAGGACAACGCCCAAACCGCGGAGCAGCGCGCCGCCACCCGGCGGGAAAAGGCCACGGCAGAAGCGCAACGAGCCCAACAGCACGTCGACAACCTGGCAGAACGCCTCGGAGATCACACCGAGGCGGACCTCGCCGCCGAACTCGCCGAGCTCAGAGCCGAGCGCGACGCGCTCCAGAAAACCGCCGCGGAACTACCGCAACGCACCAAGAACCTGGCTGAGCTCGAAGAATCCACCGAGCGCCTGAACGAGCAGCTGTCGAATGTGCGAACCCGAGTCGCGGCGTCCCGCAGCGAACAGGCATCGCTTGCGACCACAGTGGACGAACGCGAGGCCAGGCTGCGCGAAGGGCGCGGCGACTTCCCGAACATCGCCGACCGGCGAACGCACCTGCTGGACATCGCCGCCCGCCTCGAACAACTCGCCGCAGCCCGGACGAGCAGGGACGACGCCGAACACCGCCTCGCCGAACAGGAAACCGCCCTGGCCGAGGCCGCCACCGCGGCGGGTTTCGACAACGCGGCAGCTGCGTTGGCCGCCGAACGCGGCGACGACCGGATCGCCCAGCTCGCCGAGGCGCTCGCCGAGGTCGAAGAACGCGCCGCAGGCGCCCGCGCAGCGCTGGCGAGCGCGGAGCTGTTCGGCGTGGACGCAGACGCCGAGGTCCGCCTCGAAGAGGCCACCGAGGCGGCCGTCGTAGCCCGCGAAGCGGCGGAGCGCTCGGCTGCGTTGGCGCATCGCGCCGAGCAGCGGCAGCGCGATATCGCGCAGCTCGCGGAGCGGCTGCGCGGAGCGTGGGCGGAGCTCGGGCCGGCGTTGGCGGAGCACGCCGAGCTGGAGGCGTTGGCGGACGTGGTCAACGGACGCGGGCAGAACGCGCGGAAGATGTCGCTGCGCGCGTACGTGCTGGCCGCGCGGTTGGAGGAGGTGGCCATCGCGGCCACCCGGCGGCTGCAGCGGATGAGCGGCGGCCGGTACTCGTTCGTGCATTCCGATGCGGCCGGGGCGCGGGGCACCCGTGGCGGGCTCGGACTGGACGTGCTCGACGACTACTCCGGGAAGGTCCGGCCCGCGAAGACGCTCTCCGGCGGCGAGTCGTTCCTCGCCTCGCTGTCGCTGGCGCTCGGGCTGGCCGATGTGGTCGCCGCCGAGACCGGCGGCGCGCTGCTGGACACGTTGTTCATCGACGAGGGGTTCGGAACGCTCGACGCCGACACCCTCGACCTGGTGATGGACACCCTCGACGACCTGCGGGCCGGCGGCCGGGTCGTCGGCCTCGTGTCCCACGTCGAGGAGATGCGCCAACGGATCTCGGTGCGCCTCCGCGTCCGCAAGTCCCGCGACGGCTCGACCCTGGAACTCCAGACCTGACCGTCCCGGACACCGCGCTTCCGCCCAGTTTCAGGCAAAATTGGGACCGCGCTCTTCGCCACCCCTGTACCGGGCGGTTGGCAGTTTCAATTGAAACTGTCAACCGGGAAGCTCGGCCAAGTTCGCCCCGAGGTATCCGGTGCTCGCACCGGTGGTGATTTCGCGCGAAATCGCCACCCCGTCCTCACGCGTAGCGGTGATTTCGCGCGAAATCGTCCGCGGGCACGGGATGACCCGTGGGCGAGATCGGAGATGCGCATCTCCTGGGTGCCTGCGGGGTGAGTTTCCAATTTTAGGCAAAATTGGAAACCTTCCGGGCCGGTCAGGCGGTGGTCTCGTGGTCGAGGAGCCAGCGCTTGGCCGGGAAGCCCCAGCGGAATCCGCCCAGGGAGCCGTCGCTGCGCAGCACCCGGTGGCACGGCACGAACAGCGCCGCCGCGTTGCGGGCGCAGGCCGCTGCCGCCGCTCGGAACGCTTGGGGCCGGCCCGCCAGCGCAGCCAGTTCCGAGTAGCTCACGGGTTCACCGGCCGGGACCTTCCGCAGCACCTGCCAGGCGTGTTCGAGGAACTCCCCGGAGCGCTGCCGCACCGGAATCGCGTCGACCGCGCGTAGATCGCCGGCGTGGTAGTCGCGGATCGCGCGGGTGACCGCGCCGAGATCCGTTGCTTCGCGCGGTGTTTCGGGCAGGAGCTCGCGGGACACCAGCGGCACGAGCTCGTCCAGGCGGGCCGTCCAGCCGGAGGCGAGGACGGCACCGTCGGCGTCGACCACGGCGGTGAACGGGCCCGCCGGAGTGTCCTCAGTGGACCATGTGATCATGCTTCTCTCCAATGTTCCTGCGGTGGCCGGGTCACGAAGCGAGCTGCAACTGCGGCGTGCCGCTGGCCGCCGCCTCCCACAGGAGCACTCCGGCGTAGGAGCGCCACGGGCTCCAGCGCCGCGCATGCGCTTCGATCGCCGCCGGGTCTTCGGACAGCCCGAGGGCTCCCGCGCCCCGTCGCAGCGCGAGATCACCGGTCAGCAGCACATCGGGCGAGCCCAGCACGCGCATGGCGACGTAGCTCGACGTCCACGGGCCGATGCCGCAGATGCTCTCCAGGTCTTCCCGCAGCTCGGCTTCGTCGCGTCCGGTGTGCAACGCGAGGCTTCCGTCGGCGACGGCCGCCGCGACAGCGCGGACGGTTTCCGCCCGCCGCCGCGGCCCGGGCAGGACCTCCAGCGCTCGCTCCGCCAGAACCTCCGGCGTCGGGAAGAGCGTCGTCACCACGCCCTCAGGGTGGGCCAGCGGCTCGCCCAGCGCGGTGACGAGCCGCTCCGTCGTCTTGCGCGCCGCCGCCACCGAGATCTGCTGGCCGATCACGGCGCGGACCAGGACCTCCAGCCCGTCGACGCTGCCCGGCACCCGAACCCCGGGCGTCTGCGCGACGGCCGGCCGCAGCACCGGGTCGGCGCCGAGCGCTTCGCCGATCGCGGCCGGGTCGGCGTCGAGGTCGAGCAGGCGCCGCAGCCGGGACACCGCGCTGCCGAGATCGCGCAGGTCCGTGAGCCGCAGCGTGCACGCGACGTACTTCTCGTGCGGTCGGAGCGTGGCGATCCCGGTGCCGTACGGCAGGCGCAGCGCACGCGTGTAGCGGTCCGGCCCGGCATCTTCCAGGCCGAACAGTGCTCGTTCACCGAGGAACCGCAGCACGCCGGCCACGTCGCAGGGAGCCCGGAACGGCAGGCGCAGCTGGACGGCACCGGCGCTGCCGCGGACCTCGCTGCGCCGCTGCGCGCGGCCGCGCATCTCCGTCGGGGTCACGCCGAAAACCTCGCGCAGCGTGTCGTTGAACTGGCGCAGGCTCGAGAAACCGGCCGCGAACGCCACGTCGCCGAACGGGATCGTGGTGGTCTCGATCAGGATCCGCGCCGAGTGCGCGCGGTGCGCCCGTGCCAACCCGAGCGGCCCGGCGCCGAGTTCGGCGGTGAGCACCCTGGTCAGGTGCCGTTCCGAGTAGCCGAGCTGGTCGGCGAGCCCGCGCACACCGCAGCGGTCCACGACGCCGTCGCTGATCAGCCGCATGGCGCGGCCGGCGAGATCGGCGCGCAGGTTCCACTCCGGCGACCCCGGCACCGCGTCCGGCAGGCATCGGCGGCAGGCGCGGAAGCCGGCGGCTTGCGCGGCGGCGGCCGTCGGGAAGAACAGGCTGTTGTCGGGTTTGGGGGTGCGCGCCGGGCACGACGGGCGGCAGTAGATGCGCGTGGTGCGCACGGCATGGATGAAGCAGCCGTCGAAACGTGCATCGCGCGAGGCCACGGCCCGGAGTGCTTCCTCGGTTCCCACCAGCATGTCTTCGATGGTGCCAGCGGACCCAAGCCGGTACTAGCGGGAATCGGACACGCTGATGAAGCCCGATTCGTAGGCGAACACGACCGCTTGCGTGCGGTCCCGGGCGCCGAGTTTCGCCAGCACGTTGCCGACGTGGGTCTTGACGGTCTGCACGCCGATGAACAGCTCGGCGGCGATCTCGCCGTTGGACATCCCGCGCGCCACCAGGCGGAGGACCTCGGCTTCCCGCTCGGTGAGCTCGACCTGCGGGCGGCTCGCGCGGTGCGGCGCGGCCAGCCGGCGGATCGCGGCCGGGAACAGCAGCGATTCGCCGCGTGCCGCGATCCGGATGGCCTGCGCGAGTTCCTCGGGCCGGCAGCGCTTGAGCAGGAACCCGGTCGCGCCGGCGCGCAGCGCGCCGTAGACGTGGTCGTCGTGCTCGAAGGTGGTGATCACGACGATGCGCGGCGGTTCCGGCACCGAATCCAGGATCGCGGTGGTGGCCTGGATCCCGTCGACGCCGGGCATCCGGACGTCCATCAGCACGACGTCCGGCCGCAGCCGCCGCACCAGCGGGACGACCTCGGCGCCGTCGGCGGCCTCCCCGACGACCGTCAGGTCGGGCTCGGCATCGATGAGGGCCCGCAGCCCGGAACGGATCAGCGGCTCGTCGTCGACGACCAGCACGGTCGTGGCTTCGCTCACGCCGCCGAGCGTATTGCGCCGCGCCCCGCGACGGGCGTGTACCAGTGCGGACAGTGTTCTACCAGGGGAGACGGACGCGGAGCCGCCAGTCGTCGCCGTGCGCGGCGCCTTCGGCGTGGCCGCCGAGGGCCTTCGCGCGGCGCTTGATGCCGCTCAGGCCCAAGCCGTGGCCGGGAGTTGACGCCGAACCCAGGGGGTTGGTGATCTCCAGCTCCAGTGCACCGGGGCCGATGGTGATCCGCACCGCGGCCTCCGCCCGGCCCGCGTGGCGCAAGGCGTTGGAGAGACCCTCGCGCAACGCGCGGTAGGTCTCACGGCCGACCTGCGGCGGGACCGAGCTCGGGTCGCCCCGGATTTTGAGGCGCACCGCCAGACCTGCGAGCTCGGTGGAGCGGACCAGGTCGTCGAGGTCGGCCAGGCCCAATTCGTCCGAAGTGGAGGATCGCAGGCTGCCCAGCGCGCGATCCAGGTCGGCGAGGGCGGTTCGCGTCGAATCCGCGATCACCGCGAGCGCCTCCCGGGCGAAGACGGGGTCGCTGTCCAGCACCCGGTTCGCCGCACTCGCTTGCAGCGCAACGACGTTCAGCACGTGCCCGACCGAGTCGTGCAGCTCGGAGGCGATCCGGTTCCGTTCGGACAGCTCCTCGACCTGCCGCCGCAGCCGCTCGTGCTCGGACGGGCCCAGCAATGCCGGAGCGAGCCGGGCCGGCGCCGCGCCGACCGCCGCGACCAGGTGGAAGCCCGCGACGATCAGGCCCGCGCCGGCCAGCGGTGCCCACCACTGCCCGACGCCGAGCGCCCGGTACAGCGGGATGCCGGTGAGCTCGGGCGGCAGGTTCAGCAGCGGATCGGCGAGCAGGACCAGGATGAACGGCGGCACGATCAGCGTCAGCAGGCCGACACCGGAGCCGAGCACCAGGTGGACGACGAGCCAGCAGACGGTCCGCCACCGGTCCGGCCAGGTGACGGCGGTGCTCGTCTCTGGCAGCCCGAGCAGCGCCTTCGCGGCGGCTCCCGACAGCGACCGCGTCGCCGGCAGCAACCCGGTGGCCACCACGGCGAGCACGACGAACGCGCCCTGTGCGATGCCGACCACGACAGGCGGTAGGCCAGGCCCGATGCCGGGGCCCAGCAGCGGCCCGAGCACCATCCAGGCCACCGCCAGGTACGGGACGGCCAGGACGGCCCCGAGGATCAGGTGCACCCACCGGCGGTACGTGGCTCGCGCGGTGAACGGTCCGATCAGGCGGGACGGCATGGCCACATCATCCCCGCGCGGCCGGCACGCGAGCGCAGGTTCCGCACGGCTTGCGGCGCGTCGCCCGCTGGTACAGGTAGACGGACGGCCCGAGCACCAGCGCCCAGCACATCCAGCTCACGTAGAACAGCGCCCCGGGCCAGTAGTGCATCCCGGCGATCGGGTTTCCCGACGACGTGCCGGAGATCAGGTCGGCGATCACGTCGGCGAAGCCGGTCGGGCCCATCGTGAAGAGCAGCCCGGCGCCGAACCAGCCGCCGAAGAGCAGCAGGCCGCGCGGAGTCGGGCGACCCGCCAGGCCGGGGACCCAGCGCGGCCAGATCCGCCCCCACCGGTGCACGAGGGCCAGCGAGAGCACGATGCCGACCAGTGCGGCGGGCACGACCAGCCACCCGCTGGTGAACCCGTCCCTGGCCGGGTCCGGGTAGTCCAGCCCGATCGTGCCGCCCAGCGCCCAGTTGGTCTTGATCACCGGATAGGGCAGCGCGAACAGGACCCCGAGGTATCCGAGCCAGCGCGGCGGTGGTGCGGCCGGGCCGCCGCAGCGGCCGCAAGCGCCGGCGAGCGCCCGGACCCGCAGGACCGTCGCGCGGAACAGCAGGATCGCGCTCGTCAGCGCGAAGGCGCGGGTGGCGAACAGCGGCCAGTCCGGTGCGAAGCCCATCAGGCCGAACAGCCGCAACAGGTCGAACAGGATGCCGCCGGCTGCCCAGAGCAGCAGCATCACGGCCACGCCGTTGACCGCGACGATCGCGCGGCGGGCTCGCAGCGGCGACATCAGCAGTGCTGCGCCGAGCACGCCGGCCGCTGCGGCCAGCGGTGTCGCCCAGCTCGGCAGCTCGAAGAGGATGCGGTCGCGCGGCAGGAAGTGCCGTGATTCGAAGGCGAGGAAGGTCAGGACCGACGCGATCAGCGCCGTCCGGCTCGGCTTGAGCATCTGTGCTCCTGGTGGCTCGGCTGAACTCACCGGTAATGCTCGGGATCTCCCGGCCCGCGAACCTCCCGCCCGGGCTGGGGCCGCCTCCCCCGCGCGGGGGATTTCGATCGAGGTGGGTGCATTTTGCGCGTTTCATCCCTATCGTCGCGGCATGGCTCAATCGAAGATCAGCACCAGGCGTGGCTTCAAGGTCCTCGGCGCCGCTGCGGGCGCCGCGCTCGCCCTAGTGGTCACGGCCGGGTGCAACGACCCAGCGCCCGCCCCGGAACAGCAGCAGGAGCAGCAGCAGGACGGCGACGACCAGCAGCAGGGCGACCAGCAGGACGGCGACGACCAGCAGGGCGGCGAGCAGGACGACAACTGACGACGCGGGGCGCGGGTGCACCCCGGCTGTGCATCCGCGCACCCCCGCGCGACCGGCCCCGATGCCGCCGCGAGCGAGCACCTAGACTTCGGGGTGTGAGTCTCACCCTCGGAATCGTCGGGCTGCCCAACGTCGGCAAGTCCACCCTGTTCAACGCGTTGACCAGCAACGACGCCCTCGCGGCGAACTACCCGTTCGCCACCATCGAGCCGAACGTCGGTGTGGTGCCGCTGCCGGACGAGCGGCTGGACAAGCTCGCCGAGGTCTTCGGCTCGGCGAAGACGGTGCCCGCCACGGTGTCGTTCGTCGACATCGCGGGCCTGGTCAAGGGTGCCTCCGAGGGGCAGGGGCTGGGCAACAAGTTCCTCGCCAACATCCGCGAGGCCGACGCGATCTGCCAGGTCATCCGCGTCTTCGACGACCCCGACGTGGTGCACGTCGACGGCCGGGTGGACCCGTCCAGCGACATCGAGACGATCAACACCGAGCTGATCCTGGCCGACCTGCAGACCCTGGACAAGGCGCTGCCGCGGCTGGAGAAGGAAGCCCGCACCCACAAGGACAAGCGGCCGGCCCTGGAGATCGCCCAGCAGGCCAAGGAGATCCTCGACTCCGGCCAGACCCTGTTCGCCGCGGGCCTGGGCAAGGACACGCCGGACCTGCGCGAGCTCAACCTGCTGACCACCAAGCCGTTCCTCTACGTGTTCAACGCGGACGAGGGCGTGCTGGCCGACGAGGCCAAGCAGAAGGAACTGCGCGACCTGGTCGCGCCCGGCGACGCGGTGTTCCTGGACGCCAAGGTCGAGGCGGAGCTCAAGGAGCTGGACGAGGAGTCCCAGCGCGAGCTGCTGGAATCGATCGGCCAGCCGGAGCCGGGCCTGAACGCGCTGGCCCGCGCCGGCTTCCACACGCTGGGCTTGCAGACCTACCTGACGGCCGGGCCGAAGGAGGCGCGGGCCTGGACGATCCGCCAGGGCTGGACGGCGCCGCAGGCGGCCGGGGTGATCCACACCGACTTCGAGCGCGGCTTCATCAAGGCGGAGATCGTCTCCTTCGACGACCTGACCGCGGCGGGCACGATGGCGGAGGCCAAGTCCGCGGGCAAGGTCCGCATGGAGGGCAAGGACTACGTCATGACCGACGGCGACGTCGTGGAGTTCCGCTTCAACGTCTGACCTCGGGGAGCGGGAAGTGGGCCTGGAAGACGACCCCTTCGCGTACGCGGTGACGAAGTCCGGAAGCGTGCGGGTGAGCCGGGGGCGGCCGCGTCGTGGCGACGGTCTCCGGCGCTCGCGCGCAGCGCTTGATCGCGTCGCTCGGCGTCAGCGAGGAGTCCGACCAGCTGCTCCTCGCGAAGGTGACCGGCAACTACAAGCGGCAACGAACGCCGACCGAAGGCCTGACCGGACGCTCGACGAACAACGCCGACTTCGCTGTTAGCGCTGGTGGCGCGGGGTTAGCCGGTCCAAGTCGATGCTGATCTCGAACGGCACCGGCCGCTGGAGGGCACCGCGGAAGATGCCTGCCGGGGCGCAGATGCCGGTCGGCCCGTCGAGTTCGTGGACGTGCACTGCCGCTGATGCGTCCTCGACGTACCAGTAGTGCCGGATGCCCGCGTCGGCGTACTTGCGGAGCTTGACCGTCCTGGGCGCATCCAGTCGGGCAGCGTGGTCATGGTCCACGGTAGCGAGTCGGGGCCACGAGCTACGCCAGGAGCTTGGTTACCGATCGGTGGCTACGAGGTAGGTGGCGAGGGCCGTCCTGGTTTGTTGGAGGCACGTCAGGCGGTCGTCTATCGCCGCCAGTTGGGTTCGGAGGGTGGCCACGAGGTTCGGGCACGGTTCGAGGACCGGTAGCTCGCCCCTCGCGCAGGGCAGGACCGTGCGGATCATCTCCGTGTTCAGGCCCGCCGCCAGCAGGTTCCGGATCTGCGCGACGACCGTCACCGCTTCCTCGCGGTAGTAGCGGTAGCCGCTCGGCGCTCGTTCCGAGGTGAGCAGGCCCTGCTGTTCGTAGTAGCGCAGCCGGCGCTGGCTGACGCCGCTCCGGCGGGACAGCTCGCCGATCTTCATGAGATCCGGCTCACGCGTCGTTGACTCTGACATCACTGTCAAACTCTAGCGTCGGTGGCATGCGAAGCCAGCGAAGTGGGTGGGCCCTGGTGGCGCTGATGGCCTGCGTGTTCGCCGTGGGATCCGCCGAGTACGCGGTGATCGGCGTCCTGCCGGACATCGCGGCGGACCTGCGCGTGTCGGTCGGTACGACTGGCCTGCTCGTCACCGGCTACGCGCTGACGGTCGCGGTGGCCGGGCCGGTGGTCACCGCCGCGACCACGCGGCTGCCGCGGAAAGCGCTGCTCGTCGGCCTGATCGTCATGTTCACCGCGGGCAACGTGCTGGCTGCGGTCGCCGGCGCCTTCGGGCTGGTGATGATCGCTCGGGTGCTCGCGGCGCTCGTGCACTCGACCTTCTTCGCCGTCGGTCTGGTGCAGGCCGTGTCGGTGGTGGGCGAGGAGCGTCGCGGTTGGGCGATTGCGGTGGTGAGCGCCGGGCTCAACCTGGCGACCGTGCTCGGCGCGCCGCTGGGCACGTTCATCGGCCACGAGCTCGGTTGGCGCGCCACGTTCTGGGCGATCGCCGCGTTGAGCCTGGTCGCCACGGTGGTCGTCGCGGTCGCCGTGCCGTCGTCGCGGGCGGCCGGGACCTCTTCGGTGCGGGCGGAGATCAGGGCGCTGGGCAGTCGCGAGGTGCTCGTGGTCGTCGTGGTCACCGTGCTCACGCAGATCGCCCTCTTCACGCCGTACACCTACATCGCCACGATCCTCACCGGCGTCTCCGGTTTCGGGGCCGGGTCGGTGGCCTGGCTGCTGATGGCGTTCGGCGTGGGCGGCCTGCTGGGGAACCTGGTGGGCGGCCGGTTGGCGGACCTGCGGCCGTGGGGTTCGGTTCGCGGGCTGCTCGCCGGAATGGCCGTCGTGCTCGGGGTTTTCGGCCTGGTCGTGCGGGATCCGGTGGCTGCGGCGGTGGGGGTGTTCGTGCTCGGGGCGGTGAGCTGCGCGCTGATCCCGGCGTTGCAGGCCCGGGCGTTCGCTGCGGCAGCGGGCGCGCCGACCCTGACGGTCGCGGTGAACACCTCGGCGTTCAACCTCGGCAACGCCGGCGGTGCGTGGATCGGTGGCCGGGTGCTCGACGGCGGTGCTGGACCGTACTGGCTCATCGGGATCGGAATTCTCGCCGCGCTGGCCGCGTTGTCGGCCACCGGTGTTCGGCGAACGGTTGATGCGAAAGGAAAAATCGATGTCTCTGTCCGTTGAGGTGCGTGGTTCCGGGCCCGGGTTGTTGCTGGCCCACGGCGCGGGTGGGTCGGCCGCGGCGAACTTCCCGTTCATCGACGAGCTCGCCGGGAAGCGCACCGTCGTCGCGCCGGACTACCCGGGCTCGGGTGGGACGCCGAAGGCCGAGCAGCCGCTCGAACTGGACCGGCTCGTCGACGAGGTCGTCGCGTCGGCGGTCGATGCGGGCGTGGAAACCTTTGGCGTGCTGGGCTATTCGATGGGCACGACGGTCGCCGTCCGGGCGGCCGTGCGATACCCGGAGCGCGTCACGTCGCTGGTGCTCACTGCCGGATTCGCCGCCGCCGACCGGCACTTCCGGCTCAACCTGGACCTCTGGCAGCAGCTGCTCGACGGCCCGGACCGGGACACGCTCGCGCGATTCGTGCTGCTGAACTGCTTCAGCCCGGCGGCGCTGAACTCCATCGAAGACTGGGACGAGGTGTTCCGAGGCACCGCCGACGGCGTGCCGGTCGGCACCGGCGATCACCTCGACCTGCTGCGCACCGTCGACGTCCGCGCCGACCTGCCGAAGATCTCCGTGCCGACGCTGGTCGTCGCGACCACCCGGGACACCCTGGTGCCGCCGCACCACTCCGGCGAGCTCGCCGCGAAGATCCCCGGCGCGCGGCTGGTCGAGGTCGACTCCGGGCACCTCATCGGCGCGGAGAGCCCGAAACCGTGGCTCGCGGCGATCCAGGACTTCCTGGGCTGAGCTTCGCTCTGACCGCGGTTCGGCTGACCCGGCCACTTGCGCGGGGTCAGCCGAACGGTGTGGCCAGTAGCGGGATTCGACGCAGGTCTTCGACCGTGCATCGCAGGCCGGCGAGAGCGCAGATAGCGCGCATGCAGATGTCGTAGTCGGGTTCGCCAGGATCGAGGTAGTCGTGTTCGACGGTGCCGGCCGCCTCGAACGCTGCGCGCAGTTCGGCCGGCATGCCGGGCAGATCGTTCTCGAGGTCGAGGTCGTCGACGTTGATCCAGGCAAGTTCCTTCCCGTCGACGGCGTAGGTGAGGCTGGCGTCGGCGTTGATGGAGAACATGCTCGTGGCCGCTACGCGACCGTTGGCTCGTCCTGTGGCGAGGCCGTTGCGACCACTCGCAGGCCACGAGCCGCTGGGAGCTCCACGGCGAAGCGGCCGGCCGACCCGGCAACCCAGCAGGGTCTGGCCCGGATCCAGCGCGAGCGCGTCGAGGGCTTGGGCGGCCTGAGCAGCAGCGTTGCGGCTTCCACCAGGCCGGTGCCCGCAGGCGCGTCCGCGTCGAGCACGACGTGGTCGACGCCTGAGCCGGGCGGCGCGTTCGAGGCCGTCGAGTTCGCCGGTTGACTGCTAGCGTGTCGAAGATGACCGCAGATCCGGTACTGGTGATCGGCGCGGGCGTGCAGGGCCTGACCACCGGGGTCGTCCTCGCCGAGGCGGGCCGGCGTGTGCGCATCCGCACCGCCGACCGGCCGCAGGACACCACTTCCGCGGTCGCGGGCGCGATGTGGGGCCCGGCGATGCTGCGGCCCGCCGATCGGGTGCTGTACTGGGTGACCCGGTCCCACGCCGAGTTCACCGCGCTCGCCCGCGACGAGGACTCGGGCGTGCACCTGGCCGCGGGGCGGATGGCGGCGCGGTTCGACCTCGGCGACTCGGTCCCGCCCGAGGCGAGACTGATCCCCGACCTGCGCCCCTGCACACCCGAGGAACTGCCGGACGGGTTCGTCAGCGGCTACCGCGCGACCGTGCCGCTGATCGACATGCCGCGCTACCTCGACCACCTGGTCGCCCGGTTCCGCGACGCCGGCGGTGACCTGCAGCTCAGCCCCGTTCCCTCGCTGGCCGAGGCGGTCGCCGAATCCGCGACGGTGGTCAACTGCACC
Source organism: Saccharopolyspora sp. NPDC045839 (assembly GCF_056431645.1). Lineage (NCBI taxonomy): Bacteria > Bacillati > Actinomycetota > Actinomycetes > Pseudonocardiales > Pseudonocardiaceae > Saccharopolyspora > Saccharopolyspora sp. NPDC045839. Next base: position 25,017 of record NZ_JBWKKH010000009.1, read on the forward strand.
GGCGTCGGCGCGCGGGAACTCGTCGGCGACCCCGGCGTCCACCCGGTCCGCGGCCAGCACGTCGTGGTGCGCAACCCGGGGATCGACGAGTACTTCATCGAGCTCAGCGACTCCGGCGAGTTCACCTCGTACATGCCGCACGGCGACCGCGTCGTGCTCGGCGGCGTCGCAGGCGAGCAGGACTGGAACTGCACGCCCCGCCGCGAGGACAGCGAGGGCATCCGGCGCCGGTGCGCCGCGGTGGAGCCGCGGCTGGCCGACGCCGAAGTGCTCGCGGAACTGGTCGGGCTGCGGCCCGGCCGGGAATCGGTGCGGGTGGAGGTCGAGCACTACGAAGGCGCGCGGATCATCCACAACTACGGCCACGGCGGTTGCGGCGTCGCGCTGTCCTGGGGATGCGCCTTCGAGGCCGCCGACCTCGCCGGGGAGATCGGCTGAGCAGCTCAGGACCTGAGCTGCTCCACGACGTTGTCGATCTCCTGGGCCAGCGACGTGTCGTTGGCCGTGATGCCGCCCTTCGAGTGGGTGGTGCAGTAGAACGTCACGGTGCGCCAGCGGATGTCCATGTCCGGGTGGTGGTTCTCGCTCTCGGCAATTTCGGCGATCCGGTTCACCGCCTGGATCGCCTGCGGGAAGTTGCCGAACTCGACGGTGCGGGTCAGCTTGACGCCGGACTGGGTCCACTCCGGCAGGTGCTGGAGCGCATCGGCGACCTGGTTATCGGTGAGCAGTTCCGTCATACCGACATGGTGGAGGTTCGGCGCTCCGACCTCCACCCGGCGTCGCTCACTGGACGCGTCGCGGACGCTCCAAGTAGGTGCTGTCCGGATCGGTGAAGCCGTAGCCGCGGTAGAGGCCGTGCGCGTCGTCGGTGTGCAGCATCCAGCGGAAATCGCGGCCGGGGCCGTCCTCGATCATGCCCTGCACCAGGGCCTTGCCGATGCCGTGGCCGCGCGCCTCCGGGAGGACGAACACGTCGGCCAGGTACGCCATGCCCACCCCGTCGGAGAACGCGCGTGCGAAGCCGATCAGCCCGCCGTCCGGCTTCCGGTAGGCGCCGACGACGCGCCAGGCCAGCTCGATCTGCTTGTCGAGATCCGCCCGCTTGCGCCACTTGCCCCAATACGCCTGCGTGGAAAGGAATTCCCACACCGCGTCGCGATCGACCCTGGCCCGCGAATCGTCCACCTCGAACTCCATCCCCCGAGCGTATCGGCCCGGCCAACCGATTTAGCCGGACAGCTGCGGGGTGCCGCTTGGGGCCCCGTGGGGTGGCGGTTTCGCGCGAAAACGGCATCCGGCAGCGTGGCGAACGCCGGTTTCGCGCGAAAACGGCGCGGAACCAGGCCCTACAGGCAGGCGTGCAGCGCGGTCAGGAGGCGGTGCGAACGGTTGTCGAAACCCTCCGTTCGCATCAGGCACGGGCTGAAGGCGAACGCCACGCCCAGGCGCGGCCAGCAGCCGAACAGCGAACCGCCCGCCCCGCTGTGGCCGAATCCCGTGGCCTCCGGGCCGTAGGTCTCGATCGAGTCCTGCAGCTCGTAGCCCAGGCCGAAGGCCAGCGGCCGGCCGGTGCCCGGATCGGTGCCCCGGCTCTCCTCCCGGCGGATCCTCTCGAGCGTCCGGCCGCCGACGAGCTCGCCGGTCACCAGCGCCGAGTACACCGCGGCCATGCCGCGAGCGGACGCCATCGCACCGCCGCCCGGGCTGCCGCCGACCCACCATGCCGGGGTGTTCCAGGGCGCGTCACCGCCCAGCAGCGTGGGCGGATTCCCGTAGACCTTGTCGCGGTAGGCCAGGGCCTCCGGCGTGTTCAGCCGGTTCGCCACCTGGTAGTCGGCCGCCCGCCAGCGCCGCCCGGTGCGCGGCCACTCGGCCTCGGGCAGCCCCAGCCAGAAGTCGGCCGGAACCCGCTCAGCGACCTCGGCGCGCAGGTACTCGCCGACCTCCCGCCCGTCGACCCGCCGGATCAGCTCCGCCGCCAGCCAGCCGAAGGTCAGCGCGTGGTAGGCGGTGGTCGTCCCGACCGGCCACAGTGGAGCCTGCGCGGCCAGCAGCCCGGCCATCGCCCGGTTGTCCATCGCGGCCTCGCGGGTGACCGGCTTCGCCGGGTACGGCAACCCCGCCGAGTGCGAGAGCAGCTGCCGGACCAGGACGTCCTGCTTGCCCGCCGCGCCGAACTCCGGCCAGTACCGGACCACCGGCGCGTCCGGGTCCAGCGCGCCGCCGTCGACCAGCAGGGCGACGCCGGTGGCGACGATGCCCTTGGTGCCGGAGAACACCGGCATCAGGGTGTCGGTCGTCATCGGCTCGGTGGCCGCCTGGTCGCGGTGCCCGGCCTGCAGGTCGAGGATCTGCTCGCCGTCGCGGAAGACGGCGAACGCCGCACCCGCCGCATCGGCCGCCACCACCTCGGCGAACTCCTCGGCAACCCGCTCGAAACCCGCTGCGACCGACATCAGTTCTTCGCCTCCAGCTGGAAGTTGGGCGCGTCGCTCAACAGCGACCGGGTGTAGTCGTGCTGCGGCGCGGCGAACAGCTCTTCGGCCGGCGCCTGCTCGACGATGCGCCCGTTCTGCAGGATCGCGACCCGCTGCGCGATGTTGCGCACCAGCGCGATGTTGTGCGTGACGAACACCAGAGCCAGCCCCATCTTCTCCCGCAGGTCCCGGAGCAGGTCGACGATCGCCGACTGCACCGAGACGTCCAGCGCGGAGGTGATCTCGTCGCAGATCAGCACCTCGGGCCGGGTGACCAGGGCGCGCGCGATCGCCACCCGCTGCCGCTCGCCGCCGCTGAGCTGGTCGGGGTAGCGCTCGGCGATGTCCGGTCGCAGCGCGGCGAGCTCCAACGCCTCGATGACCCGCTCCGACGTGCTCTTGCCGCCGGAATCCCCGCCGAGCACCGAGATCGGCTGCGCCACCAGGTCGCGGACCCGGCGTCGCGGGTTCAGCGACTCGTACGGGTTCTGGAACACGTACTGCACCTGTCGCCGCTGCTCGCGGGTGCGCTTGCCGCTGCCGGCCGCCAGCTCCTCGCCGTGCAGCAGGACCGAGCCCTCGTGCTTCGGGTGCAGGCCGGCCAGGCAGCGCGAGAGCGTGGTCTTGCCGCTGCCCGACTCGCCCAGCAGCGCGAGGCAGGAGCCCGGCGACACGCTCAGCGAAACGTCCTGCAGCACGGGGGAATCGGTGTACCAGGCCCGGATGTTGCGGATCTCGAGAACCGGTTTCGCCTCGTCCGGGACGGATTCCGACGCGCGATCCGGTGCCACGAGACGCCCGGAGCGCGGCTGCAGGCAGCGGATTTCGTGGCCGGGGGAGACCTCCTGCACCGGTGGCACCTCGGCGCGGCATTCGTCGGTCGCGGCGGCGCAGCGCGGCGCGAACGCGCAGCCGTCCGGGCGGCTCAGCGGCGACGGAGCTTGGCCGTCGATGGCCTGCATCGCCCGCTCGCCGTCCAGGTCCGGCACCGCGAGCACCAGGCCCGCCGTGTAGTGGTGGCGCGGCTCGTTCAGCACCTCGGCGGTCGGGCCGGTCTCCACGATCCGACCCGAGTACATCACCGCGATGCGGTCGGCCAGCTCCGCGACCACCGCCATGTCGTGCGAGATGTACACGCCCGCCGTCCCGTGCCGCTCGCACATCTCGCGGATCGTGGTCAGCACCCGCTTCTGGGTGGTCACGTCCAGGCCCGTGGTCGGCTCGTCCAGCACCACGACCTCCGGGCGGCCGACGAAGGCCATCGCGATCGCGATGCGCTGCTGCTGACCGCCGGAGAGCTGGTGCGGGTACCGGCTCAGGAAGTCGTCGTCATCGGGCAGCGCGACCTCGGTCAGCACCTGCTTGATCCGCCGCTTCGCCGCTTCGCCGGAGACGTCGTGCACGCCCTCCGCGAGCTGAGTGTGCAGGCGCAGTGCCGGGTTCAGCGCCGAGCCCGGTGACTGCGGGATGTACGCGACCCGTCGGCCGCGCAGCGCGGCGGCCCGCTTCGGCGGCAGTGCGGTGAGATCGGTGTCGCCGACGAGGATGCGGCCGTCGGCGATCCGGGTGCCGCGCTTGCAGTAGCGCAGCATCGCCAGGCCGAGCGTGGTCTTGCCGGAGCCGGATTCACCGATCAGGCCGAGGATCTCGCCCGGCGCCAGGGTGAAGCTCACGTCGGCGACGATGGCGGCTTCCGAGGGCACGCCCCGGATCTCCAGTCCGGTGGCGTCCAGAGCAGCGGTGGTCATCGGCACCCCCAACGGGTCGGCGACAGGTCGTGGTCCGGGATCTCCCGCAATTTCAATGGAAATCGGACCTTCGATTTCAATGGAAATTGCGGATCGCAGGTCGGCGGTGGCATCAGCGGGCCTTCTCGATGCCTCGGTCGACGCCCGCGACCGAGCGCGCCAGGCCGTCCGCCACCAGGTTGGTGCCGATCGTCAGCACCGCGATGGCGATCACCGGCAGCGCCACCGCCCACGGCTGCACCGTCAGCGCGATCCGGTTCTCGTTGATCATCAGGCCCCAGTCCGCCGTCGGCGGCTGCAGGCCCAGGCCCAGGAAGCTCAGCCCGGCGACCAGGCCGATCGAGTAGTTCAGCCGCAGCCCGAGCTCCACCAGCACGGTTCCGGTGACGTTCGGCAGGATCTCGCCGAGCAGGATGCGAACCCGGGACAGCCCGATCGCCTCCGCCGACTTGACGAAGTCGCGCTCGGCGACCGAAAGCGTCGCCGCCCGCACCACGCGCATCACCCGCGGCAGGTGGCTGCCGCCGACGACCAGCACCAGCAGCCACAGCTCCGGGCCGACGACGCTGACGAACAGCAGCGCCAGCACCACCTGCGGGAAGGCCAGCGCGATGTCGCCGAAGCGCATCAACACCTCGTCCAACCAGCCGCGGCGGTAGCCGGCGTACATGCCCAGCAGCGAGCCGAGCCCGACGCCGAGCAGCGTGGCCAGCACCGCCAGCACGAGCAGCGTCTGTCCACCGTGGAGGAACCGAGTGAGAACGTCGCGGCCCAGGTTGTCGGTGCCGAACCACGAGGTCGCCGTCGGATCGGAGAACGGCGTGTCCACGAACTCGGTGGCACCGTGCGGCGCGAGCAGCGGCCCGACGATCGCGGTCAGCACCACCAGGATCGACAGCGCCAGGCCGATCTTGGTGCGTGGCAGGCGCAGCGCCGCCCGCCACGCGCCGACCGCGCGCGGCACGGCCGGGGCGGGAGTCGCTCGGGTTTCCTCGGTCTGCGCAGTCGTGGTCATCGCGCGGCGGACCTCACCTTCGGATTGGCGGCCAGACTCACCACGTCGGCCAGCAGGTTCACGACGATGTACACGGCGGCGATGGCCAGCGTCAGCGTCTGCACCACCGGCAGATCGCGGTTGTTCACCGCGTCCACCAGCGCGAACCCGATACCGGGGAAGCGGAACAGGAACTCGACGATGACCACGCCACCGGCCAGCCACGCCAGCTGCAGCGCGATCACCTGGGCCACCGGGCCGATCGAGTTCGGCAGCGCGTGCCGCAGGATCACCGTGCGCTCCGGCAGCCCCTTCAACCGGGCCTGCTGCACGAACTCGCTCTCCAGCACCTCGATCATGGTCGCCCGCATGATGCGCACGATGTACGGCGAAACCGCGAGCACCATCGTCAGCGTCGGCAGCACCAGCTGCGTCGGATCGCTCCAGGCCGAACCCGTGCCGGTCATGACGTACACGGCGGGCAGCAGGTTGAGCGCCCCGGTGGAGAAGACCAGCACCAGCACGATGCCGACCACGAACTCCGGCAGCGAGGCCAGCACCAGGCTGACCACCGAGGTCGTGTGGTCGAAGGCCTTGTCGCGGCGCAGCGCGCTGTAGGTGCCGACCAGGATGGACAGCGGCACGCTGATCACCGTGGAGCACAGCATCAGCGCCAGCGAGTTGTTCAGCCGGGAGCCCAGCAGCTCGGCCACCGGCATGCCGTTGGCGTAGGACGTGCCGAGGTCGAGCCGGAAGATGTTGCCCAGCCACGAGAAGTACTGCACCCACATCGGCTCGTCGAGGTGCAGCTGCGCGCGCAGCGCGGCCAGCCGCTCCGGAGTCGCCTCGCGGCCCAGGATGGCGCGGGCGGCGTCCCCGGGCAGCGCCTGGGTGGCGAGGAAGACCACCACCGACACGGCCCACAGGATGACCACGCCGAGCAGGATTCGCTTGACCAGCATTCGAGTCATCGGTCCGCCCTCACTTCGCCAGCCACGCGTGGCGGAAACCGTAGGAGTTCAACGGTGCGCCGCTCTTGTCCGGTTCGAGCCCGACGACCCGGACGCTGTGCGCGTCCAGCTGGTTCGGGAAGCCCCAGACGATGTATCCACCGCTCTCCCACTCGATCTGCTGGGCGCGCGCGATGAGCTCCTTGCGGCGCGCCGGATCGGTGGTGGCCCGCGCCTGGTACACCAGATCGTTGAATTCCGGGTGGTTCCAGTGGGTCTCGTTGTACGGCGAGTCGGGCAGGCTGCCGGAACCCGCCTGCGCCAGGAAGTTCCGGGTGAACCAGAAGTCCTGTGCGAAGTCCCAGGACAGGTACATGTCGCCGAAGAACTCGCCGGAATCGACCCGGCGGATGTTGACGGTGATCCCGGCGTCGGCGGCCTGCTGGGCGAACACCTGCGCCGCCTCCACCACACCGGCCGCGACGGGCGACGTCACCAGCTCGACGGTCAGGTTCTCCCGGCCCGCCTCGCGCAGCAGCTGGCGGGCCTTGGCCACGTCACGGCCGCGTTGCGGCAGCGCCGAGTTGTACAGCGGATCGGCCGGCGAGTAGATGTCGTTGCCGATCGTGCCGTGGCCGCCGAGCACCTGCTTGATCATCTGCTCGCGGTCCACGACGAGCCGGAACGCCTGCCGCACCCGGACGTCGTCGAACGGTGGCCGGTCCACCCGCATGGTGAACGGCACCCACGAGCCGGTCTGGGATTCCAGCAGCCGGAGGTTCGGGTCGGCGTCCAGCACCCGCAGCAGCCCCAGCGGCACCTGGTCGATGGCGTCGACCTGGCCGCCGAGCAGCGCGTTGATCCGGGCCGTGTCGTCCGGGAAGTCGATGATCACGACCTCGTCCACGTACGGCTCGCCGTCGCTCCAGTAGTTGCGGTTCTTGGTGAACAGGCTCTGCTGGCCGGGTTCGAAGGAGTCGTAGGCGAACGGGCCGCAGCCGACCGGCCGGTTCGGGTCGTAGCCGACCGGGACGATGCCGTTGGCGTACTCGGCGAACTGGTCGGGCAGCGTGACGTCCGGGCGGGACAGCGTCAGCCGGACGGTGCGCTGGTCCAGCGCCTGCATGGCGTTGAGGTCCAGGGAACTCAGCCCCACGGCGCCGTTCTTCGGGTCCGCCGGGTCGGCGATCCGGCGGAGGGTGTGGATCACGTCCTCGGCGGCGAGGGTCTTGCCGTTGTGGAACTCGACGCCCTCGCGCAGCCGGATGGTCCAGGTCAGCGCCTGCGGATCGGACTCGACGGATTCGGCCAGCGCGGGCTGGACCTGGTAGTCGGAGTCGAACCGGAGCAGCGTGTCGTAGAGCTGGAAGATGCGTGCCTGGTCCGGGTGGGTCACGGTGGCGTGCGCGTCCAGGGTGTCCTTGCTGGACCCGCCGACGATGCCGACCCGCAGCCGACCGCCGTACTGCGGCGGGCCGGAGGGGATCGGTGCCTTTCGCACCGCGCCGCCCGCGCACCCGCTGATGACGGCGCCCGCGCCCACTGCGCCGGCGCCCACCGCGACGTACCGGAGGAAGTCGCGGCGACTGGGGTCGGCGTTCGACTGTCCTCTGCTCGGCATCCGGCGGAACCTCCTGTGTCTCGCGGGGCGCGGCACCCGTCGGCGCGGACTGGCGCCGGTGATGCGGCCGCTGGGGCGGCGCTGGAGCCTCTCGACAGCGCCCCGCTGGCGTTGCGTTTCGACCTGCGACTGATTGATCAGTCAATCGATCGCATCGACCCTGACCGACGCGGTGGAGGCTGTCAAGCCGCCATGTGCTGGGTCGATATGTCAAGACCCGGGTCGTCGGTGACGGTTCAAACGTTGCCGGCTCTTGCTACTTTCGCAACGCTTGATCATGTCGTCGAACCGCGTTTGGCCATGGGTTTCGCCGGTGCCGGGCGGCCCCGGAGGGCGCCTCGGACACGCCGGGGGCGCCGTATTTCGCAGGTGGTTCTCCCGGCGTTAGCCGTCCGGTCGGATGGCGACCAGCATCACAATGCGCCGGGTCCGGTCCATCACCCGGTGCGGCCGACCGGATCCGGGCGGTGATCGCGGGAATCGGTCTTTCCGGCCGTTCCCGCCGATTCGGCTTCCGTGATCGATTCGCTTTGCCGGCTTCGGCGCGCCGCCGACGACAACCGCGCGGGCGATCGGCAGCGGCGCCCCGAGCCGGTCCGAGGCTGAGATCCACCTGAGAAAGAAGCTCTCAACTGAGAACCGACTGAGATTTCCCTGCCGCCGTGGCCGGCGGATCGGCATGCTTGGGCCATGGTGCCGCGGGTGTTGGTGGTGGACGACGAGCCGGGAGTTCGTGCCGCGCTGCGCCGCGGGCTGTCCGCCGAGGGCATGGACGTGACCATCGCGGCCGACGGCATCGACGCCCTGCGCCTGGCCCTGACCGGTGCCTTCGACGTCGTGGTGCTGGACGTGATGTTGCCCGGCCTGTCCGGCTACCGGGTGCTGGAGCGGATGCGCGCCGACGACGTGACCACCCCGGTGCTGTTGATCTCGGCGAAGAACGGCGAGGTCGATCAGGCCGACGGGCTGGATCTCGGTGCGGACGGTTACCTGGTCAAACCCTTCTCCTTCCTGGTGCTGGTCGCGCAGGTGCGCGCGTTGCTGCGGCGGCGCGAAACCGCCGGACGGCAGGTGAGCCTGCGGGTCGGCGACCTGGAGATCGACCGCGCCGCCCGCGAGGTTCGCTGGGCGGGCGAGTCGATCGCCCTCTCGCCGAGGGAGTACGGACTGCTGGTCGCGCTGGCCAGCCACCCGGAGGCCGTGGTGCCCAAGGACGACCTGCTGCGGATGGTCTGGGGCGAGGAGCAGTTCGTCACCCGCAACGTCGTCGAGGTCTACGTCGGTTACCTGCGCCGCAAGCTCGCCGCGGCCGGCGCCGGGGAACTGGTGCAGACCGTGCGCGGTCAGGGCTACCGGGTCTGCGCCGAACCGGCATGATGATGCGCCTGCGCAGGTGGTGGCACCGCCGCACCATCCAGTTCCGCACCAGCGTGGTGGCCGCCGTCGTGGCGTTGATCGGACTCGGCGTGGTCGCGCACGTGAGCACCGGCGTCGTCAGCTGGCTGCTGATCGACTCCGTCGACGCCGACCTGCAGCGCACCGCCACCGCGACTGCGAACCGGCTGGCCGCCGGCGTCTCGCCCGCCGCCGTCGCCGCCCCCGACATCCGGGTCCTGGACACCTCGGGCGCTCCGCTGGACGGGCTGCCCGAGTCGAGCCTGCAAGGCTGGCAGATCGACGAGCTGCGCGCCGGCGACGGCGTGATCGACTTCGAGCCGCCCGCCGAACTGCACCGGTGGCGCGGCGTCGTCGTGCCCGATCAGACCGGCCGCCCGCTGCTCGTCGCGACCGGGGCGCGACTGGTCGGGTTCACCGACACCGCGGGCAAGACCGGCCGGCTGCTCGGCTTCGGCTCCATCCTCGCCGCCGCGCTCGTCGGGCTCGCCACCTGGCTCGTGGTGCGCCGTTCGCTGCGTCCGGTCGAACGGATGCGGGTCGCCGCCGCCGGGCTGCCCGAGGGAGAGCGGCTGCCGGTGCCCGCGGCCGTCGACGAGATCCGTGCCCTCGCCGAGGAGCTCAACACGATGCTCGCCCGCCGCGACGCCGACACGGAACGGCTGCGGCGGTTCACCGGCGACGCCGCGCACGAGCTGCGCAACCCGGTCGCGTCGATCCGCGCTCAGGCCGAGGTCGCCGTGATGCACCCGGACCCGGAGCTCGCCCACGAGACCCTGCAGGACATCGCGCACGAGGCGCAGCGCCTGTCGGTGCTGGTGGAGAGCCTGCTCGCGTTGGCGAGGGCCGAGCGCGGCACGGCCGCCCCGGGGCAGCCGGTCGACATCGGCACGGCGGTGCGGGCCGCCGCCAACCGGCTCGAGCTGCCGGGCTCACACGGCCTCGGGCCGCGGATCGAGGTCGAGGTCCCGGCCCGGCCGGTGCTGGTCCTCGCCGATCCGGCGGAGCTGTCGACGGTGCTGGACAACATCGTCGGCAACGCGTTGCGCTACACGCGCACCTTGGTGCGGGTCTCAGTGTTCGCTGATGGCATGGGCTCCTCCAGGGTCGGTTGGGTGCGGTTGGTGGTGGACGACGACGGCCCCGGGATTCCGGTCGAGCACCGCGAGCGGGTGTTCGACCGGTTCCACCGGGTCGAATCGGACCGAGCGCGCAGCACCGGCGGAGCCGGGCTCGGACTCGCCCTCGCGGCCGAGGCGGTGCGCCGTCGCGGCGGAACGGTCCGCGCCGCGGAGTCGCCGGACGGCGGCGCTCGCGTCGTGGCGCGCTGGCCGAGGTACGCGGCCGACAGCTGAGCCGACGCACCCCGCGGCGGTGCCGATCGCGGGAACCGTCGGCGCTCGGATGCCGCCGCGACGCGGTCGTGCTCGTCGCGCTCCCCGCCGGTACGGCCTCCGACCAGGCGGTGGTGGTTGACCCGACCGGGTGGGGCAAGATGTCTGCACGTGTCGGTTTTGCGGAGCACGGGACTGATCGAGGCGCCGGTGGCCACGGTGGGGGCCGCCCTGCGGCACACCCGGACCGCCGAGGTCGGACTCGCGGCCCTGGGCGTCAGCGGCCGCGCCGCCACCCGTCCGGCCGCGTTGCTCGTGCCCGGCGATGAGATCGTCTTCCACACCAAGATCGCCCGCCTTCCCGTCGATCTGACCACTCGAGTCGTGCGCGCCGATGCCGACGCGATGAGTTCCGTGCTGATCTCCGGCCCGCTGCCGGAGTTGCGCCACGAGTCGGTGCTCGCCGAGGTCGGCCCCCGGACGCTGCTCACCGACTCGCTGCACTGGACGACGCCGTTCGGTCCGCTGGGGCGGCTCGTCGACGTCGCCGTCGTCCGCCGGTTCGCGCTGGACGTGCTGGCCTCGCGCATCGCCGGCGCGCGGGAGCTCGCCGAATCCTGGGCGACCCGCCCGATCGTCGTCGGCACCGCAATCGTCCACAAGGGACGGTTGCTGGCGCAGCAGCGCAGCTACCCCGCCCCGGACGCGGGCCGCTGGGAGCTGCCCGGCGGCCGGGTCGAGCCGGGCGAGGACGAATCCGCCGCGGTCGTCCGGGAGTGTCAGGAAGAGCTCGCCGTCGAAGTCCGCCCGACCGGACGCGTCGGCACGGACGTCCCGCTCAGCAACGGCATGCTCCTGCGCATCCACGCGGCCGAACTCGCCGACCCGACGGCGACCCCGAAAGCCGTGGAGCACAGCGAAGTCCGCTGGGTGGCGGCGGACGAACTGGCCGGGCTCGACTGGCTCGACGCCGACCGGGTCCTCGTCCACTCCCTCCGAAGCCTGCTGGTCGGGGCCTAAAGCTCCAGGAGCTCGATGGGATCGAACGACAGCGGGAACGGCAGCTCGGTCTCAAAGGTCTGGCCGTCCAGCGCTTTGGCGTGATCGCGGTAAATGCCGTCTTCCAAGCGCAGCAGCTCCACCGAAACGCGCTCGCGTTCCCTGGCGATGTCAACTCGCATGAAGTATGGAATGCCCGCCTTGGCGTATTCAGCAGGTTGGTCCACGTAGTCGTTCCGGCGGCTCGACCTCGACACGCACTCACCGATGAGCAGGACGGCTTCGGGTGAGATCCAGACGCGTCCACGTGCTGGTTCACGAAGCACGGCGAAGTCGGGTTGTGCCCACCGCATCGACGAAATTCTTGGCATCTCGACGTTCAGCGTGGTGTAGGCATTGCCGCCGAGGCGACGTGCAGGCGTACGCATCCGGAGGTAGAGCTCATCCGCTGCGTAGACATTCGCCGAACCTTCGTAGGGGCTCACTATCAGCTTCCCGTCCAGGCACTCGTACTTAGCCGGGGGCATCCCCGGAATCGGTAGGTACCTTTCGGCAAGCTCGGGCGTCCACAACCCGTCTAGATCAACGAGCGGATCGAACGGGGCGTGCGGGTCGAACGATGGTGCAGCCACGGCAGCACTCCTCTCGACCAAGAACGCAGTGTTGCCTTCCATCGCAGTACCCATGAGCCCAGGTTGCCGACACTGATCCATTGTTCGCCAGGTGATCCACTCGAACTGGTGAACGAATGCGCAGGTAGTGTGGGGCGCCCGCGGCCAAGTGGCCAGGTCGCGGGCGCCCCGTGCTCCGGCGGATCAGCGCAGGCCGGTCACGCGCAACGCGGCCTGCAGCCGCGGCTGCGCCCGCTCGCTCGCCCGCTTCGCTCCGTGCGCCCGGATGCGGTCCAGCTCCGACGCGTCCTCCAGCAGCTCCCGGGCGCGTTCGCGCACCGGTCGCAGCTCCTCGATCACGGCGTCGGCCACCGCATCCTTGAGCTCCGCGTAGGTGCTCGCCGATTCCGTTGCGGCGTAAGGGCTCGTGTCGTTGCAGGCGGCGAGGATCTCCAGGAGGTTCGCCACCCCTGGCCGGCCGTCCGGGTCGTACCGCACCTCGTCGAGGCCGTCGGTGACCGCGCGGCGGAACTTGCGGCGGATGACGTCCGGCTCGTCGAGCACGAAGACCACGCCGGGGGACTGCTGGTTGGACTTCTCCATCTTGCGCGCCGGGTCGGCGAGGTCCCGGATCCGCGCCGCCGTCTTGGGCACCACGGCCTCCGGGACGGTGAACACGTCGCCGTAGTTGGCGTTGAACCGGCGGGCGAGCGTGCGGGCCAGCTCGACGTGCTGGTCCTGGTCGCTGCCGACCGGCACCTGGGTGGCGCCCTGCAGCAGGATGTCGGCGGCCATCAGCACCGGGTAGGTCAGCAGACCCACCCGCACCGACTCCTGCCCGGCGCCCCGCTCCTTGAACTGGACCATCCGGGCGGCTTCGCCGTAGGAGCAGGTGCATTCCAGGATCCAGTTCAGCGTCCCCAACTCGCCCGCCAGATCCGACTGCACGAACAGCGAATCCGGGTCGATGCCCGCCGCGAGCAGCACCGCGAACTGCTCGCGGGTGAGCGCGCGCAGCCGCTGCGGCCGGTGCGACGTGGTCATGGCGTGCAGGTCGGAGACGAAGAACAGGTCCGCAGGTTCGCGCTCGGCGGCCCACCGCCGCACGGCGCCGAGGTAGTTGCCCAGCTGGACGTGGCCGGACGGGGTGATCCCGGACAGGCGGGTCATTGGTCTCTCCTGGGGTCCTGGGCCGCTGGCACCGGGATCGACCTCGCACCGCTCGGCCGCCCGGAGGGGCGGCCGGTGGTCTGCGTGTCAGTGCACGACGCTGCTGGGCCGCCCTCGGACGGCCCACCACATGTTCGACATTGCGCGCACGCGGCAATGTTACCGCTTGGTGATCGGCAGCGGTCAAGTGGAAGGGCTACCGTGAAAGAATGTTTGTAGTGCTGCTGCAATACACCGCGCCAGAATCGGATATCGACGGCCAACTGGTAGATCACTACGAATGGGTAACCCAGCATTACGATGCCGGTGACTTCATCGCCGCCGGCCACCGCCACCCGCGCAGCGGCGGGGTGATCATCGCCAGGGCGATGTCCCGCGGCAGGCTCGACGCGATCCTCGCGACGGACCCGTTCGCGCTGCACAAGATGGCTCGCTACGAGGTCATCGAGTTCACCGCGCTGCGGACGATCCCCGAGTTGGCGAAGTACGCCGACCCGTTGTCCACGGTCGCCCACAAGTAGCCCCGAGGCCACCTCGCAACCGCGGCGGGTGCCGCGGTGAGATCAATTCGCGCTATTTCTTCTTTGCCGCTTTCTTGACCTTTTTTTGCGTTTTCTTGACCTCTTCCGCCTTGGCCTCGCGCAGCAGGTCGCGCAGGACCACGATGGGGCAGCTCTTGCAGGGCGGTCGCGACCGACAGCATTTCTTCTTGACCTTGATGGTGCCTTTGCCCACGGTGTGTTCTTTCGGTGCCGAGACGGGGTTGGGCACAGGCTAGGCGAACCTAACCTGAAATGGCGAACTTGATGTTGGGCGCCGGCCCCGAGTGTTGCGCTGAGCACGCGGCGGCCGGTCCCGCACGAGGTTGCACTACCCTGGGAGGAGCCGCGCGTCGACGTGCGCGCCTCCGCCCCGGGCGGTGGCGCCCGATCAGCTCCGCAGCTGCGGCGCAGTGGAGCCGCGGCACGGTGCCTTGCGGATCGTCCCGCACCCGGACCAAGTCGACGAACCCCGCCGCGCCCATCTGCGCCGATCCAGGAGTACCCGCGTGTCCGCCACCAGCGTCGCCGCCCCCATTCGCAGTGATCTGCGCAACGTCGCCATCGTTGCCCACGTCGACCACGGCAAGACCACCCTGGTGGATGCCATGCTGCGGCAGTCCGGTGCCTTCTCCGAGCGCGCCGAGCTCGTCGACCGCGTGATGGACTCCAACGACCTGGAGCGCGAGAAGGGCATCACGATCCTCGCGAAGAACACCGCGGTCCGTCGGGAGACCGACGCCGGCCCGGTGACCATCAACGTGGTGGACACCCCCGGCCACGCCGACTTCGGCGGCGAGGTCGAGCGCGCCCTGTCGATGGTGGACGGGGTGCTGCTGCTGGTCGACGCCAGCGAGGGTCCGCTGCCGCAGACCCGGTTCGTGCTGCGCAAGACGCTGGCCGCCGGGCTGCCGGTGATCCTGGTCGTGAACAAGGTCGACCGCCCGGACGCTCGCTGCGCCGAGGTCGTCGAGGAGGCCCACGACCTGCTGCTGGAACTGGCCAGCGAGCTCGACGGTGAGGTCGAGCTCGACATGGAGGCGATCCTGGACCTGCCGGTCGTCTACGCCTCCGCGCGCGCCGGCCGGGCGTCGCTGGCCCAGCCGGTGGACGGCGGGCTGCCCGACGAGGAAGACCTCAGCGCGCTGTTCGAGGTGCTGCTCAAGCACGTGCCCGCGCCGACCGCGGACACCGAGGCCCCGCTGCGCGCGCTGGTGACGAACCTCGACGCGTCCTCGTTCCTCGGCCGGATCGCGCTGTGCCGGATCCACTCCGGCACCTTGCGCAAGGGCCAGACCGTCGGCTGGTGCCGCGCCGACGGCACCGTCGAGAAGGTCCGGCTGACCGAGCTGCTGATCACCGAGAACCTCGACCGGGTGCCGTGCAGCGAGGCGTCCGCGGGCGACCTGGTCGCCATCGCCGGTATCCCGGACATCACCATCGGCGACACCCTCGCCGACCCCGACGCCCCCGAGCCGCTGGCCCGGATCACCGTCGACGACCCGGCGATCTCGATGACCATCGGCGTCAACACCTCGCCGCTGACCGGCCGCAACGGCGGCACCAAGGTCACCGCGCGGCAGGTCAAGAACCGGCTGGACGCCGAGCTGATCGGCAACGTCAGCATGAAGGTGCTGCCCACCGAGCGGCCGGACGCCTGGGAGGTGCAGGGCCGCGGCGAGCTGGCGCTGGCCATCCTGGTGGAGACCATGCGCCGGGAGGGCTTCGAGCTCACCGTCGGCAAGCCGCAGGTGGTCACCCGGACCATCGACGGCCAGCTGTGCGAGCCGTTCGAGCGGCTGACCATCGACGCCCCCGAGGAGCACCTCGGCGCGGTCACCCAGCTGCTGGCCGGGCGCAAGGGCCGGATGGAGACCATGGACGGGCACGGCACCGGCCGCATCAAGCTGGAGTACGTGGTCCCGGCCCGCGGCCTGATCGGGTTCCGCACCGAGTTCCTCACCGAGACCCGTGGCACCGGCATCGCCAACCACGTGTTCGAGGGCTACTTCCCGTGGGTGGGCGAGCTGCGCACCCGGCACACCGGCTCGCTGGTGGCCGACCGGGCGGGCTCGGCGACGACCTACGCGCTGATCCAGCTGGCCGACCGCGGCAGCTTCTTCGTGGAGCCGGGCAGCGAGGTCTACGAGGGCATGGTGGTCGGGGAGAACCCGCGCGCCGAGGACCTCGACGTGAACATCACCAAGGAGAAGAAGCTCACCAACATGCGGTCCTCCACCGCGGACGAGCTGGAGCGGCTGGCCAAGCCGCGGACGCTCGCGCTGGAGGAGGCGCTGGAGTTCTGCTCCGGCGACGAGTGCGTCGAGGTCGGCCCGTCGGCGATCCGGGTGCGCAAGATGGTCCTGGACAGCACGACCCGCGCCCGCGAGCGCTCCCGCGCCAAGGCCCGCGACAACGGCGTCAACTGAGTTCGAAGACGCCTTCTCGCTGAGGGATCCCAGACGTCATGAATGGCAAATTCACAACGTCGGGGCTGTCCTCGCGAGGAGGCGTCTGAGAACCCGTGGCGGTGCCGGTTGCGACAACCGAGCGCCCGGTCTGTGCTCGTTGTGGGATTCCCGACATCGTGCGGCGGTCTCGGCGGCGGCTCGAACAGCGGCCGCCGTCGAGTCAGCTCGCGCTCATCCTCGGCGTGACCGGGGATTTCGCCGAATCGCGCGCAGCGCGGGACGTCGGCTAGCACACTGGGCCGTGACCCCGGTGTCGATCATTTCGGCGACGGCAGGAACCATGGAGGGCTCTCGCGCGTCTTCCGCACGTGCGAGCCGCCCCGGGTGGGCCGGGGTGTTCGGGGGAGCAGACGTGAGGGGAGGTCCGGCGTGTCCCAGGGTCGACGCCGCCCACTGGCAGTGGTCTCCCTGCTGCTGACCACCGTCAGCGTGGTGGCTGCCTGCACGAATGCGCCCCCGCCGCCGCTGGTGCCGCAACCGCAAACCCCGACGCAGGCCCCGCCGACCAGCGCGCCGCCGACGCAGCCGATGCCGGTGGAGGTCGTCGTCGGTGTCGACGAGCTCGAGGGCGGGTTCAACCCGCACACCCTCGCCGACCTGTCGCCGACGAGTTCGGCGCTGGCCAGCCTGATGCTGCCGTCGGTGTTCCGCCCGGGGGCCGACGGCAACCTGCAGCTGGACGGCACGCTGATGGAATCGGCCGAGTTGGTGCCGGACGCGGAGAAGTTCACCGTCCGCTACCGGATCCGGCGGGAGGCCAACTGGTCCGACGGCGCGCCGATCGCCGCCGAGGACTTCGTCTACCTGTGGGAGCAGCTGCGTTCCCAGCCCGGCGTGTCCGATCCGGCCGGTTACCAGCTGATCGACGACGTCGCGTCGCGGCAGGGTGGCAAGACGGTCGACGTGACCTTCGCCAAGCCGTTCCCCGGCTGGCAGACGCTGTTCAACAACCTGCTGCCCGCGCACCTGCTCAGGGACGCGCCGCGCGGCTGGGCGACGGTGCTCGACGACGGCTACCCGGCCTCCGGCGGCCCGTTCGCGATCCGGCAGATCGACCTGGACCGCGGCGAGATCATCCTGGAGCGCAACGACCGCTACTGGGGTCCGCCCGCGCAGTCGGACCGGATCGTGCTGCGCGCGCTCGACAGGGCGCGCCAGGTCGAGGCGTTGCGCAGCGGAGACAGCCACCTCGCCGTGTTCGGCGCGGACCGGGCCGCCCTGCAGTCGCTGCGGGACCTCGGTGACGCGGTGCAGCTGATCACCGTGCCTCGCCCGGCCACCATGGAGGTGCTGCTGCGGCACGACAGCCGCGAGCTGGCGGACGTCAAGGTGCGCCGGGCGGTTCTCGCGGCCCTCGACCGGCCCGCGCTGATCGAGGCGGGCACCGGCGGCGGGCCCGCGGATCAGCTGCAGGCGCACGCTCAGGTGCTCGCCCCGTCCGAGCGCGGTTACACGCCGACCGAACAGGGGTTGCCGAACCGGCCCGATCCCGCGCAGGTCGAGCGGCTGCTCGGCGAGGCCGGGTACCACCGCAGCGGCGGGGCGTGGCTGCGGGACGGGCGACCGCTGAACCTCGTCATCGCGGCGCCGTTCGAGCACGAGTCCTACATCCGGGTCGCCGAGGCGACCGCGCAGCAGCTGCGGGAGCAGGGGATCCAGGCGACCGTGGTGACGCCGACCGGTGATCAGCTGTTCGGCGAGATGCTGTCGGCCAATCCGCGGTCCGGGGAATCCGGCGGGGCGGGCTCGGTGGACATGGCGATCGCGCCTCGCCCGGCCGGCGGTGATCCGGCGGCGATGATGGCCTCCTCGTACGGTTGCCCAGGCGTGGCCGCGGACAGCGAGCAGCCGTTCCCGTACAACGACGCCGGCTTCTGCGACGAGCTGCTGCAGCCGACGATCGACGCGGCGCTGACCGGGCAGGTGCCGTTCCCGGAGGCCTCGGCGGTCGTCGAGCCGGTGCTGTGGCGCGACGCGGTCGCGCTCCCGCTGTACCAGCAGGCCCAGGTGATGGCGCTGCGCCGGGAGGCCACCGGGGTCGAGGCCGGCAACGGCCTGGCCGGGCCGTTCTCGACCGCTGCCAAGTGGATCGGAACGCCTGCCGATAACGACGGCTATTAATTCCCGAGACGTGGCCACCCAGCGGACATGCTGCCGCTGAGCTGCGAGACCGTCGATCCGTTCGGCTCGTGGGCGGATCGGAGCGGGGAGATTGCCGCGATCGGGGTGCGCCGTTCGCGGCGCGCCGAATCGGGCGTTCGGGGTAATGCGGCTACCGTGCGCAGTGTGGTGTGCGTCGCAGATTAGGCTGGACCGGTGACGCTGACGGCCCCACCGAGGTTGCTGCTGGTACACGCGCACCCAGACGACGAAACCCTCTGGACCGGCGGGACGATCGCCCGCTACGCCGCCCGCGGCGTGCAGGTGGTGGTGGTGACCTGCACCCTCGGCGAGGAGGGCGAGGTCATCCCCGAGAGCCTGCGCGGCCTGGTTTCGGACCAGGCCGACCAGCTCGGCGGCTACCGCGTGGGCGAGCTGCGCTCGGCCTGCGCCGCGCTGCGGGTGGCCGATCACCGGTTCCTCGGCGGCATCGGCCGCTGGCGCGACTCGGGGATGCTCTGGGAGCAGCCCGGTCAGGCGGGCGCGCTGCCCGACGCGCACCCGCGCGCCTTCGCCGTCGGTGACCTGCAGGAGCAGACCGATGCGCTGGAAGCCGTGCTGCGGGAGGTGAAGCCGCAGGTCGTCGTGAGCTACGCGGCCGACGGTGGCTACGGCCATCCGGACCACGTCCGGGCTCACGAGGTGACCGTCGCGGCGGCCGCGAAGGTTCCCGACGTCCAGCGGGTGTTCTACGCGGTCCCGTCCCGCGACGAGCTCGCGAAGGGGCTCGCCAGGCTGGCGGAGGCCGCGGACATGCCCTTCGAGCTGCCCGAACCGCACGAGCTGGCCAGCGTCGAGGACGAATCGATCACCACGGTCGTCGACGTCTCCGAGCACCTGCCGGCGAAGATCAGCGCCCTGCGAGCGCACGGCACGCAGGTGAAGGTGTGGCTGGATCAGTGGCACAACGGCGAGGGCGTGGCGGCGTACGCGCTGTCCAACGGCGTCGCTCAGCCGATCGTGACGACCGAGCACTACGTGCTGGCGACGGGTGATCCGCAGGGCTGCCAGGCCGATCTCTTCGGCGGGCTCGGGGTGAGCGGAACCGAGCCGGTGGGCGACCGTTGACCGCTCGCGACCGCGTGCTGCTCGGGTTTCTGCTGCTCAATGCCCTTCTGCTGGCGTTGATCGAGTTGTTGTTCCTCCCGTCCTACATCGGCTCCGTGCAGTTCCCGGTCACCGCCGCGCTGGCGGTGGTGACCACGCCGCTGCTGGTGGCCGAGGCCGCGCGGATCTCGCCGCGGCGCCGGATCGCCGGGGCCCCGTTGCTGGTGTGGTTCGCGACGGTTTTCGTGTTCGGTCTGTTCGGGCCGGGCGGCGACATCGTGCTGCTCAACGACTGGCGCGCCCTGCTGCTGATCGGTGGCGGCGCCCTGCCCAGTGCGATGATGCTCGGAATCGTGCTGGGCAAGAACGCGAAGCGCCATGGCTGAGGTGCTGACCGACGAGCGGATCGCGGCGGTGCTGCGGCCGTTCGTGCGGGCGACCGCGCCGGTGCTGGACGCGTTGCGGGAGTCCGATCCGCTGCGGCTGCGCGGTCGGTCCGGCGATCTCGACGCAGACGGGGCGTTGCGGAAGGTCCTGCGGCAGCTGGACGGGATGCAGGTGCCGGGAAGTTCCGCGTGGGACGCGATGTCCGTCGAGCAGCGCTGCGACTGGTGGGCCTCCCGGGTCGGGCGGTTCCTCGCGCTGGTCGCCGGGCTGCCCCGGTTCGGCGGCGTCATCACGTCGCGGCTGCCGATCCGCAACGCGCTGGGCATCACCGGCCAGGGCCTGGTGCTGTGCGCCATCGCCGCCGAGCACGGCGTGACCGATCGGGCCGTCAAGGTGCAGCTGATCGCCGAGGTGCTGCTGGGGCGCGAGTTGTCGGACGAGCTGGCGGCCGGGCGCGCCGAGGACGACGAGCGGGTCTCGGAGCTCACCGAGGACCTCGACGCCGCGCGGCGCGAGCACGGCCGGGCGACGCCGAAGGCCGTCGTGCGCACGGTGTGGCGAATGGCACGTGCGCTGTGGGAGATCGATTCGGAACTCGACAAGCGGCCGCAGGGGCGCTTCTACCACGAGTTGATCGGCAGCGTCCCGGTCGTCGGCGTCGTGGGCGGCTACCTGGGAGAAAGATCTGCCCTGCGCAAGGTGGGGCGGCTCGGCGCGCAATGGTTGCGGCGCAATGGTTTACGGCGTTAACCCCGGCGTCGTAGAGTCGGTCCGGCTCTCGCGCTGTGGGACCAGTTACGTGTCCAGGGTGGGTAAGAGAGATACTGTCAGCAGTCGCCTCAGGAGGTTCCTGAGCGCGAGTAGGACAACGCTTCGAGCAGGAGAGCAACCGTGACCTACGTGATCGCCGAGCCCTGCGTCGACGTGCTCGACAAGGCATGCATCGAGGAATGCCCTGTCGATTGCATCTACGAGGGCGGGCGGATGCTCTACATCCACCCCGATGAGTGCGTCGACTGCGGTGCCTGCGAACCGGTCTGCCCGGTGGAGGCCATCTACTACGAGGACGACGTGCCGGAGGAGTGGGCCGCTTACACCAAGGCGAACGTGGACTTCTTCGACGAGCTCGGCTCGCCGGGCGGTGCGGCGAAGGTGGGCAAGGTCAACAAGGACGTCGAGCCCGTCACCAGCCTGCCCCCGCAGGGCGAATGAGTTCCGCGACCGGCCCGGGTGCTGCGGCGCCCGGGCTCCGGGGCCCGCAGCTGCCGGACTTCCCGTGGGATTCGCTGGCGTCCCAGACCGAGACGGCCCGGTCGCACCCGGACGGCATCGTCAACCTGTCGGTCGGCACGCCGGTCGACCCGGTGCCGGAGAACCTGCGGCGGGCCCTGTCGGCGGTGGCCGATCAGCCGGGCTACCCGGCCACGCACGGAACCCCGGAGCTCCGGGAGGCCGCCGTCGCCTCGATGGAGCGGCGCTACGGCGTTTCCGGCCTGGAGCCGGACGCGGTGGTGCCGACCATCGGCTCGAAGGAACTGGTGGCCTGGTTGCCGACGTTGCTCGGCGTCCGGCCCGGCGACATCGTCGCGATCCCGGAGCTGGCGTACCCGACCTACGAGGTCGGCGCGAAGATCGCCGGCGCCGAGGTGGTCCGGCTCGCGCCCGGCGAGCTGCCGCCGGCCGGTACCCGGCTGCTGTGGCTGAACTCCCCGTCCAACCCGACCGGCCGGGTGCTGGACGCCCAGCAGCTCGCCGACTCGGTGCGGGCGGCGCGGGAGCTCGGCGCGGTCGTCGCCTCGGACGAGTGCTACCTCGCGCTCGGGTGGGACGCCGAGCCGGTTTCGGTGCTGCACCCCTCGGTGAGCTCCGACTTCCGCGGCGTGCTGGCCGTGCACTCGCTTTCGAAGTCCTCGAACCTGGCGGGGTATCGCGCCGGGTTCTTCACCGGTGATCCGGACCTGGTGCGGGGCCTGCTGGAGCTGCGCAAGCACGCGGGGATGATCGTCCCCCGGCCGGTGCAGGAGGCGATCACCGCCGCGCTGAGCGATGACGCGCACGTGGGTGTGCAGCGCGAGCTCTACGCGGCGCGGCGGGCGGTGTTGCGGCCCGCGCTGGAGGCGGCGGGGTTCCGAATCGAACACTCGCAGGCGGGCCTGTACCTGTGGGCGACCCGCGGCGACGATGCGTGGCAGACGGTGGAGTGGTTGGCGCAGCGGGGAATTCTCGTGGCGCCGGGCACCTTCTACGGCCCGGCAGGGGAGCGCCACGTCCGCATCGCCCTGACCGCGTCGGACGAGCGCATCGCTGCGACGGCCAAGCGCCTGAGCGAATGATCCGGCTGCCGGACCGCTACCGCTGGTAGAAGCCCGCGAGCGGTTTGGGGTGCTGTAGCGCGCCAAACCACTCACGGGCTCTTGCCCGGGCACCTTCAGATCGCTGCGGCTGCGGCGTCGAGTGCTTCCCACGCCCGCCACCACTGGGTGCGGCGCTCCGCTTTGCGCGCCTGCTCCCGCTCCACCAAGCGGCCCGCCACGAATGCGACCGCGGCGTCGACGTTCTCGCCGAAGTCGCGCAGGAGGCCGCGAACGCGTTCTTCGGCCACGCAGGCGTCCTGGTGCTCTCCGAGCACGTCCTGGAACTGCTTCGCCGCCTTGATCAGCTGCTGCATCGGCTTGCCGAACGCCGGTTGCGCCAGTTCCGCCGTGTAGCGCACTCGCTTGCCCCGAATGCGCAGCGCGTGCAGCTCGTCGTCGGCGGGCGCTTCTGGCAGTCGTGCAACGGATTTCCGGACCTTGCGGAACTGGCCGAGGACCAGCCTGCGCAACTCGCGTTCGGTGTCCACATCGGACTCCGGTGTCGGCAGTCCGGCGCGGAGCGAGTCCGAGATCGAGCGGAGCAGGGCGAGGTAGCGGTCGCTGTCCAGCGCCGCGAGCATCTCCACCCTGGCCAGGCCGTGCTCGGCCTCCAGGCCGGAGATCAGCCGGGCCGCCGCGGCGCGTTCGTCGGCCGGGAGATCGGCGCTCTCCGCGCGCAGCCGCTCCAGCAGCACGTCGAGATCGCGAACCGGGCCGAGGGCCCTGCCCAACCAGCCCAGCTCCGCGCGCAACGGCTCCGACCAGTCCCGGTCCAGGAACCGCCGACCCGACAGCAGCATCGCCCGCATCCGGCGCACCGAGACCCGCATCTGGTGCAGTTCCTCGGGATCTTCGCCGTGCCGGGTGCCGGGGTCGTGCGAGATCAGGGCGCGCAGCCGGGCGTCCAGCCCGGCCCTGATGTGCTCGGCGAGCGGCGCCCGCCGGTCAGCCGTGCGGGGCTCGGCGGGCAGGTCGACGACACCGGTGAGGTCTCGTCGTTGCCGGCTGATGGCCATTGCCCATGATAAAACCGGCCGCCCCGGCCGCCGCCTCGTCCATCCAGCGGATCCCGCCCGCAGGAAGCGCGAAGGGCACCCCCGGCCGGAGGTGCCCTTTTCGCCGTCCCCGGGTCAGTCGTTGGCGTGCAGCGCCGCGTTCAGCTCGACCTTGCCGCCGGTCCGGGCGGTGACCTCGATCGTGCCGGTGGTGGAGTTGCGGCGGTACAGCAGGCCGTCCGAGCCGGACAGCTCCAGCGCCTTGGTGATGGTGCCGTCCGGCAGCGTCACCTTCGTGCCCGCCGTGATGTACAGGCCCGCCTCCACTACGCAGTCGTCGCCCAGCGAGATGCCCACCCCGCCGTTGGCGCCGATCAGGCAGCGCTCGCCGATGGAGATGACCTCCTTGCCGCCGCCGGAGAGGGTGCCCATGATCGAGCCGCCGCCCCCGACGTCCGAGCCGTCGCCGACGACGACGCCCGCCGAGATCCGGCCCTCCACCATCGACGCGCCCAGCGTGCCGGCGTTGAAGTTGACGAAGCCCTCGTGCATCACGGTGGTGCCGCTGGCGAGGTGCGCGCCCAGCCGGACCCGGTCGGCGTCGCCGATGCGGACCCCGGACGGCACGACGTAGTCGACCATGCGCGGGAACTTGTCGACGCTGTAGACGGTGACCGGGCCGCGCGCCCGCAGCCGCAGCCGGGTCGCCTCGAAGCCCTCCACCGGGCACGGGCCGTGGTTGGTCCACACGACGTTGGCGAGCAGGCCGAACATGCCGTCCAGGTTCTGGCCGTGCGGGCGGACCAGGCGGTGCGACAGCAGGTGCAGGCGCAGGTAGATGTCGTGCGCGTCGACCGCTTCGTCGGAGAGGCGGCCGATCTCGGTGCGCACCGCGACGACCTCGACGCCACGGGCCTCGTCCCGCCCGAGCAGGGCGGCCCCGGCCTCGCCGAGGGACTCGGCCGCCTCCTCGGCGGACAGCCGCGTGCTGCCGGACCGGCCCGGCTCGCCGAGCTTGACGGTCGGGAACCAGGTGTCCAGCACCGTGCCGTCGTCGGTCACGGTGGCCAGGCCGACGCCGTGGGCGCCCGTGGTCTGCGGGTCGGGAGACTGTGCACTCATACCTGAAACGGTAATCGGCGCAGGTGGCGGAGGTCCGCAGGGGTGGCCGCCACGGGTGCCGCCGACCGGGTGCCGCGCCGTTTTCGCGCGAGAACGGCGTCAGCCCTTGGCGGCGGCGAGCAGGTGGCAGCCGGTGGTGATCATCAGGACCGTGTTGGCGGCGGTGCCGAACTGGTAGACCGCGCCGTACTGGTCGTTGCCGATGATCTCGTGGTCGCCGCTGCGGTTCACGATGATCTCGGGCTCGCCGAAGCCGTACTCGGCGGTGATCTCCTGGACGATCTCCACCGCGAGCGGCCAGTCCGAGTCGGGCAGGTTGCCCGGCGCCCGCCACGACTCCAGGACCCGGCTCTCCGCCTCGTGGACGTCCGGGAACTCGGTGCAGCCGGCCCGGCTGACCGGGTCCGACACCGCCCACTTCAGCGGCCCGACCTCGATGTTGAGCCGGTCCAGCAGCCGCTGCTGCATCTGTTCGTAGCGCTCGCTGATCTCCTCGATGCTGGGGCGCTGGCGGAGCAGGTTGCGCGGGTCGTCCACGATTCCCCCGTACGGTCGGGTGCTGGCGGCGGTCGCCTCAGGAGATCATGCCGGAGATCACGTCGCCGATCCCGCGGCCGTCGTCCTTGACCGCCCGATCCGGCAATCCGGCGACCACCGTGCTCATGTTGTACTGGCTCGTGCTGTCCGGCGCGAAGTAGCTGCTGTGGCCCTCGGTCCCCGCAGTGACCGAGCAATTCGACACGGGTCAAGCGGCAGCGGCCCCGTTGCCAACGCGACACCCGCGGCCGGTACCGGGATCAGCCCTTGGCGGACTGGAGGAGGTGGCAGCCGGTGCGCAGGCTCAGGATCGTGTTCACCTTGGTGCCGAACTGCAGCTGCGCGCCGAATTCGTCGCGCATCTCGACCTTGTGGTCGCCGGGCCGGTTGACCACGATCTCCAGCTCCTTGAAGCCGTACTCCTTGGTCACGTCGATCCCGATCTGCTGCGCCCGCTCCCACTGGGCGTCCGGGATGTTGCCCTCGTAGGCCCAGGTGTCCAGGCTGTGCTGCTCGGCGCCGTCGACGTGCGAGAGCTCCTTGCCCTGGCAGGCGGCCTGGCCGGGGTCGCCCTTGTTGATCCAGGGCGCCGCCAGGCCGAGGTCGGCGGACAGCCGGTCCCGCAGCTTCTGCTGCATCTCCTCGTAGCGGGCGGTGATCTCTTCCATGGACGGTCGCTGCCGCAACATGCTGAGCGGGTCTGTCACGTTTCCCCCGTCGGACGGTTCGGGTCCGCTCGCGCAACCGGTGGCGAGCAGAGCGCAGAGGACGAACAGGACGAGCTTTCTCATGAGAAGAAGTCCTTGATGCCGGATACCGTCTTCTCGCCCAGGTCCTTGGCGCCGGACACCGTCTTCTCGCCGAAGTCGTAGATCGCGGAGCCGGCTTCCTGGGCCTGGTGCGGGACGTAGGAGATCACATCCCCGACGCCGTTGGTCTTGCCCGCCACGGTGTTGTCCGGGAGGCCCGCGACCACCGAGGCCATGTTGTGCTGGCTGGTGGTTTCGGTGTCCAGGTAGTCGCTGTGGCCCTCGACGCCCTTGCCCTCGTTCGACTTCTCGGTGGACAGGTCCTTGAAGCCGTCCATGTGGGACGGGTCGCCGCCGAACCGGGCGAAGTCCGCGACCTGGTCGTCCTTGGCCTCCAGCCGGTAGGCGTGGCCCTCGGGGACGTGCAGGTCCTCGATGTCGTTGGTGCCGACGCCGGGGGAGCCGAAGATGATCGCGTCGTCGACGCCGTGTCCGCCGCCCTGCAGGGCGTAGCCGGTGGTGGTGGAGCCGTAGGAGTGGCCGATCGCGGTCAGGTGCGGGTCGGTGTCCCGGGACTCGTTGATCCCCTTGTAGAAGTCGTTCAGCTTCTCGCCGCCCTCCCGGGCGGAGCTGGAGCTGATCACCGAGTCGCCGAACACGTCCGTGTCCTCGGACTTCTGCGGGGCTTCGTAGCCGAGCCAGGCCACCGCGGCGACGCTGTCGTCCTTGCCGTTGCGGAGGAGCTCGGCCTTCGACTCCTTGACCAGTTCCTGCATCTTCGAGTCGTAGCTGCCGAGGCTGTCCTGGACGGTGGTCAGGTAGCCGGGCGTGTACACCGAGACGTGGTCGGCCGTGTCGACGTTGCCCACCCCGACGGCGGCCTTCATCCGCTCGCCGCTGCTGTCGAGGACCAGCAGCTGGCGCGGCGGGTCCTCCTTGGCGATGGTCTTCTCGACCTCGTCCAGCGACTTGATCTTGTCGTTGACCTGCTGCAGCTTTTCCTTCTCGTCCTCGGAAACGCCGCCCTGCTCCAGCCGCCTCTTCTGGTGTTCGAGGTCGTTGCGCACGTCGTCGATGCGGCCGCGGTTGGCCTCGTCGCGGACCTCGGCGGGGATGCCGTCGCGGTTGCCCAGCCATTCGGGCGGGTTCTCCCGCAGCGCCGCGCGCTGCTCGTCGGACAGCGACTTCCACCACTCCGCCGCCGCCTTCGGCGAATCGTCCTTCGGTTTCCCGGCGGAGGCGGTGAGGGCCTGGATGTCGTCGGTGCTCGCGGCGTCGGCCAGGGAGCCGCCCTTGCCGGGCTCGATCTTGTCCTGCTCCGCGGAGGTCAGCGCCTTGGCGAGTTCGGCGTCGGCCTTCTCGGCGTCGTCGAGGATCTTCTCGATCGTCTCGACGAGCTTGTCGCGGACCTGGATGCGCTGCTGCTTGACCTGCTCAAGCTGGTCTTCCGGCACGTCCTGGGGCGGCTTGACGTCGCGGACGCCGCCTTCCTCGGTGATCTCGAAGCCGTTGGCCCGCGCCTCGTGGTCGGCCTGCTCGATCTGCTGCTTGATCCTGGCGACGTCGTCGGCCGCCGCGGCCACCGCGACCCGCACGGTGGCGACCTCGGCCACCAGCGAGCGCATGTCCGACATCAGCTTCTCGTGCTGCTTCGCGGAGCCGTCGGCGGCTTTGCCGCTCCAGCCCTCCGGATTCTTCGCGCCGTCCAGCTCGTCCTGCAGGTTGACGAGGTCGTCGCGGCGTTTTCCGAGGTCGTTGTGGACGGCGTCGAGGCCCTCCGGCTTCCAGCGGCGCACGTCGGCGAAGGACACCATGTCGCTGCCTATCTCCCGGCCTGCGTGCCGACGCGGTCGATGTCCGCCGCACTCGACTCGTCGGACTGCTGGTACCCGTCGGCGCTCGCGGTCAGCGATTCGCCGTGTTGCGCGGCGGCCTGGCTCCAGGACTTCATCGCCTTGTCCCAGCTCTGCGCGACCTGCGTCGACGCCCCCTCGGACTTGCTGCCGGGCATCGCCTCGGCGATGTCCTCGGCCGGCGGCCCCAGCTTCACCTGCCCGGCCTGCTCGCCCGCCGACTTCGCGCTCGCGCCGGCCTTCCTGAGTGCATCGGGATCGACCGTGTAATCCATGCCCCACCTCCAGCGGCGGAAGCCTAGCGTGATGATCACGGCTCGGATGGTGGTTGCGCGGATCCGTTTCCCACCTGTTCACGAGCCCGAACCGCTGGTCCCACCGCTATTCGGGCGTCCGGGTAGCCTCCGTGGCGTGACTGCGTCGTTGGATCTCACCGCTGACCCCGTCGAGCTCACCGCCGCGCTGGTGGACATCCCCAGCGTCTCCGGCGGGGAGAAGGCCATCGCCGATGCGGTGGAGAAGGCGCTGCGCGACCAGGCGCCGCACCTCGAAGTGGTGCGCAACGGCGACGCCGTGCTGGCGCGCACGAACCTCGGGCGGGACTCGCGAGTGGTGCTCGCCGGGCACCTGGACACCGTGCCGATCAACGACAACCTCCCGGTGCGGCGCACCGGTTCGGGCGCCGAGGAGGTCCTGCACGGCTGCGGCACGGTCGACATGAAGGGCGGCGACGCGGTCATGCTGCACCTCGCCGCGACGCTCCCGGAACCGCGGCACGACCTGACGTTCGTGTTCTACGACTGCGAAGAGGTGGAAGCCGAGCGCAACGGCCTCAACCGGATCGAGCGGGAGCTGCCGGAGTGGCTGGCCGGCGATCTGGCGGTGGTGTGCGAGCCGTCGAACGCGGCGATCGAGGCAGGTTGCCAGGGCACGATGCGGGTGGAGGTGCGCACCACCGGCGCCCGCGCGCACACGGCCCGCGCGTGGATGGGCGTCAACGCGATCCACGCCGCGCAGCCGGTGCTGCAGCGGCTGGTCGAGTACACGCCGCGCAACCCGGTGATCGACGGCCTGCAGTTCCGCGAGGGTCTGCAGGCGGTGCGGATCGAGGGCGGTGTCGCGGGCAACGTGGTGCCGGACTCGTGCGTGGTGACGGTGAACCACCGGTTCGCCCCGGACAAGTCGCCGGCGGAGGCCGAAGCGCACCTGCGCGAGGTCTTCGACGGCTTCGATGTCGCGGTGACCGACGGCGCCGCGGGTGCCCTGCCCGGCCTGACCTCGCCGGCGGCGGCGCAGCTGGTCGAGGCGTCGGGGTCGGAGCCGGTCGCGAAGCTCGGCTGGACCGACGTGGCGCGGTTCGCGGCCCGGGGTCTCCCGGCGGTGAACTTCGGCCCGGGCTCGCCGACCCTCGCCCACACGAAGCAGGAGCACGTGGCGACCGCGGAGATCCGCCACTGCACCGACGTCCTCCGCCGCTTCTTCGCCTGACGCCCACGCTGCGCGCGGTCAGGCGATGCCCAGCATCGACTCCTCGTCGCTCTCCGAGCGCTCCGCGTCGCGCGGCCTCCTGCCGTCGGCGGCCGTGCCCTCGCGTTGCCGCGGCAGCTCCGCCGCCGGCTCCGCTGCGGGGAGTTCCGCTGCTTGGCGCTCCGCGTCGGTGAGCTCCGCTGCTTCGCGCTCCGCGTCGGTGAGCTCCGCCGGCGCTTCGCTCGGGGCTTCGCCCGTCGCGCCGATGCGCTTCGCGGTGTCGACGAACTGGAGGAGTTCGACCGGGAACGGCAGCACCAGGGTCGAGTTCTTCTCCGCCGCCACCTCGACGACCGTTTCCAGCAGGCGGAGCTGGAGCGCGGCCGGGGTGTCGGCCATGACGTGGGCCGCGTCGGCGAGCTTGCGGGACGCCTGGAACTCGCCGTCCGCCGCGATGACTCGCGAACGCCGCTCGCGTTCCGCTTCGGCCTGGCGCGCGATCGAGCGCTTCATGGATTCCGGCAGCGAGACGTCCTTGATCTCCACCCGGTCGATGTGCACGCCCCAGCCCAGCGCCGGGCTGTCGATCATCAGCTCCAGGCCCTGGTTGAGCCGCTCGCGGTTGGACAGCAGGTCGTCCAGGTCGCTCTTGCCGATGATCGAACGCAGCGAGGTCTGCGCGACCTGGCCGACGGCGAACAGGTAGTCCTCGACGTTGACGATCGCGCGTGCCGGGTCCTCGACGCGGAAGTACACCACCGCGTCCACCCGGACGGTCACGTTGTCGCGGGTGATGCCCTCCTGGGCGGGCACCGGCATGGTGACGATCTGCAGGTTGACCTTCCGAATCCGGTCCATCACCGGGACGATCGTGGTCAGCCCGGGCCCGCGGGTCAGCTCCTGCAGGCGGCCGAAGCGGAACACCACGCCGCGCTCGTACTGCTTGATGACCTTGACGCTCGCGGCGACGTAGACAACACCCAGGGCGATGATGAGGATCAGCAGTTCGATGAGCATGGCTGGCTCCCGGGCTCGACTTCTGGCCTTGCCCGGCGACCCGTCTCCGGCGCCTGCGTAGATCGGGTGATCTGCGTGGTGTGCACGGCCGGCATCGCCGGCACCACTAGATCTTTTCTTCGTATCGTACGCCGCCGCACGCTCGTGTGAATCCCTCGTGAACAGGCATTTCCCCACTCGGCGCAGTGGCCGGGCAGGCGTCGGCGGCCGAGCGCCCGTGCGTACTCTCGACCACATGACGATCGAAGGCCCGTGGGGTGAGCCGAACGGCTCGGAGCGCCCCCAGGAGAAGCAACGCGGACCCGTGGTGCTGCGCCGGTCGAGGTTGCGCGAACCCACCACCACCGACCAGCGGCTGCTGGACTCGCGTGGCCCGTCGGACTGGGTGCACACCGATCCGTGGCGGGTGATGCGCATCCAGTCCGAGTTCGTGGAGGGCTTCGGCGCGCTCGCCGAGGTGCCGCGCGCGGTGACCGTGTTCGGTTCGGCGCGGACGCCGCGGGAGCATCCGGAGTACGCCACCGGCGTCGAGCTCGGCGCGGCGCTGGCCAAGATCGGTTGCGCGGTGATCACCGGCGGCGGCCCGGGCGCGATGGAGGCCGTCAACCGCGGCGCGTCGGAGGCCGGCGGGCTGTCCATCGGGCTGGGCATCGAGCTGCCGTTCGAGCAGGGCCTCAACCCGTGGGTGGACCTGGGCGTCAACTTCCGCTACTTCTTCGTCCGCAAGACGATGTTCATCAAGTACGCGCAGGCGTTCGTCTGCCTGCCCGGTGGCTTCGGCACCATGGACGAGCTGTTCGAGTCGCTGACCCTGGTGCAGACGAAGAAGGTCACCAAGTTCCCGGTGGTGCTGTTCGGCAAGTCCTACTGGCAGGGCCTGTACGACTGGATCCGCGACAGCATGCACGCGGCGGGCAAGATCGGGGACAAGGACCTCGCGCTGCTGCACCTCACCGACGACATCGACGACGCGGTCAGCATCGTGCAGGAGGCGTACGAGGCGTGGGAGGCCACTCATTGAGCAGCGTTGAGCCCGAGGAGACCACTGTGGACGTCGCCGTCTGCGTCTACTGCGCGTCGCGCCCGGTGCCGCAGCAACACCTGGACCTGGCGGCGGAGGTGGGCACCAAGATCGCCAAGCGCGGCTGGTCGCTGGTCTCCGGTGGCGGGCGCGTGTCGATGATGGGCGAGGTCGCCCGGGCGACGCGGGCCGGCGGCGGCCGGACCATCGGCGTCATCCCGCGAGCCCTGGTGGACCTCGAGGTCGCCGACACCGATGCCGACGAGCTGCTGGTCGTGGACACGATGCGGGAGCGCAAGGGCCTGATGGACGCGCACGCGACGGCGTTCCTCGCGCTGCCCGGCGGCATCGGCACCTGCGAGGAGCTGTTCGAGATCTGGACCGCCCGCTACATCGGCATGCACGCCAAGCCGGTCGTGCTGCTCGACCCGGACGGCCACTACCGCGGCCTGCTGGACTGGCTGCACGGCCTGGTGGACACCGGATTCGCCACCCGGCACTCGCTGGACGCGCTCACGGTGGCCACCGACGTCGACGAGGCGCTCGACGCCTGCGCCGCTGTGAGTCTCCCGAACTGAACCCGGGAGGCTGCGATACGCATAACTGCAGGTAGGCGTCAGGCAAGCGGCATCAGCCGCTTTCTCTTTGCCCACCCTCGCAGCTTGCACCGCCGCGGGTTCTCAGGCTGCGCCCGCCCTTCAGGGCTACTGGGCGAGGCCAGTCCCCAGCGCCGTGTACTGGTCATACATAAGTCGGGGATCCCGGAGTCCAGACGGCGTCTGTAACTCCCGCAGGGGGGCCGCCACCCGCACCGCTGCGCAAGCCGGTCCGTGTACCTCCCACCGCCGGTGGCGTGCCAGGATCTGGGGTTGTGCAGGCTCTCCGGTTCCGCGACAAGGACATGCCCCAGGACCGACCGCTGGTGATGGCGATCGTCAACCGCACCCGCGACTCGTTCTTCGACCGGGGGCGGACCTTCGCCGCCGATGCGGCCACCACCGCCGTGGACCGGGCCGTCGCCGACGGCGCGGACATCATCGACATCGGCGGGGTCCGCGCCGGAGCTCAGGGCGAGACGGTGGACGCCGCCGAGGAGATCGAGCGGGTGGTGCCGTTCGTCGCCGCGGTCCGGGAACGCCACCCGGACCTGGTGATCAGCGTCGACACCTGGCGGCACGACGTGGCCCGGCAGGTGTGCGAGGCCGGGGCGGACCTGCTCAACGACACCTGGGCGGGCGCCGATCCGCTGCTCGCCGAGGTGGCGGCCGAGTTCGGCGTCGGCGTGGTGTGCTCGCACACCGGCGGCCTGCCGCCGCGCACCGACCCGTACCGGCCCCGCTACGCCGACGTGGTCGCCGAGGTGACGGCCGAACTCGTCGAGCGGGCCGAGCGGATGGTGCGGCTCGGGGTGCCCGCGCACGGCGTGCTGATCGACCCGACCCACGACTTCGGCAAGAACACCTGGCACGGCCTGGCGCTGCTGCGGCGGGTCGGGGAGCTGGTGGCCACCGGGTGGCCGGTGCTGATGGCGTTGTCCAACAAGGACTTCATCGGCGAGACGCTGGGCGCGGAGGTGACGGAGCGCCTGGAGGGCACGCTGGCGGCCACCGCGATCGCGGCCTGGGGCGGCGCCCGGATCTTCCGCGCGCACCACGTGCTGGAGACCCGCCGGACGGTCGAGATGGTCGCGGCCATCGCGGGCACCCACCCGCCGGACCAGGTCCTCCGCGCCTTCGCCTGAGGCTTCGTGAGCGCTCGATCCGGTAAGAACCGGTATCAGCACTCACGAGGCGGTGAGCGGTTCAGAGGTCGCCGACGGCCCGATTGAGCAGCTGGGTGAGGATCGCGATCGGCACGTCCGGGCGGACCTCCCGGAGCACCGGGACGAGCCGCAGCCACCGGGACTGGACGCGCGGCGGGCTCGGCGGCGTCCTGGCCAGCTCGTCGACGAGCTCGTCCAGCCGCCAGTGCGCCTCGTCCCGCTCCATGCTCGCCTCCGGGTGCTGGTCGATCACGTCGACGAGCATCGCGAGGTACGAGCGGAGTTGGTCGAGGGCCTGCTGTCGCGGGGCGAAGGTCGTCTCGGCGTCGAGTCGCGAAGCACCGGTGGTTTCCTGGGCGCTGTCGTTGGACACGGCAATCGGCTCCTGATCGCTCGCCCGGTACGTCCGACTCCGCAGTGTGGCGGGAATCGAGTGCTGTCAACGGATTTTCGGGTTTGCGCCACCCGAACGGCGCACTGTGATGGACGTCATTCGGAGTCCGGATCGCGAAAGGACCTAGGTCCTCTTGCGCAAGGCCGGTGACAGTGGTCGCAAATGACCGTAGAGTCGCTACTTGTGAAGGCTGATGCGCTCCGCGGCCACCTGGACGCCCTTCTGCTGGCCACGCTCGACGGCAGGGCCTTGCATGGTTACGCGATCATCGAGGCGCTGCAGGAACGCAGCGGCGGCGCCCTTGATCTGCCCACCGGGACGGTATATCCGGCGCTGCGCAGACTGGAGCGCGCCGGCTACGTGCAGAGCACCTGGAGCACCGTCGGCGGGCGGCAGCGCCGCACCTACCGCCTGACCCAGACCGGCGTGCAGACGCTGCAGAACGAGCGCCGCGCCTGGCGCGAGTTCACCTCCGCCATCGAGGGCGTGCTCGAGGCCGCGCCCGCCAAGACCTGACCGTGGCCGCGGCGGTTCGCCGTTCGTGCCACGATTGACGACCGTGGCTAGTGCGCTCATCTACCTGTTCGTGGTGCTCGCGGTCGCTGCGGTGGCCTACCTGCTGGCTTCGCTGGTCTTCGGCCGCGGCGAGCAGCTCGCGCCGCTGCCGCCGGGCTCGACCCCGACCCGCCTGCCCCCGGCCGACATCGAGGGCGCCGACGTGCGCGCGTTGCGGTTCCAGCAGGTCCTCCGCGGTTACAAGGCGTCGGAGGTGGACTGGGCGCTGGAGCGCCTCGCCGGTGAACTCGACGAACTGCACGGCCGGATCGCGGTCCTGGAGCGGCAGCTCGACGCCGCGGGCGAGCAGCTGCAGGAGGCCCGGGCCGGGCGCCCCGACGAGCCGGAGGGCTGACCGGTGCGCCCGGTCGAGCTGCGGCTGAGCGTGCCGGTCGAGGCGCGGCCCGAGGTGGTGTGGGCGGCGGCGACGGACTGGGCGCGGCAGGGCGAGTGGATGCTGGGCACCGAGGTGCACGCGCTCGGCGGCCCCGACGGGCCCGGCGCGCAGCTGGTGGCGGTCACCGGCTTCCGCGGGTTCGGCGTCGTGGACCGGATGGAGATCGTCGAATGGCGACCGCCGCAAACCTGCCGGGTGCGCCACCGCGGGCGGCTGATCGTCGGCGACGGCGGGTTCGACGTGGTCCGGTGCGGCAATGCGGCGTCGACGTTCCTGTGGTGGGAACGGCTGGTGCTGCCGCCCGGCGGCGCGCTGGTCTGGCCGGTGGTGCGGCCGGCCTTCGTCTGGGGCATGCGCCGGTCGCTGACTGCTTTCGCGGCGTTCTGCCGCGGCTATTCGGGCGGCGGGGGAACCGGCTGATTCGGTGCCGCGGCCGTCGCGTACCTCGGCCCCGCGACGTGCTGGGCACCACCGGCCCTTGCCGCCTGTCGGCGCGCAGAAGGACGTTTCCGCTGGTCACGGGTCGTGAGTGTTTTGGAGCGTTATAGCAGTCCAAAACACTCACGACCCAGGGGCGCCTCAGTGACCGGTGAAGTGGGGGGTTCGCTTCTCGACGAACGCCGCGACGGCCTCCCGGTGGTCGGCCGTCGCCCCGGCCTCCGCCTGCGCTCCCGCCTCCACGGCGAGCGCCTCGGCCAGGCCCTCGGCTGCCGCCGCCAGCATCGCCTCCTTGATCCGGGCGTAGGCGCTGGTCGGCCCGGCCGCCATCCGCTTGGCCAGCTCGGTGGCCGCCGCGACGGCTTCACCGGCGTCGACGACCCGGTTCACCATGCCGATCCGCAGCGCCTCCTCGGCGGCCACCGGCTCGGCCAGCAGCAGCAGTTCCATCGCCCGGCCGTAGCCGATCAGCCTCGGCAGCGTCCACGACGCGCCGGAGTCCGTCGACAGCCCGACGTTGGCGAAGGCCATCAGGAACTTCGCGTTCGCCGCGGCCACCCGCAGATCGCACGCGTAGGCCAGCGACGCGCCCGCCCCGGCGGCGGTGCCGTTGACCGCGGCGATCACGGGCTTCGGCATGCTCGTCACGGCGCGGATGATCGGGTTGTAGTGCTCTTCGACCGTGTTCAGCGGCGCCGGGTCGCCGGAGTTCAGCAGCGCGACGTGCTCCTTGAGGTCCTGGCCCGCGCAGAACGCCTTCCCCGCGCCGGTGATCACCAGCGCGCGCACCGAGTCGTCGGCGGCGGCTTCCCGCAGCGCGGTGATCAGGGCCTGCTTGAGCTCGACGTCGAGCGAGTTGAACGACTCGGGCCGGTTCAGCGTGAGCAGGCGCACACCTGCGGTGTCCTCGGTCAGCAGCACGTCGGTCACTTCGCACTCCTCTTCCTGCGGTCCGTTGTGGCGGGTCGCGAGATCGCCGCTCGACTTTCCAAAGTGGACTCCGGGGGTCGCGCGAAGTCCCGAGTAGACAGTGTTGTGGCTGGTCGCCCGGGTAGTGGTCGAGCGCCGCGGGGGCCGGCCCGGCGCCGGGCGCGGACCGTCGGCCCGGAGGCGCCGACGGTCGCGCCGGAATGCACCGGAACAGCCCGCACGGGACGTGAGTCTGCCAGCCCCCGCGGGCATTCGACCAGCGCACGGGCGACACGAGTTGATCGGTTCGGTTTCGTCCCCGCCTCGGGATGGGGGAGAATGGGGGAGGACCCGAGCTGGTTGTGGCGACCAGCGGGGGAAGAGTTCACGGAGGGAGCACGCTATGGCGGCCATGAAGCCCCGGACCGGTGACGGTCCCCTCGAGGTGACTAAGGAGGGACGCGGCATCGTGATGCGCGTCCCGCTTGAGGGTGGTGGGCGGCTCGTCGTCGAGATGTCGGTCGAGGAGGCCAAGAACCTGGGCGACGCCCTGGAGTCGGCCACCGGCTGAGGCCGCCGGTCGGCGGTCGGGGTAGCGGCGCTGCCCCAACGCCCGAGGCGACAACGAAATCGAGTCGACGACGAGTGGCGAGCTTCTTCGCCGCGGTCGGGCCCCGGTGCCATGGGTGGCACCGGGGCCGTCGTCGATGGCAGGCAAGTCCTCGCCCCGCCCCCGTGATCGTCCGGGGGCCTTCGTTCGGGCGCGCATCGTGACCGGACGTGCGAGGACGGTAACTTCTACAGCTGTCGTTGAACTCGTTCCGGCTCCGCCGTTTCGAGGGCAGGCAGTCGAATGCGCGCGGCCAGCCGTGCAGGAAGGTCTTCTCGTGTCCGGTTCTTCAGTGTTCCGCTCCGCCCAGCCGGTCCGCGACGCGGACCCGGCGCTGCCCGCCATCCCGACGTCACTGGTCGAAGTGGACGTCGTGCGGCAGTGGCGGGACGGCGTGCCGGGCGCGGTCGCGGTCTTCGACGGCGAGTCGGGCCCGGACCTGGCGGCGGCAGCCGAACCGTTCGATGTGGACATCGCGGTGCTGCAGGCCGTAGGCGCTTCCTCGTCGGCCGGTGACGTCCGCGCGCTGCCCCTGCCGTCGGGTGGCGTCGGCTGGGTCGTGGGTGTCGGCTCGGGCGAGCCGGTGAAGTGGCGCAGCGCCGGGGCGGCGCTCGCACGCGCGCTGCGCGCGAGGCTGGACCAGGCGGCGGAGTCCGACGACGAGGTCGGCGACCTCGGGGACGCCTCCGACGCGGACTACCTCCAGATCCGGCTGCCGGACGACGTCGACGGCGAAGCGGTTTCGGCGCTGACGCTGGGCTTGGCGCTGGGCGGGTACCGGTTCCGGGTGACCGCCAAGCCGACCCCGCCGCGTCTGCGGAAGGTCTTGCTGGTGGCGCCGGAAGGCGCCGACGTGGCGGCGCTGGGCGAGCAGGTCCGGCGCACCCGCGAGCTGGCGGCGGCCACCGCGCTGGCCCGCGATCTCGCCAACGCTCCCTCGAACATCAAGGACCCGGCCTGGTTCACCGGCGTCGCCGCCGAGCTGGCCGCCGACGTGCCGGACCTGACCGCCGTGGTGCGGGACGAGAAGTGGCTGGCCGACAACGGTTTCGGCGGGATCCTCGCGGTCGGGGGCGGTTCGTCGCGGCCGCCCCGGCTGCTGGAGCTGACCTACCGGCCGAAGGACGTCGAGGGCCCGCACCTGGTGCTGGTCGGCAAGGGCATCACCTTCGACACCGGCGGCATCTCGATCAAGCCCGCCGAGGGCATGCACCTGATGCGCACCGACATGTCCGGCGGCGCGGCGGTGATCGGCGCGCTGCTGACCATCGCCCGGCTGGAGCTGCCGGTCCGGGTGACCGGCCTGGTGCCGTCGGCGGAGAACCACGTGTCCGGCAGCGCGTACCGGCCCGGCGACATCGTCCGGCACTACGGCGGCACCACGACGGAGGTCGGCAACACCGACGCCGAAGGCCGCATGGTGCTCGCCGACGCCCTCGCCTACGCGGTGGACCGGCTGGAGCCGGACCTGCTGGTGGACGTCGCGACGCTGACCGGCGCGATGAAGGTCGCCCTGGGCCTGCGCACCGGCGGGCTGTTCGCCACCGACGGCGAGCTGGCCGATCGCGTCCGGGAGGCCGGGCAGCGGGTCGGCGAGGCCTGGTGGCGGATGCCGCTGCTGGAGGACCACGCGGAAGACGTGAAGGGCCGGCTCGCGGACGTGAAGCAGACGCCGCCGGGCCCCGGCGGCATCACGGCGGCGCTGTTCCTGCGCGAGTTCACGGGCGGCTTGCCGTGGGCGCACCTGGACATCGCGGGCCCGGCCCGGGCGGACAAGGACTACGCGGAGGTGGTGTCGGGAGGCACGGGCTTCGCGGCCCGAAGCCTCGTCGCCCTCGCCGCAAGCTTCTCGAACTGATCCCTCGAACGATGCCCTCGGAGTGATCTCTCAGAGGATCTCTTCGGGGTGATCGCTCGGGGTGGCGAGTGGTTCCGCAGTTTCAATTGAAACCGCGGAACCACGGCGTGTCGGGCCACGACACACCGGTGGCTGTGGACAACTTCCGCAATTTCAATGGAAATCGGACCTTCGATTTCCATTGAAATTGCGCAGGGTGAAGTCGCGGAAGGTGCGGACCGCCGGCGGAAGCGTCCGGCCCGCCGGCCAGGCCAGGCCGATCGTGCGGTGCGCCGGTGGATCCAGCGGTACCTCGACCGTGCCCGGCGCCGGGCCGTTGTCGCCCGGTGGCAGCAGCGCCACGCCGAGCCCGGCGGCGACCAGCCCGCGCACCGTGTCGACCTCTTCGCTCTCGAAGGCCAACCGCGGCTCGAAACCGGCGCGTTCGGCCAGGCCCGCGAAGATCTGCCGGAGTCCGTAGCCGGGGCGGGTCGCCACGAAGTCGTCCCCGGCGAGCTCGGCCAGCCGCAGCCTGCGGCGCCGGGCCAGCCGGTGCCGCGCGAACAGCACCGCGACCAGCGGCTCCTCCCGGAGCGGTGCGGTTTCCCAATGAGGATCGTGCTCCGGCAGCGGCGAGACGACGCAGAGGTCGATCTCGCCCGACCAGGCGCGCGCGAGCATGCTGTTGCGCGGCCCCTGCACGAGCCCGAACCGCACGTTCGGGTGCACGTCGCGGAACTCGCGCAGCAGCGGCGGCACCAGCGTGCTGCCCATCGTGTGCTGGAACCCGAACGTCACCTGGCCCCGGTCGGGGTCGATCTCCTCGATCACGGCCCGGCAGCCGGCCTCCAGCCCACGCATCGCGTCTTCGGCGGCCGCCGCGAGCAGGGCTCCGGCACGGGTCAGGTGGATGCCGCGACCCTGCCGCACGATCACCGGCGTGCCGAGTCGATCGCCCAGCTTGGCCAGCGCGCGGCTGACCGTCGGCTGCGGGACGCCCAGGGACTCCGCTGCTCGTGTGAGATGGCCCTCGGCTGCGACCGCGCGCAGCAGGGCGAGCGACGGGGCGAGGTGGGCCGCTAGCTGCGACGGGTCGTCCGGCCCGGCTGATTCATTCACCACCGCATCAATCATGCGGCATTACGACATTGGACGCATTAGTCAGGGCTACTTACGTTCGAGCACGTGAACGCAGTCGACCCGGCCCGCATCCGCAAGATCCGCATCGCCCTGCTGCTCGGCGCGCTGGCGATGTTCGCGCTGCTCTACGCGCCGCAGCCGGTGCTGCCACAGCTTGCCGAGGTCTTCGCGCTGAACCCGGGCACGGCGGCGCTGCTCATCTCGGCGAGCACGCTCGGGCTGGCCGTCGCGGCGATCCCGCTCGGCACGCTGTCGGAAGCGGTCGGCCGTCGCCGCACGATGATCGCCGCCTTGCTGACCGCCGAGGTCCTGGGCTTGCTGCTGCCGTGGGTGCCGTTCTTCCCGGTGCTCGTTGCCGTTCGCCTGGTGCAGGGTGCGGCGATCGCCGGCCTGGCCGCGGTCGCGGCCGCATACCTGGCCGACGAGACCGGCGGCGAGCAGCTGGGCACGACGATGGGGCTCTACGTCGCGGGCACCACCATCGGCGGCATGGGTGGCCGGCTGCTGGGCGGCGTGGTCGGCGACTTCGCCGGCTGGCACGGCGGACTCCTGGCGGTGGCTGTGCTCGCCGGAGTGTGCACGGTGCTGTTCGTGGTGCTGCTGCCGGCCGAACGCAATCACCAGCGGCAACCGCTGCGCTGGCGCCCGCTGCTCGGCGGCCTGCGCGCCGCGCTCAGCGACCCGGTGCTCTACGCGCCGTACCTGGTCGCCGCGCTTGGCATGGGCGCCTTCGTCACCGTCTACAACGTGCTCGGCTTCCGCCTCGCCGCACCGCCGCTGCTGGTGCCGCCGGCGCTCGCAGCGCTCGCGTTCCTCGCCTACGCCGCAGGAACGGTCACCTCCACGCTCGCCGGTCGCGCCGCCGATCGCTGGGGACGCATCCAGGTGCTGCTCGCCGGCCTGGCGGTGACGGTGCTAGGTCTGCTGCTGATGCTCGCCGACAGCCTGCTGATGATCGTGGTGGGCCTGGTCGTGTTCACCGGCGGATTCTTCGCCGCGCACTCGGTGGCGAGCGGATGGGTCGGGGCGCGGGCATCGGCATCGGCCCGTGGTCAGGCGTCCGCGCTGTACCAGTTCGCCTACTACGGCGGCAGCAGCGTGGGCGGAGTGCTGGGCGGCGCGGCCTACGGCTCGTGGGGCTGGTCCGGGATGACCGTCCTGCTGTGCTGCTGGCTGGCGGTGGCGGCGGCCGGGGCGTGGCTCGTCCGCACGGCACCCAAGCGCGTCGCGGTCGAGGTCTGATCAGGTCGCGTCGGAGTCGTACGGCGGGCGCTCGCCCGGCGCGAGCGGGCGCTGCTCGGGCTTGGGCGGGTCGGCCGGCTTCGCCTGGTGCCCGTTGCTGCCGTTGCCGTTGAGGCCGTCGAGCGGGTTCTCCCCGTCGAAGAGGTGCTTGGTCACGGCCGTGCGCGGGTTGAAGTTGCGGATGCCGCGCAGGTCTTCCAGCGGTTTGCGCAGTTCGTCGAACTCCGGGCCGAGCTCGGACTTGATCTGCTCGCGGGCTCCGGTCGCGTACTCCTTGACCTGGCGGACGGTCCGGCCCAGCCACGCCGCGCCTTGCGGCAGGCGCTCCGGGCCGAGGATGAACAGCCCGGCCACGACGAGGACCAGGATCTCGAGCCAGCCGACGCTTTCGAACACCTCTCGACTACCTCCGGGTCCTCCACGGCTCGCGGACCAGCACCGCGCGCTGCCAACGCATCCCCAGGGTACCGACCGGGTGATCCGGGCAGGAGGGCGAACTGGCCCAGCACGCCGCCTTCACGAACTGTTAGCTGCTCGTTCGGCTCGCCGAGCCGCAAGCGGTGCGGCCCTTGCGACGGCATGGCATTCCCGGGGTTCCGCGGTGCGCGGTTTCCGCTGGTCACCGAGGTCGTGAGTACCTTGGATCGCGACAGCAGTCCAAAGTACTCACGACCACGAAGCCTGTCCCCCGGGGGGCGTCGTGCCGCTGGCAAAACCGCGAAACTTCCCGCCCGGCCGGACCAGGCGGAACCCGCCGTTCACCGCAGGGTCACGTCGAGCACCAGCTCGCGGCCTTGCCGCACCACGGCGACCGGCACCCGCTCGCCGACCTGGTGCCGGTCGACGGCCACGATCAGCTCGTCGGCGCCGGCCACCTTGCGCTCGCCGACCCGGATGATCACGTCGCCCTCGGCGATCCCGGCCGCCGCCGCGGCGCTGCCGTCCTGCACGTTCTGCACCTGGGCGCCGTCGGCGAGCCCGTCGCTGACCGACTTGGCGTTGACGCCGAGATCGGCGTGCTGCACGTTGCCGGTTCGGATCAGCTCCTCGGCGATGCGCCGGACGTCGTCGATCGGGATCGCGAAGCCGAGCCCGATCGAGCCGCCTTCGCCGCCGGCCCCGAGCGTCCGGATCGCGCTGTTGATGCCGACCACCGCGCCGTTGCCGTCGACCAGGGCGCCGCCGGAGTTGCCGGGGTTGATCGCGGCGTCGGTCTGGATCGCGTCGATGACCGCGTTGGTGTCGGTGCCCTCGCCGGCCAGCCGCATCGGGCGGTGCACCGAGCTGACGATGCCGGTGGTCACGGTGCCCGCCAGGCCCAGCGGCGAGCCGATGGCGATCACCTCGTCGCCGACCGCCAGCTCGTCGGAGCGGCCGAGCTGGGCGACCGTCGGGTTGGACACCTCGACCTTGATCACCGCCAGGTCGGTCTTGACGTCGCGGCCGACGATCCGGGCGGGCACCCGGGTGCCGTCGTGGAAGACCGTGGAGACCAGCGCGCCCGGGGTGTCGGCGGCCATCGAGATGACGTGGTTGTTGGTGACCACGTAGCCGTTGCCGTCGATGACGACCCCGGAGCCGCTGCCGCCCTGCGCGCCGACGCGCACCTCGATCGACACGACGGCGGGGACCACGCGCTGCGCCACCGCGGCGACGGTGCCCTTCGGTCGCTCCTTGCCCTGCTCCACCTCGGCCAGGGTGACGTCGGGATTGGTGAGCGGATTGCCCTCCTCGGCGGTGATCCGGCCGAGCAGCCCGCCGGCCAGCCCGACGAGCAGGGCGACCACGGCGAGGATCACGAGCGCGCGCGGGTGCACCCGGCGGCCGAACAGCACTTCGCGGGCGCTGAGCAGCGGACCGGTTTCGGTGCTCTCGGGCTTCTCCTCCTGCTCCTCGCCGAGCGCGGGTGGGCCGATCACCGCGCCTGCGGCGGGATTGCGCCACGGATCGCTCTCGCCGGAGTTCCACAGCGCCGGCTCATCGGCCGGCTCGGGCGTCATCGGCTGCTCGCCGGGCGCGCGCTGGAGCTTCTCGCTGCTGGCCCGCGGGCGGCCGAACGCCTTGGACAGCGCTTCCGGCGGGGGCGGACCCTGCTCGATGCCGCGCGCCGGGACGTCGCGCCGGTTCGGGTCGAAGCTGCCGGTCACGCCCTTCGGGCGGCCGAACGTCGAGCTCTGCGACGGGTCGACGGAGGGGCGCTGCAGCGGGCGCGGTGCGAGGCGGGGCGGGGATGCCTGGCCGTTTCGCATGGGGCGGTCCGGCGCGGCCGGCACTCCGCGGGCGGGGCCGGCCGCGCCCTGCCACGGATGCACGGGTTGGGCTGGCCGTCCGTTGGGACCCTGCTGGCCTGCTTCGGGCTGATCCCGGCGCTGATGGTCGGCGTCGGGGCCCTGTGCGGGCGTTCCTGGCTGGTCGCTCATCGCTCCCCGGGCATGCGGTCGGAACTCGTCCGTTCGAGTGGATCACACGGGCGAGGAGCCCGTGCCACCGGCATGTGGACGCACCGCCGGTGTGCCCATTTTGCCGGGCGACGGGTGAAGTTCGTGTGGGAGCGGGCGAAGTCGTCCGGCCGGATCAGTTCCCCGGCGGCGCGCTCGCCGAGGTGCTCGGAACGGGAACCTCGGACGAGGGCTGCTGACCGGAGGACGGGTCGCCGGGCAGGTCTTCGCGAGCCGACGCCGGGATGACGGCGTTGGTGAACGCGCCGCCGGGCAGCGGGCTCGGTACGCCCGGTACCGGCTGGCCGTCGTCGTCGGTCGGCAGGTTCATCAGCGCGAGCGCGCCCAGCACCAGGCCGGAGAACACCACGCCGGCTCCCTGCCGGGTGCGGCGGCCGACCCGCCGCGCAGGTGCCGTCGCGGCATCACCGGCAAAAGGGGGCACGCTGCCGAAGGGTTGCTGGCTGCCGCCGAGCGGCCGCGAGGATCCGAGCGCCGCTCCGTCGCCGAACCGCTTCCCGCGGTCCGGGCGGGTCACGGCGACCAGCTGGCCGTCCTCGGTCAGCGCGAGGCCGTCCGGCTGGCTGGGCAGTTCTGCGTGCGCCGGGATGGCCTGCAGGGCTTGCAGGAACTTCGGCGAGATCGACGGCGTCCCGGCCGCCCGAACCGCGGCGCGGGCCTGCCGCTGGGCGGCGGCGTCCGCGGTGCACGCGGGGCAGTGGGCCAGGTGGGAGACGGCGCGATCATGGGCGCTCGGGCTCAGCTCGCCGTCCACCAACGCGACGATCGCGTCCAGCGCGAGGTGCTGCTCCGGCAGTCCCCACCCACGCAAAACCGTCATTCGTCAAACCTCCCGGGCATGCTCGCGGCGAGCTTCCAAGGTGGCCTTCAACATCTGGCGCCCGCGGTGAATCCTGCTGCGCACAGTACCCAGCTTCACGCCCAAGGTGGCGCCGATCTCCTCGTAGGAGAGCCCCTCGACGTCGCAGAGCACCACTGCCGCCCGGAACTCCGGCGGCAGTTCGTCCAGCGCCGTCTGCAGGTCGGGGTCGAGGTGGGTGTCGTTGAAGACCTGCTCAGGGCTCGGGCCACCGCCGGGCAACCGGTCGGTGTCCTCGGGCAGGCCCTCCATGCGCAGGCGGGACCTGCGGCGGGCCATGTCGAGGAACAGGTTCGTGGTGATCCGGTGCAGCCAGCCCTCGAACGTTCCCGGCTTGTACGACGCCAGCGACCGGAACACCCGGATGAAGGTCTCCTGGGTCAGGTCCTCTGCGTCGTGCTGGTTGCCGGTCAGGCGGTACGCCAACCGGTAGACCCGGTCTGCGTGCTGCCGGACCACCTCGTCCCACGTCGGAGGGGTCCAGTTGACCTCTTCCGCGGCGGGCGAGATGGTGCTCTGTTGGACACTGGGGGCCACACTCATCGGCTGTGTTGCCATTGGGCGAGAAGCCACCTCCTGTGCGGTTGCATCTCCAAGAACGAGCATGTCGCCTCCGTTGTTCCCGGCGGTGTCGTCAAGGAGACGCCGATGGGTGTCGGTTATGACGTGTCTACTCTCGTATGCCCTGGTGAGGTAGCGATTAAAGACGCCTGAGAACAGGCTGAGAACTTGACGTGATGCGCGTCGCACCGCCGGCCCGCCGGAAACGGCCCCCTAACGATGTCGGCCGCCCGGGTCACTGCGGCGGGCAACGTCGATAACCTTTCGCGTTGTGATACCCGAGACGCCGGTG
Organism: Saccharopolyspora sp. NPDC045839; assembly: GCF_056431645.1. Taxonomy (NCBI): domain Bacteria; kingdom Bacillati; phylum Actinomycetota; class Actinomycetes; order Pseudonocardiales; family Pseudonocardiaceae; genus Saccharopolyspora; species Saccharopolyspora sp. NPDC045839. The sequence continues at coordinate 69,493 of NZ_JBWKKH010000009.1, forward strand.
GGTGCCGGGCCCGTGGGCCGGAACCAGGTGCGATCCGGCGCGCCGACGGACACCTCGGTCGGGGCGTCGTCGCTGCACTTGCTGCGCTTCCTGGCGGCGGCGTTGCGGGCCAAGGCCGTCGTGGAGGTCGGCACCGGCTCGGGCGAGAGCGCGTTGTGGCTGCTCCAGGGCATGATGCCGGACGGCGTGCTGACGTCGATCGACGCGGATGCGGCCGCGCAGCGGACGGCGCGCGCGACGCTGCGGGAGGCGGGCGTGCCGACCGGCCGGACGCGGCTGATCGCCGGCCGCGCGGTCGACCTGATGCCGCGGCTCACGGAGGGCGGCTACGACCTGGTGTCGGTGGGCATCGCGACCACGGACTACCCGAGGTACCTGGAGCTCGGCGTCCGCCTGCTGCGCCCGGGCGGCGTGATCGTGTTCGCGGGCGTCCAGCTGGCCAGCCCGGACGCCCGGAGCGCGCTGGCCCTGGCGCTGCGCGACCTGGTCCGGGCCATCCAGACCGACGAGAACCTGGTCCCGGTCACGCTCCCCACGGGCCCGGGCCTCCTCGCAGTCGCCAAACGCGCCTGACCCCGGACACCCGCCTCCGCCTGGTCCCGGACATCCGCCTCTCGAGGTGTCGGCCCTCTCTCGACCTCGACCTCGACCTCGACCTCGACCTCGACCTCGACCTCGACCTCGACCTCGACCGGAGTACCCCCGATGGGGTGATGATCCGCAATTTCAATGGAAATCGGATCTTCGATTTCCATTGAAATTGCGGAACGACGTCGGCCGGAGCGTCAGGCGGGCGAGACGGAGAGGAGCTTGCCCGCGAGGCCGCGGGCCCGGGTGGACAGGCGCTTGGCGATGTCGTTGAGGACCACCGCCGCGGGCGAGTCGGGGGCTTCCAGGACCAGCGGGGTGCCGTTGTCGCCGGCTTCGCGTAGGCGCGGGTCCAGCGGCACCTGGCCGAGCAGCGGCACGTCCGAGCCGATCGAGCGGCTCAGCGACTCCGCGACCAGCCGGCCGCCGCCGGAGCCGAAGACCTCCATGCGCTGGCCGTCCGGCAGCTCCATCCAGGACATGTTCTCCACCACGCCGGCCAGCCGCTGCCGCGTCTGCATGGCGATCGCCCCGGCCCGCTCCGCGACCTCGGCCGCGGCCTGCTGCGGGGTGGTGACGACCAGGATCTCCGCGTTCGGGATCAGCTGGGCGGTGGACAGTGCCACGTCACCCGTGCCGGGCGGCAGGTCGAGCAGCAGGACGTCCAGGTCGCCCCAGAAGACGTCGGACAGGAACTGCTGCAGCGCGCGGTGCAGCATCGGCCCGCGCCAGACCACCGGGGTGTTGCCGGGGGTGAACATGCCGATGGAGATGACCTTCACGCCGTGCGCCTGCGGCGGCATGATCATCTTCTCCACCTGGGTGGGCTTGCCGCCCGCGCCCAGCATCCGCGGCACCGAGTGGCCGTAGATGTCGGCGTCGACCACGCCGACCGACAGGCCGCGCTTGGCCATCGCCACCGCGAGGTTGACCGTCACGCTGGACTTGCCGACCCCGCCCTTGCCGGATGCCACGCAGTAGACGCGCGTCATCGAGCCGGGCTCGGCGAACGGGATGCGCGGTTCCTCGGCGCTGCCGCGGAGCATCTTGCGCAGCTCGGTGCGCTGCTCGTCGCTCATCACGTCGAGCTCGACCTGCACCGAGGCGACGCCTTCGACGGCGGACACGGCATCGGTCACCCGCCGCGTGATCGTTTCCCGCATCGGGCAGCCCTGGACCGTCAGGTACACCTCGACCGCAACATCGCCGTCGGGGCCGATGGACACGCTCTTGACCATGCCCAGGTCGGTGATCGGCCGGCGGATCTCCGGGTCCTCGACCTGGCTGAGGGCCTTCCGGACGGCGTCCTCGGTGGGCGCGGACTGCGTACTGGTCACGGTTACCTCGGCAAGCTGTTGCGGACGTGGTCGGTGGTCGCTTCGCTGGGCGCCAGCCTCGAAGGCTCTCACACCCCGTTGTTGACAATCCCATGCTACGGACCGGTAGCCCGGCGCGGACAGGGCTGCGGGCCGTGGCATCGCGCTGGTCAGTGGGGCGGACGGGACAGAACGCGATTCTTGTTCGGGGGCGCTGCGCAGTCAGGCGAACGCGGTCCGTAATATCAATCTTCGTGGCCGAGACGGCTCTTGATCGATTACCGACTCGAAGTGAATTGTTGGCGTACCGCAGTTTCCTCCGCGCGCACGCCAGGGTCACGCGCTGCCTGGAGGGCGACCTGATCGCCGAGCAACGGCTCACGCTCGCCGCCTACGACGTCCTCGAAGCGCTGGCAGAATCCCCGGAGCAGCGGCTCCGGATGACCGAACTCGCGGATGTCGTGCTGCTGTCGCGCTCCGGCGTGACCAGGCTCGTGGACCGCCTCGAACGGCTCGGGCTGGTGCGTCGCGTCCGGGTCGATTCGGACGGGCGCGGGGTCCAGGCCGTGATCACCGAACGTGGCGAAGCACGGTTGCAGCTGGCGGCGTCGACGCATCGCACCGGCGTGGCGCGGTACTTCCTGTCCGCCACCGCGGGGGAGCTGGAGGCGCTGATGCGCACCTGCGAGCGGCTGGCCGACGGGGGTGTGCCGTCGCCGCCGGGGCAGCGTGCGCAAGCATGAGGGCGTGCACGATGCGAACCCCACGGCTCCCGAACGACTGATCCGCGCGGTCGGCCTGGTGCGGTTCGTGGACCGGCGGTTGCTGCTGGTCCGCGCCGACTACCAGGCCGCGTTCTACCTGCCCGGCGGCAAGATCGACCCGGGCGAGACCGAGGTGCAGGCGCTGCACCGGGAGGTGCGGGAGGAGCTCGGTGTCGGTCTGGTGGGGGCGGACTTCCTCGGCCGCTACGTCACCGACGCGGTCGGGCAGGGAGACGGGGTGCAGGTCGAGCTCAGCTGCTACACGGGCGAGCTGGACGGTGCCCCGGAGCCGGCGGCCGAGATCGCGGAGCTCGCCTGGTGCACCCGCGAGGAGTACGCGGCCCACGAGGTCACGGCTCCGGCGATCGTCGCCCTCTTCGCCGACCTCGACCCGGCCTGATCCCGGTTTTCGCCTCGGCGGGATCCCGATTTTGCCTAAAATTGGGAAATCCTGGGTGTCAGGCGTCTCCGTGGGCTGTGCGGGCTCGGCGCTTCTCCGCCTCGCTCTTCAGGCCCGGGAGCTCTTCGCGGAGCCGGTCCAGTTCGCTGCGCAGGTAGTCGCGGGTGGCGACCTCGCCGACCGCCAGGCGCAGCGCGGCGAGCTCGCGGGCCAGGTAGTCCGTGTCCGCCTTGGTCTGGGCCGCCCGCGCCCGGTCTTCCTCCAGCGAGACCCGGTCCCGGTCGTCCTGGCGGTTCTGCGCGAGCAGGATCAGCGGCGCGGCGTACGAGGCCTGGGTGGAGAAGGCCAGGTTGAGCAGGATGAACGGGTACGGGTCCCACTGCAGCCCGACCGCGAACAGGTTCACCGCGATCCAGGCGATCACGAACACGGTCATCCAGAACAGGAACTTGCCGGTGCCGAGGAACCGGGCGATCCGCTCCGAGACCTGTCCGAAGAGCTCCGGGTCGAAGGAGACCGTGAACCGGTGCGGCGGGCGGGGCTGGTCGAGTCGACGGCGGGTCAGCAGTTCGGGCATCAGTGCGCCTCCCGGTTCGTCGGCCGGTCGGTGGGGCCGGGCTCCGGTCCGGGAAGCCCGCTCTCCCGCCAGTTCTCCGGCAGCAGGTGGTCGAGCACGTCGTCGACGGTGACCGCGCCGATGAGGTGTTCCTCGTCGTCCAGCACCGGCCCGCACACCAGGTTGTAGGCGGCGAAGTAGCGGGTGACGTCGGTCAGCGAGGCGCTGGCCGGGAGGCTCGCCAGGTCGGTGTCCAGCGCGCCGGCGACCAGGGTCGACGGTGGCTCGCGGAGCAGCCGCTGGATGTGCACGCAGCCCAGGTAGCGGCCGGTCGGCGTGGCCGACGGCGGGCGGCAGACGAACACCAGGCTGGCCAGCGCCACCGGCAGGTCGGGGTTGCGCGCCATCGCCAGCGCCTCGGCGATGGTCGCGTCCGGCCCGACCACGATCGGCTCCGGCGTCATCAGGCCGCCCGCGGTGTCGGACGAGTACGCCATCAGCCGCTTGACCGGCGCGGATTCCTCCGGCGCCATCAGCCCGAGCAGCCGTTCCGTGTCCACTTCGGACAGTTCGGCGAGCAGGTCGGCGGCGTCGTCCGGGTTCATCGCCTCCAGCACGTCCGCCGCGCGCTCGTCGTCCAGGTGTTCCAGCAGGTCCTTCTGGTCTTCCTCGGGCAGTTCCTCGACGACGTCGGCGAGCCGCTCGTCGTCCAGCGCCTCGGCCACCTCGTAGCGGCGCTTGGTCGGCAGCTCGTGCAGGGTGCTCGCGACGTCGACGGCGCGCATCGTGTCGAACATGGCGAGCAGCTGCTGCACGCCCTGCGGCTTGCCGGTCAGCTCCGCGACCGCCAGACCGGTGACCTGGCCCCAGTCCAGCACCTGCGTCGGGCCGCGCCGGCCGAGCCGCCCGGTGCGCTCCCGGACCGCGAGCTTGGCCAGCTGCCAGTCGCGGGTGCGGATCTGCTCCATCGCGACGTCCACCAGGACCGCGGGCGCATGGGTGGAGTCGATGACGACCCGGGCGTCCAGCAGCTGGCCGAGCACCAGGAGCTCGTTGGGGCGCTGGTGGAAGTGCCGCAGGTTCACCGTGCCGGTCGCCAGCGTCACCGCGCTCGGCTCGACCCGGGTGACCCGCAGCATGGGTACGAAGATCCGGCGCCGGGTGGGCAGCTCGACGACCAGGCCGAGGACGCGCGGCGGCTGCCGCCGGACGCTGAGCCCCGCGACGACGTCGCGCACCCGGCCGATCGATTCGCCGTCGGGCCCGAACACCGACAAGCCGGCCATCCGGGCCGCGAAAACCCTGGTCGCGGCTGCCACGTGGCTCAGGCTATGCACTCTTCCGGTCGCCCGCCGCCCGAAGATCGGCCCTGTGCCGCCGGGCACTTGTCCGGTTCCGGCGGTGGGGTGCGTGGTACACACGCAACGACTCGCGAGGCCAGAGGAGGACAACGTGGACGGTCGACGTGCCCGGCGGAGCTGCCTGGCGGTGCCGGGCTCCAGCGCGAAGATGATCGACAAGGCGCGCGGGCTGGCCGCCGACCAGTTCTTCCTGGACCTCGAGGACGCGGTCGCGCCGCTGGCGAAGGCCGAGGCGCGGGACCGGATCGTCGGCGCGCTCAACGAGGGCGGCTGGGGCGAGAAGATCCGCTCGGTGCGGGTCAACGCGCTGGACACCGAGTGGACCTACCAGGACGTCGTGACCGTCGTGGAGGGCGCGGGCGCCGAGCTCGACTCGATCGTCCTGCCGAAGGTGAGCACCCCGGAGCACGTGCGCTGGCTGGACCTGACGCTGACGCAGATCGAGCGCGCCACCGGGCTGGAGGTCGGCCGGATCGGCATCGAGCCGCAGATCGAGGACGCCCGCGGCCTGGTCGAGGTGGACGCGATCGCCGCCGCCTCGCCGCGGGTGACGGCGCTGGTCTACGGGCCTGCCGACTTCATGGCGTCGATCAACATGCGGTCGCTGGTCGTCGGTCACCAGCCGCCCGGCTACGACGTCGGCGACGCCTACCACTACATCCTGATGCGCATCCTGGTCGCGGCCCGCGCGGCCGGGGTGCAGGCGATCGACGGGCCGTACCTGCAGATCAAGGACGTCGACGGGCTGCGTGCGGTGGGCGGCAGGTCGGCGGCGCTGGGCTTCGACGGCAAGTGGGTGCTGCACCCGGCCCAGGTGGACGCGGTCAACGAGCTCTTCTCGCCGCGGCAGGAGGATTACGACCACGCCGAGAACATCCTGGACGCCTACGAGTGGCACACCTCGGCGGCCGGCGGGAAGCGCGGCGCGGCGATGCTGGGCGACGAGATGATCGACGAGGCGTCCCGGAAGATGGCGCTGGTGATCTCGGGCAAGGGCCGCGCGGCGGGCATGACCCGGACCGATCGCTGGACCCCACCGGAATCCTGATCGCGGCGGCGCCGGTCGCGAGCGCCGCTTTCACGCGAAAGCGTCGTTCGGTAGGCGTGTGGGCGCCGTTTTCGCGCGAAACCGGCGTTCGGTAGGCGGGGCGGGCGCCGGTTTCGCGCGAAAACGCCACCACAACTCGAACGCGCGACCCTCGAATGGCTTTGCTGCTTCAGCGGCGTGAGCCCGCCTGTCGCCGCCACTCCCGAACAGTCGCTGTGGCGATGCGAAGTGCTCGCGATCCCGCGCCTGCCGGGGAGGCGCCTGGCGGGTGGTGGTGATGCGCCGTCCGGGGCTCGGTGCGGTGGCGGACGGGTTGAGTTCGCTTGTTGGAGATCGGCCGTGGCGGCAGTCGCGGTAGGTTCCGGGTGAGATCCGCAGGCGTCGATCGAGAGGGCGGGCTCCGAGGTGGCCACCGCGGCAGCGGAGAACGAGCAGGAACTGCGCTTGGCGCTGGCCATGCGCGGCGGCGCGAGCATGGCCGTGTGGATCGGCGGCGCGGTCGCCGAGATCAACCGGCTCCGCGAGGCCGTGGCGGATTCGCGGGCACCGGCGGACGACGATTCGACGGGCACCCATCCGTGGGCGTCGCTGGCGAAGCTGTCCGGCTACGACGCGGTCGCGGTCGACGTGCTCGCCGGGGCCTCGGCCGGCGGCCTCAACGCGACGTTGCTGTCCGCGACGCTGGTCTACGGGATGCCCTTCGACCGGATGCGCGAGGTGTGGGTGCGGTTGGGGGACGTGGAGGCCATGTCCCGGCCGGTGCCGAAGTTCTGGCAGCACCGCCCGCCGTCGCTGTTGGAGGGCGACCGCTACTTCCGCGCCGAGCTCGCCGAGGTCATCACCGACAACGTGCCCGCGGCGGCGGAGCACCCCGGCAACCGCGCCGACCTGCTGCTGACCGCCACCCTGCTGGACCCGATCTTGGAGCGGCGCTTCGACGGCCGGTCCGGGCCGATGCTGCAGGAGCGGCGCACCGCGTCGTTCCGGTTCCGGCACCAGGGCAGGGCGGGCGATCCGCTGTCGGACTTCGGCGCGGGCGACGATTTCGCGCCCACCGTGCTGCGGCTCGCCCACGCCGCCCGCTCGACGTCGTCGTTCCCGTTCGCCTTCGAGCCCGCGCAGGTGCGCTCGTCGCTCGGCGAACCACCGGACGGCGAGCCGAACATGATCGGGCTGTTCTCCGAAACGGTCGCCGATCCGCTGCTCCCGCCGTTCCGGGTGATCGACGGCGGCGTGCTGGACAACATCCCGGTGACGGCGGCGATCGATGCGATCTCGGCCGCGCCGGCGAACCGGCCGACGCACCGGTGGCTGCTCTACCTGAACCCGGATCCCGTTGCCTCGCGCGAACAACGCCGCGAGCCCGGGTTCGCCGTGCCGGTGACCGCGACGGCCCTGCGGACCCGGCTGTCCCAGGAATCGCTGCTCGCGGACCTCGACGCGCTGGACGAGCACAACCGCTTGGTCGCGCGAACCGCCTTGCGTCGCAAGGCTTTGTACGCGCCGCTGCGGGCCGCGCCGGATGCCGAGCGGGCGGCGGTGCTGGCGCAGCAGGTCGGCGCGGTCCTGCCCGATCACGCGGTGGTTCGCGCGGAGCTGGACGCCCAGGCGGTGTACCGGCTGCTCACCGAGCCCGCGGGCGTCGAGGACGGCAAGCTGCTGCCGCCGGTGGTCGGGGATCCGCTGGCGGAGTGGTCGGCGCAGGCGAGAACGCAGCTCGCGCACCGGCTGTCGGCCGGGCTCGGCAGCGACGCCACCACGCGCGTCTTCGACGATGCGCGCGGCCTGCTCACCGCTGTGCAGGAATGCCTCGGCTGGGCTTGGGACATCGAGCGCTGGGCGCCGGAGAGCCGCGAGATCGGGCGCTGCAAGTCCGTGCTCTACCGGCTGCGGAGCTTCGGCGAGGTGCTGGAGGGGCACGCCGACCAGTACTGGATCAACGGCGCGAAGCTGGAACCGATCGTCGAGACGACCGAGCTCGACGAGTGGGTGCAGCGCGTGCAGCGCCGTCGCACCAGGCTGCAGCACGCCTTGCCGTCCCCGATCCAGCCGCTGCTGGGCGAGGTGTTGCGTGCGATCGAGGCGGGCGAGGACTTCCACGACGACCTCGCCGAGTTCGCCCGCGAACTCATGTCCATTGTGGAATCGTCCGGTGCGGACGCGGTCCCGGACGCCGCCGGGGTGGACGCGGTCGCGGAGGCGCACGCGGTGCTGCACCGGGTCGCCGACCGGCTGGCCGCGGCAGCCCCGCCCCGCGAGCGGATCGACGAGCCCCAGCAGCTCGGCTACGCGCTGCTGGAGCGCAGCGATCGGCGGGCAGAGACGTTGCGGCAGCTGGTGGTGCTCACCGCGCCGCTGGACGTCGGGCGCGTCCCGGGATCGCGGATCAACCTGCTGCGCGTGGTCAGCGACGAGCAGAGCCCGCTGCCGTTCGACGCCCTGCGGCGCGGCGAGGACGTGCCGCTGCGGATCGCCGACAAGATCCGCGGTCTGGACGTGGGCAACTTCGGCGCGTTCCTGTCCGCGAAGTGGCGGGCGAACGACTGGATGTGGGGGCGGATGGACTCCGCCGCCGCGCTGGTCAGGTTGCTCGCCGACCCGACTCGGCTGGCCCGGCGCCACAGCGGCTCGGAGGAGCTCGGCGACGCGCTGCAGGCGATCGTCTCCCGCCCGACGACGGCGGAGCTCGGGGAGCTCGACGAGGAGCAGGCCAAGCAGTGGCGCGGATTCCTCGCCGAGGTGTGGGCGCGCCACGCGGGCGAGGTGCGCGCCGAGCTCGACGCGCTGTTCGCCGCCCCGGACGACGAGCATTCGCTGACCGAGACCCAGCGGCTGCTCACCGAACGTCTGCAGTGGACTATCGCGGCGGAGGAGATCCCCTTCGTCCAAACCGTTTCTTCCGGGGCCGACCCGGAAAGCGGTGCCGAGCCGCCGGTGCCCGCGCCCGCGCAGCTGTCCGGCCAGGTGGAGCGCTACGACGTCGGCCGCCAGCGGTTCGCCGACCTCGGCGAGCCGCGGGCGCTGTCGATGGCGACGCGCTTCGGGCTGCTCGCCTACCGGGCCGTCCGCCCCTCCGGGCGCGGCGTGCTGCCCTGGCTGGGGCGTCGGGCGATGACGCTGATCAAGCCGCTGCTGATGGCGGTCGTGTACGCCGTCGCCGCGCCGCGCCGCGCCGCGTTGCTGGGCTTCCTGGCGGCGAGCGCTGTGGCGTTCACCGGCGTCGGGATGGGGGCGATGCCCGGGACGCAGGTCCTGTCCGCCGAGCAGCACGACTCGGCGTTCGAGAGCTCGTTCGTCGTATCGGACGGCCCCTACTCGCCGGGTTCGGCGGAATCGCCGATGCGCGCCCTGGCCGTGGCCTGCTCGGATTCCGGCACCGGCGTGGACGTCGGGTGCGCGGACGGCTTCGGCTGGTTCGGCGGCGTGCCCGGGAACTGGCTGGTCGTGGCCGACCTTTCGGGCACGTCCTTCGGGCCCGGCGCGTTGCCGGCGATGCTGTTCGCCGCGGTCTTCGCCGTGTGGTCGGGGTGGCGCCTGGTGCACCGCTTCGGTCGCGGCTTGGCGCGCTGGCTGCCCACGGTGTTCATCGCGGTGGTGCTGATGGCGGCCGAGTTCTGGCTGTTCACCACCGGATTCCGGCTCGGCCCCCTCGGGCTTGCGCTGGTCGCGGCGCTGCTGACCTGGCCCGCAGCGGTGGCCTACCGCACCGCCGCCCGCGTCGGTGCGTCGGTGCTGACGCTGCTGGTGTTCGTCGGAATCCTGTGGTCGTACGAGCCGAACGCCTTCAGCGGCGGAGGCTGGATCGTCCTGGCGACGGGCCTCACCGCCTACGCCCACATGATCCTGGTCGGCACCGTCGACGTCCTCGCGCCGCGGCCCAGGCGACGTGCCGGTTTCGCGCCGAAGGCGGCGCCGCGGGCGAAGGCGCCCCGGGCCGAGGTTTCCGATCCGGCCTGAGCGGGGTCGGGTTTCAGTGAGCGTTTTTCATCCTGGTCGGCCCGCAGCCGCGGGCCGCAAAGCCGCACGTCGGTGGGGTGTCGCATGCGCCGCAGGCGCATAGCCCACCTGCGACGCTTGCGCCGCCGCGGGTTCTCAGCGTTCGCCTGGCGAGGACGGCCCAGCCGCCGTGTATTGGCATACATAAGGCTGGGCACCCACAGACCAGGCGGACGCTGTAACTCCCGCAGGGGGGCCGCTACCCGCACCGCAATGCAAAACGAGGTTGGAAAAACCTCAGTGCTTCCGGGTCGGGCGCGGGGCGTCGTGCTTGCCGCGGCGCTGGCCGGGCACCCCGACGGGCTCCCAGCCGCGGCGGGGTCGCGCCTCGGCCCGGCTGCGGTAGACGACGTAGGGCCGGAACAGGTAGCGCACCGCGGCGAAACCGCTGAAGGCGTGCACCAGCCGGGTGAACGGGAACAGCGCGAACAGCAGCATCCCCACCAGGATGTGCGCCTTGAACGGCCAGGGCACGTCCACCATCAGCGCCACGTCGGGCTGCAGGACGAAGATGCTGCGGAACCACGGCGAGATCGTGGCGCGGTAGTCGTAGCCCTCGGTGATGCCGTTGGCCAGCACCGTGGTCAGCAACCCGAGCACGATCGCCCCGACCAGCACCAGGTACATCGCCTTGTCGTTGACGGTCGTCGCGGAGAACACCGGGCCGTTGCGGCGCCGCCGGTAGATCAGCAGCGCGACCCCCACCAGCGTGCAGATGCCGGCCAGCGCGCCGAGGCCGACCGCCACCAGGTGGTAGAGGAGCTCGGAGACGCCGAGCGCGGCGGTCCAGGACTCCGGGATCAGCAGCCCGATCGCGTGGCCGACGATCACCACCAGCAGTCCGAAGTGGAACAGGGGGCTGGCGAACCGCAGCAGCCGCGATTCGAGCAGCTGCGAGGACCGGGTGGTCCAGCCGAGCCGGTCGTACCGGAAGCGCCAGATCGAGCCGACCAGCAGGACCGCGATCGTCACGTACGGCGCGGCGCCCCACAGCAGCACGTCCCAGGTGCTCATCGGCGGACTCCCGTCTCCTCGGTTTCGGGGCTGCTGGTGGGGAAGGGCAGCAACGGCCCCGCCATGCCCACGGATTCCTGGGGCGGCCCGGTCGCGGCGATGCGCTCGGCCGCCCGCAGCACCGCCGGCGTCGGCGCGGGCAACGTGGCCAGCACGGCGTCGACCCCGCGCGCGTACACCGTGCCCTGGCCGTGCAGGGCCTCGGCCAGCAGCGCGAGCCCGGCGTGGTGGTTGACCAGCAGCGCGGTGCCCAGTTCCTGATCGGTCGTGGCCGCGAACTCCAGCACCACCGTGAGGTGGTCGGGCAGCTCGTCGTCGGGCGGCAGCACGCCGGCGGACCGGTAGATGCGCTTGAAGTCCGCGATGGCGCGCCCCCGGTTGCGGGTGTCGCCGGTCGACCAGTAGCTCAGGTACTGGCAGCAGCGCCGCCGCAGGTCGAAGGTCTCGACGTAGTGCTGCTGCGCCGCCAGCAGCGGCTTCGCGTCCAGGTGGTCGAGCAGTTCGCGGAGCGGCGCGCCGTACTGCGCCGGGAGTTCCGCACCGGCCTCCCGCAGCTGCGGCAGCAGCGCGCGCAGCGGCTCGTCCGGATAGGCCAGCAGGTATGCCGCGATGCGGTGCGTGAGAGCGCGGGAGCGGTCGAAGCCCATCAGCTGTCCTCGTCGTTGCGCGGGAACAGGCCCTCGGGCGTGCCGCGCCCGTCCCAGTTGAGCAGGTTCACGCGGCGCGAGCCGTCCGGCGCGGTGAAGTGCTCCGCGCTCTGCCGCTGCTTGAGCAGGTGGAAGTTCTCCACCGACATCGGCACCGGTTGGCCGGAGGACTCCCCGAACGGCCCCGACGCGTACATGCCCGGCCCGCCCTCGTAGTCCAGCGAGCAGCCGGGCTCGTCGAGCTGTCCCGCGAGTTCGGCGTGCGCCTGCGGGATCACGTAGCGCTCCTCGTACTTCGCCAGCGCGAGCAGCCGGTACATCCGCTGGACCTGCTCGACGTCGAGCCCGGCGGCCTCCGGGATGGCCGGGTTCGGCGGGCGGCCGAGGTTGATGTCGCGCATGTACGAGCGCATCGCGCCCAGCTTGCGCAGCGACTCGGTCACCGGCCGCACGTCGCCCGCGGTGAACAGTTCCGCCAGGTACTCGACGGGGATCCGCAGGGCGTCGATGGCGCCGAAGATGTTGCCCACGTCCTCGCCGTCGTGGCCGGTCTCCGCCAGCTTGTCCACCACCGGCGACAGCGGCGGGACGTACCAGACCATCGGCATGGTGCGGAACTCCGGATGCAGCGGCAGCGCCACCCGGAAGTCCTTGATGAGCGCGTGGACCGGGGAGCGTTGCGCGGCGTCGATCCAGTCCGGCGGGATGCCGGCGCGGCGCGCCGCGGTGAGCACCTCCGGGTCGTTCGGGTCGAGCAGCACCTCCAGGTGCGCCGGGTACAGCTGGTGCTCGTCGTCCACCGACGCCGCTTCGAGCACGCGGTCGGCGTCGTAGAGCACCACCCCGAGGTAGCGCAGGCGGCCCACGCAGGTCTCCGAGCACACCGTAGGGAGCCCGACCTCCATCCGCGGGTAGCAGAGCGTGCACTTCTCGGCCTTGCCGGTGCGGTGGTTGAAGTACACCTTCTTGTACGGGCAGCCGGTGACGCACATCCGCCAGCCCCGGCACTGCTCCTGGTCGACGAGCACGATGCCGTCCTCGGACCGCTTGTACATCGCGCCCGACGGGCAGGACGCGACGCAGGACGGGTTGAGGCAGTGCTCGCAGATCCGCGGCAGGAAGAACATGAAGGTCTCTTCGAAGGACTGCTTGACCTCGTCGGAGAGCTTGCGCAGCACCGGGTCCTGCCGCGTGAGCTCCGGCGAGCCGGCCAGGCTGTCGTCCCAGTTGGCGCTCCAGGAGATCTTCGTCGGCTCGCCGGAGATCAGCGACCGGGGCCGGGCCACCGGCGTCTGGTCGCTCAGCGGCGCGGAGATCAGGTTGTCGTAGTCGTAGGTCCAGGGCTCGTAGTAGTCCTGGATGGCGGGCAGCTTCGGGTTGGCGAACAGCGACAGCAGCCGCTTGAACCGCCCGCCGCCGCGCAGCTTCAACCGGCCGCCGCGGGTCAGCCGCCACCCGCCGCGCCACCGCTGCTGGTCCTCGTAGGTGCGCGGATATCCCTGCCCGGGGCGGGTTTCCACGTTGTTGAACCAGACGTACTCGACGCCGCCGCGGTTGGTCCACGCCTGCTTGCAGGTGACCGAGCAGGTGTGGCAGCCGATGCACTTGTCCAGGTTCATCACCATCGCCAGCTGTGCCATCACGCGCATCAGTACTCCTCCTCGACGCTCCGCGTCAGTACTCCACCGTCTGGCTCCGGCGGCGGATGACCGTGACCTCGTCGCGCTGGTTCCCGGTCGGGCCCAGGTAGTTGAACGCGAAGGACAGCTGGGCGTAGCCGCCGATGAGGTGGGTGGGCTTGAGCAGCAGCCGGGTCAGCGAGTTGTGGATCCCGCCGCGCAGCCCGGAGATCTCGGACTTCGGCACGTCCACCACCCGGTCCTTGGCGTGGTACATGTACACCGTTCCCCGCGGCATCTTCTGCGACACCACGGCCCGCGCGACGACCACGCCGTTGCGGTTGACCGCCTCGATCCAGTCGTTGTCGCGCACCCCGATCAGCTCCGCGTCGGCCGGGCTCATCCACAGGTCCGGTCCGCCGCGCGACAGCGCGAGCATCAGCAGGTTGTCCTGGTACTCGGAGTGGATCGACCACTTCGAGTGCGGCGTCAGGTAGCGCACCGAGACCGCGGTACCGCCGGCTTCCTCGGGCTCGCCGAACAACCGGTGCATGTTCAGCGGCGGCCGGTACACCGGCAGCGCCTCGCCGAGCTCCTGCATCCAGTCGTGGTCCAGGTAGAAGTGCTGGCGGCCGGTCAGGGTGTGCCAGGGCTTGAGGCGTTCGACGTTGATCGCGAATGCGGTGTAGCGGCGGCCGCCGTGCTCGCTGCCGCTCCATTCGGGCGAGGTGATCACCGGCACCGGGCGCGCCTGCGTGTCGGCGAAGGTGACCTGCTTGCCCTCGTTGTCCAGCGCCAGGTCGGCCAGCCGGACGCCGGTGCGCTCCTCCAGCACCCGGAAGCCGGCGACCGCGATCCGGCCGTTGGTCGTGCCGGACAGCGCGAGGATCGCCTCGCACGCGTCCACGTCCCGCGCCAGCGACGGCCGCCCGGCGGCGACCCCGTCCTGCACGGTGCCGTTGCTGCGCCGCAGCCGCTCGACCTCCTGGTCCGGGATGACCGTCCAGCCCTTGTTGCCCACGCCGAGCCGGTCCACCAGCGGCCCGAGGGCGGCCATCTTCTCCGCCACCGCCGGGTAGTCGCGCCGCACCACGATCAGCTTCGGCATCGTGACGCCCGGAACCGGGTCCACCTCGTCGCGGCCCCAGTCCCGCACCACGCCGCCGGGCGTCGCGAGCTCGTCCGGGGTGTCGTGCAGCAGCGGCGCGGCGACCAGGTCCTCGCGGATGCCCAGGTGCGTCGCGGCGAGCTCGGAGAACTTGCGGGCCACGGCGTGGAATGCGGCGAAGTCGCTGCGGGTCTGCCACGGCGGCGCGATCGCCGGGGTGAACGCGTGGACGAACGGGTGCATGTCCGTCGAGGACAGGTCGTGCTTCTCGTACCAGGTGGCGGCGGGCAGCAGCACGTCGCTGCACAGGCCGGTGCTGGTCATCCGGAAGTCCAGCGATACCAGCAGGTCCAGCTTTCCCTCCGGCGCCTTCGGATGCCACCGGACGTCGTGCGGCCGCCGGTTCGGCGGGGCTTCCTCGGCCCGCAGCGCGGAATCGGTGCCGAGCAGGTGCTTCAGGAAGTACTCGTTGCCCTTCGCCGACGAGCCCAGCAGGTTCGCCCGCCACACCGTGACGATCCGCGGCCAGTTCTGCTCGGCGTCCGGGTCGGTGCAGGCGAAGCGCAGCCGCCCGGCGCGCAGCTCGTCGATCACGTGGTCGGCGGGCTCCATCCCGGCCGCGCGGGCCGAATCCACCAGGTCGAGCGGGTTGCGGTCGAACGTCGGGTACGACGGCATCCAGCCCATCCGCGCCGACCGGGCGATGCAGTCGGCCATCGCCGCGCCCCACAACCGGCCCGGGCCGAGCGGGTGGATCAGCTCGTCGGCGCCCAGCGCGTCGTAGCGCCACTGGTCGGTGGCGAGGTACCAGAACGCGGTGCCGATCATCTGGCGCGGTGGCCGCGCCCAGTCCAGCGCCCCGGCCAGCTGCGCCCAACCGGTGACCGGGCGGCACTTCTCCTGGCCGACGTAGTGCGCCCAGCCGCCGCCGTTGACCCCCTGGCAACCGGTCAGCGTCACCAGCGCCAGGAACGCCCGGTAGATCGTGTCGGAGTGGAACCAGTGGTTGGTGCCCGCGCCCATCAGGATCATCGACCGGCCGCCGGATTCCTCGGCGTTGCGGGCGAATTCGCGGGCCACCCGGGTCACCTGCGCGGCGGGCACCCCGGTGATCTCCTCCTGCCACGCCGGGGTGTGCGGCTTCGGGTCGTCGAGGCCGCTCGGCCAGTCCCCGGGCAGTCCCGGCCGGGCCACCCCGTAGTTGGCCAGCACCAGGTCGAACACCGTGGTCACCAGGCGGTCCCCGACGCGGATCGCCGGGACGCCGCGGCGCAGCCGGGCCCCGCGCTCGTCGGGCACGTCGAACCTCGGCAGCTCCACCGCGACCGGCTCGGCGGCGGCGTGGCCGAGCAGGCTCAGCTGCGGTCGCACCTCGCCGAGATCCAGGTTCCAGCGGCCGGTTTCCCCTTCGCCGAAGCGGAATCCCAGGCTTCCGCCGGGCACGTGCTCGCGGCCGGTGCGCTCGTCGACGAGCACCGGCTTGAACCGGTCGTGATCGCCGGGCGCGCCGAGATCGGCCGCGGTGAGGAACTTGTCCGGCACCAGCGCCGCGCCGTTGTCCCGCAACGAAACCAGGAACGGCAGGTCGGTGTAGCGGCGCACGTAGTCGGCGAAGCGCGGTGCCTGCCGCTGCACGAAGAAGTCCCGCAGGATCACGTGCCCCATGGCCATCGCCAGCGCGCCGTCGGTGCCCGGCTGCGGCGACAGCCAGGTGTCGGCGAACTTCACGTTGTCGGCGTAGTCCGGCGACACCACCACGACCTTCTGGCCGCGGTACCGCGCCTCGGTCATGAAGTGCGCGTCCGGGGTGCGGGTCACCGGGACGTTGGAACCCCACATCATCAGGTACGCGGAGTTCCACCAGTCCGCGGACTCGGGCACGTCGGTCTGGTCGCCGAACACCTGCGGCGAGGCGACCGGCAGGTCGGCGTACCAGTCGTAGAACGACAGCATGGTGCCGCCGATCAGCGAGATGAACCGAGCGCCCGCGGCGTGCGAGACCATCGACATCGCCGGGATCGGGGAGAACCCGGCGATCCGGTCCGGGCCGTGCCTGCGGATGGTGTGCACGTGCGCGGCGGCGACGAGCTCCACGACCTCGTCCCAGTCGGCCCGCACCAGCCCGCCCTTGCCGCGCGCCCGCTGGTAGCTCCGCCGCGCCTCCGGATCGTCCATGATGGACTGCCAGGCGAGCACCGGGTCGCCGGTGGCGGCCTTGGCCCGCCGGTACAGCTCCAGCAGCACCCCGCGCACGTACGGGTAGCGCAGCCGGGTGGGCGAGTAGGTGTACCAGGAGAACGCCGCCCCGCGCGGGCAGCCGCGCGGCTCGTACTCCGGCGAATCCGGGCCGGCGGAGGGGTAGTCGGTCTGCTGCGCCTCCCAGGTGATGATCCCGTCCTTGACGTAGACCTGCCACGAGCACGAGCCGGTGCAGTTCACGCCGTGCGTGGAGCGGACCACCTTGTCGTGGCTCCAGCGGTCCCGGTAGAAGACGTCGCCGTCGCGCCCGCCGACGAGCTCGATGCTGCGCAGATCGGCCGAGACCTTGCCGGGGGACAGCAGCTTGCGGGTTCTCAGCAGGAGGTCGGACACCGGTCCATCGGTGCCCGCATCCGGGCGGTTCGCCATCGGCTGGCTCCTTCGCGGGGCTGTCGTCGGTGGCCGAGGTGGCTGCGCGTTTCGAGTCGCAGCCCGTGGTCGAGACACGCAAACTCGACGATTGGGCCGATCGGAGGGATGTGCAACTCGGCGGGACGCATCCGATCGGCGCAGGCGAGCGGAGGTGTCAGCCGTGGTCAGTCATCCCGCGCCGGCCTTCGCCGGGTTCGCGGTCGCGTCGGCGAGGAAGTGGGTCGTCCTGGCGGTCTCGACGCTCGCCTTCATGATCAACTTCTGGGCGTGGGCGCTGCTCAGCCCGCTGGCGCCGGGCATCGGCCAGCGGCTGGGGCTGGCGCCGTTCACCCAGGCGATCCTGGTGGCGCTGCCGGTGATCATCGGCTCCGTCGGCCGCATCCCGGTCGGCTCGCTCACCGACCGCCACGGCGCCCGGCCGATGTTCACCCTGATCAGCCTGCTGACGATCATCCCGGTGCTGCTGGTCGGGCTGTTCCCCGATTCGCTGCCGGTGCTGATGATCGGCGGCGTGCTGCTCGGCCTCGGCGGCACCACCTTCGCCGTCGGCGTCCCGGCGGTCAACGCCTGGTTCCCGCCCCAGAACCGCGGCATGGCGCTCGGCGTCTTCGGCGTCGGCACCGGTGGCACGGCGATCGCCTCGTTCACCACGCTGCCGCTGACCGCCGCGTTCGGGCAGCTGGCGCCGTTCCTGGTCGTGTCGGTGGCGCTGGTCGTGGTGGCGGTGCTGGCGTGGACGCTGCTCGGCGATCCGGCCGGTCGAGTGGTGCCGCCGGGTTCGGCGTTCCACCGCACCGTGGAAACCCTGCGGCTGGCGGCGACCTGGGAGCTGTCGGTGCTGTACGCGCTGACCTTCGGCGGGTTCGTGGCGTTCAGCGTCTACCTGCCCACCTACCTCAAGTCCGCCTACGACCTCAGCGCGAGCGACGCCTCGATGCGCACGGCGGGATTCGTGGTGCTGGCCGTGGTGGCCCGGCCGATCGGCGGCTGGCTCTGCGACCGCGTGCACCCGGCCGACGTGCTCGGCACCGCCTGCTCGCTCGCCGTGGCGTTCGCGGCCCTGGCGGCCTTCGAACTGCCGCTGGTCCCGTTCGGCACGATCGCCTTCCTCGGGCTGGCCGCGGTGCTCGGGGCCGGCGCGGGTGCGGTGTTCGCGCTGGTCGCCAAGCTGGCGCCGCCCGACGAGGTCGGCGCGGTGACCGGCCTGGTGGGTGCCGCGGGCGGCCTGGGCGGATTCTTCCCGCCGCTGGTGATGGGCGCGATCTACGGCACGGCGGGCGACTACACCTGGGGCCTCGTGCTCCTGGCGCTGGCCGCGCTGGGGTGCGCGGCGCTGACGTTCGCGGTCGTCCGGCGGGAGGCGGCCCGGTGACCGGTCTGCGGATGCGCGGAACCGCTCGGATGGACATGATCTCCGGGAGACTCCACGGGGTAGCCTGATGGGGGAGGGGACAATACGCCGGAATCGGGCTCGCCCGGCTCCCGCGGTCCCCGTCATGGCAGCAATCCAACGGAGGTGTCAGCGGTGTCCAATCCGTTCACCGGCTCCGGCCGGTCGGCGCCGGGCACACCCAACCTGCCCACCCCGCCGAGCGGCTGGCCGATCGGTTCCTACGGCACCTACGAAGAGGCGCAGCGCGCCGTCGACCACCTGGCGGACAGCGACTTCCCGGTCCAGGAGGTGACCATCGTCGGCGTCGACCTGATGCTCGTCGAGCGCGTCACCGGCCGGCTCACCTGGGGTCGGGTGCTGGGCGGGGGCGCGGCCTCCGGAGCCTGGTTCGGCCTGTTCGTCGGCCTGATCCTGGGCCTGTTCACGCCGCAGGGCAGCTGGTTCGGCCCGGTGCTGGTCGGTCTGGGCGCGGGTATCGTGTTCGGGCTGGTCTCCGCGGCGGTCGGCTACGCCTCGACCCGCGGTCGCCGGGACTTCTCCTCGGCCAGCCAGCTGGTCGCGGGCCGCTACGACGTGCTGGCCCAGCCGCGGCACGCGGAACAGGGCCGGGACCTGCTCGCCAAACTCGCCATGCGCCCGCCATCGACGCAGTGATCGTGAGTGGTCTGGCAGGGCCGCTCACGACTTCCGGCGGACCCCAGGACCCGTGAGGGGCCTGGGGTCCGCCTCTTTCGGGGACTTCCCTCTCCGGAGGGAGGCGGTTCGTTCCTCGGCGGGAAGATCGGCGAGGCGCGCATCGCGAGCATTCGAGGCATGAAACGACAGACCGCCGCAGCCCTGATCGCATGTGCGGGCGCTCTCGCGTACACCGCCTCGAAAGTCGTTCTCGCGATTCGCGCGGAACTCGGCATCCACGGGTTCCCCGCCCCGCCGCCGTCGTACATCGCTTGGCAACCCGAGCAGATCGCGCTCGCGCAGTTGGGCAATGCGGCCGTCGGGCTGGTCACCGCGATCTGCGCCCTGCTGCTCGCATGGCGCACCCTCGCGAAGGCCGCGGTCGTCCGTTGGATGCTCGTCGCGGTGTCGTGGCTCGGCGTCGCGGTGATGGCAGCGGGCGTGATCGGGTTCTCGCTGCGCGCCTTCGGCATCGTGCCGGCCCTCGGGCCGCCCGCGGCCGGTTGGTCCACGTACGCGGCGCTCGCGGTCGGAGCGGTCTGGGTGGTCGCGTGGGCCATCGCGACCACTGGGTTCGCCAGGGCTCGATGGCTGCGCACCAGCCGTTGAGGCGGCGATGCCAGCGTTCGGGCCAGACGACTGCCTACGATTACCGCATTGGGATGTGGCCTTTGGCGCAGCGCTCCGACGTCCCTTTTTGCCCACATTCACGTATTAGCAACAAGGGGCACGCTGCCCTTGCCTTGACTGATCAAGACGCCTAGCTTGCCAACACCGGCTCACCGCCGGTGGTGGCAGGCGACGAAGCGTGGGCACCCCAGTGCCGGGTCGCGGCTGCGACCGGCAACTGGAAGGACCGACCGTGAGAGTTCGCCGCACCCGTGCAGCGGCAGTGCTGGGCGCGTCGCTGGTGTGCGCGTCCGCGCTGACCGCCTGCGCACCGGCCTCCGGCGCGAACACCGTGAACCTCTACAGCGCGCCCGAGGAGAACCTGCAGCAGAACGTGGACCGCTGCAACGCCGAGTCAGGCGGGCGGTACCAGATCGTCTACCACAAGCTGCCCCGCGACGCCGATGGCCAGCGCGAGCAGATGGTGCGCCGGCTGGCCGCCGGCGACACCGGCATGGACATCCTCTACCTGGACGTCTCCTGGACCGGCGAGTTCGCCGAGGCCAAGTGGATCCGGGAGTGGACCGGCCAGAACAAGGCGGAAGCCGAGCGCGACACGCTGCGGGGGCCGCTGGAGACGGCCACCTGGGAGGGCAAGCTCTACGCGGCGCCGAAGAACACCAACGTGCAGCTGCTCTGGTACCGCAAGGACCTGGTGCCCGAGCCGCCGAAGACGTGGGGCGAGATGATCTCGACCGCCCAGCGCCTGAAGCAGGAGGGCAAGCCGCACTGGATCTCGCTCACCGGCGCGCAGTACGAGGGCCTGTACGTGCACTTCAACACGCTCGTGCAGTCGGCGGGCGGGCACATCATCTCCGATGACGGCAAGCGCGCCGTGATCGACGAGGGCGCGGTGCAGGCGTTGCAGGCGCTGCGCGACCTCGGCACGGCGGGCGTCACCAGCCCGTCGATGAACAACGCCAAGGAGGACGACGCCCGGCAGGAGTTCGAGACCGGCCAGGCCGCCTTCCAGCTGAACTGGCCGTTCGTCTACCCGTCGATGCAGGAGAACAAGCCCGAGCTGGCGGGCAACGTCGGCTGGGCGCGACTGCCCGGCCTGCAGCCGGGGGTGCCGAGCAAGTCCACCATCGGCGGCGCCAACTACGCGGTCAGCAGCTACTCGACCAAGCCGGACCTGGCCTTCGAGGCGACGAAGTGCCTGCGCAGCCCGGAGAACCAGAAGTTCTCCGCCATCAACGACGGCGTGCCGCCCACGATCGAGTCCGTCTACTCGGATCCCGAGGTCGCCGCCGAATACCCGATGCGGGACACCATCCTGGAAGCGCTCAAGGACCCGGGCGTGCGACCGGTGACGCCGGCCGCGCAGAACGTCTCCACGGTGTTGTCCAACATGCTCGCCCCGATCGCGGAGATCGACCCGCGGAGCACCGCGGATCGGATGCGCGCCGAGGTGCAGAACGCCTTGGATTCCAAGGGAGTGATGCCGTGATGGCGCAGACGAGTCAAAAGGACCCCGTCGCGGTGTCCAGCGGCAAGGGAGCGATCAGCGAGGGCAAGAAGGCCGAACGCAAGCTCGGCTGGCTGCTGTGCGCCCCGGCCGCGCTGGTGATGCTCGCCGTCACCGGCTGGCCGATCCTCTACGCGCTGTGGCTGTCGTTCCAGCGCTTCGACCTCAAGTACCCGGACCAGCGCGAGTTCGTCGGGCTGGACAACTACATCACGGTGCTCGGCAACGGCTACTGGTGGAGCGCGTTCTGGGTGACGATCCTGGTCACCGTCGTCTCGGTGGCGATCGAGTTCGCCCTCGGCATGGGGCTCGCGCTGGTCATGCACCGGGCGCTGGTCGGCCGCGGCCTGGTGCGCACCGTGACCCTCATCCCGTACGGCATCGTCACCGTCGTCGCGGCCTTCAGCTGGCGCTACGCGTGGACGCCCGACACCGGCTACCTGGCCAACGCGATCACGCCGGGCGGCGCGCCGCTGACCGAGCACGCCAGCGCGCTGGCCATCGTGATCCTGGCGGAGATCTGGAAGACCACGCCGTTCATGGCGCTGCTGCTGATGGCGGGTCTGGCACTGGTGCCCGACGACCTGCTCAAGGCGGCGGCGATGGACGGCGCCGGGCCGTGGCAGCGGTTCGTGAAGGTGATGCTGCCGGTGATGAAGCCGGCCATCCTGGTCGCGCTGCTGTTCCGCACCCTCGACGCGTTCCGCGTCTTCGACAACATCGTGGTGCTCACCTCCGGTGCGCAAGACACCTCGTCGGTGTCCGTGCTCGCCTACAACAACCTGATCAAGGGCCTGAACCTGGGCATCGGCTCGACCATGTCGGTCCTGATCTTCATCGCGGTCGCGATCATCGCGTGGATGTTCGTGAAGCTCTTCGGCGCGGCCGCGCCCGGTAGCGACGACAAGGGGAGGCGCTGATGGCCGGCGTCGGCGGGGCCGAGACCCCCGCGCGGAAGACCAAGTGGGGGCTGCTCAACATCATCGTGCTGGTGTACGCGCTGGTGCCGGTGCTGTGGATCCTGTCGCTGTCGTTCAAGACGCCGGCGACGCTCTCCGACGGCAACCTGATCCCGCGCGAGTGGACCCTGGAGAACTACGCGGCGATCTTCGCCACCAGCGAGTTCACCCGCGCGCTGCTGAACTCGATCGGCATCGCGCTGATCGCGACCGCCATCGCCGTGGTGCTGGGCACCATGGCCGCCTACGCGATCGCCCGGCTGGACTTCCCCGGCAAGCGGGTGCTGGTCGGCGCCTCGCTGCTGATCGCGATGTTCCCGCAGGTGTCGCTGGTGTCGCCGCTGTTCGAGATCGAGCGGGCGCTGGGCCTGTTCGACACCTGGCCGGGGCTGATCCTGCCGTACATCACCTTCTCGCTGCCGCTGGCCATCTACACGCTGTCGGCGTTCTTCCGGGAGATCCCGTGGGAGCTGGAGAAGGCGGCCAAGATGGACGGCGCCACGCCGGGGCAGGCCTTCGCGAAGGTGATCGCGCCGCTGGCCGCGCCAGGCGTGTTCACCACCGCCATCCTGGTGTTCATCTTCTGCTGGAACGACTTCCTGTTCGCGATCTCGCTGACCTCGACGGAGAACTCCCGCACCGCGCCGGTGGCGCTGCAGTTCTTCACCGGCGACTCGCAGTTCGAGGACCCGACGGGGTCGATCTCCGCGGCCGCGGTGGTGATCACCATTCCGATCATCGTGTTCGTGCTGTTCTTCCAGCGTCGCATCGTGTCCGGACTGACCTCCGGCGCAGTGAAGGGGTAACCAAGTGGCCGAGATCGTGCTGGACAAGGTGACCAAGCGCTACCCGGACGGGGCGCTGGCGGTCAACGAGGTGAACCTGGAGATCGCGGACGGCGAGTTCGTGATCCTGGTCGGCCCCTCCGGCTGCGGGAAGTCCACCACGCTGAACATGATCGCGGGGCTGGAGGACATCAGCGGCGGCGAACTGCGCATCGGCGGGGAGCGGATGAACGAGCGCGCGCCCAAGGACCGCGACATCGCCATGGTGTTCCAGTCCTACGCGCTGTACCCGCACATGACGGTGTTCGAGAACATGGCGTTCCCGCTGCGGCTGGCCAAGGTGGATTCGGCGACGGTGCGGCAGAAGGTCGAGGAGGCCGCCAAGATCCTCGATCTCACCAAGCACCTGGACCGCAAGCCCGCGAACCTCTCCGGCGGGCAGCGGCAGCGGGTCGCGATGGGGCGGGCGATCGTGCGCAGCCCCAAGGCGTTCCTGATGGACGAGCCACTGTCCAATTTGGACGCGAAGCTGCGGGTGCAGATGCGGACCTCGGTGTCGAAGCTGCAGAAGCGGCTGGGCACCACGACGGTCTACGTCACGCACGACCAGACCGAGGCGATGACCCTCGGCGACCGGGTCGTGGTCCTGCGCGGCGGCGTGGTGCAGCAGGTCGGCGCGCCGCAAAACCTCTACGAGCACCCGGCGAACCTGTTCGTCGCGGGCTTCATCGGCTCGCCCGCGATGAACTTCGTGCCGGTCGAGGTGGCCGACGGCGTGCTGCGCGGCCCGCTGGGCGACATCCCGCTGAGCGACCGGATCCGCACCGCGCTGGAGTCCGCGGACGCACCGCGCGAACTGGTGCTGGGCATTCGCCCGGAGCACTTCGAGGACGCGGCGCTGCTCGACGACTCGGCCCGCGCAGCGGGCGGGACGTTCACCGGCGAGGTGGACGTGGTGGAGGAGATGGGCTCGGACAAGTACGTGTACTTCACCCTCCACGGTGGACGGGCGAGCACGGCGGAGCTGGACGAGCTGGCGGCCGACAGCGGCAGCACCGAGGTGCCCACGGCCGAGGGCCAGGTGGTCACCCGCCTCTCGGTCGAATCGGCGGCGAGGGAGAGCCGGCCCCTGACGGTCTGGTTCGACCCGGACAAGATCCACCTCTTCGACCCGGCCACAGGCCGAACCCTCACCTGACCCCACCCGACCCCACCCGACCGAGGTGCGTCACCCGACGGGGTTGGTTTTGCCGCAATTTCAATGGAAATCAGACCTTCGATTTCCATTGAAATTGCGGCAGGGAGGTCAGGGACTGCCGAGCTCTTGGGTCCAGTAGTGGTGGTAGCGGCTGTGCCCGGTCGCCGCGTGGCCCACGCCGAGGTCGGTGAACGTGCAGTCGAGGATGTTGTCCCGATGCGGGACGGCTTCCATCCACTGGCGGAAGGCGCCGTCGGCGGTCTCGCGGCCGGCCGCGATGTTCTCGCCGACGTAGCCGCCCGGGAACCCCTCGGACCGGGTGCGATCCACCGGGCTGCGGCCGTCGCTTCCGGTGTGCCCGAAGAAGTTCCGGTGCGCCATGTCCGTGCTGTGCCCGGCGGCCGCCCGGGTCAGGTCGCCGTTCAGGCGCACCGGCGGGCATCCGGCCCGGGCCCGTTCGGCATTGGTGAGTTCGAGTATTCGCTGCTCCGCCGGCGTCCGCTGGGCCGCCTGCAGCGGCGGCCCAGCGCAGAGCAGGAGAAGCGGGACGGCGGCCCCGCACGACAACATCCGTTCGACCAGCGACATCTGCGATCACTCCCAGCATCGCGACGATGGGTGGGAGTGTTGTAACCGCGGCGCGACGACGCCGCCGGATCATTTCGCCGAATCCGGTTACCGGCCGGGCGTGCCGGATTCAGTCCATAGTGGATGGCCGGGCACGGGGCGTTAGACCTGGCTTGCGATGAGCACGAACAGGGTGACGATCCACCCCATGATCAGGGCGACCAGGAGGGTCAGCTTGTTGGCGGCCAAGCGAGTCATGGCGGTGCCTCCCAACGTGAAAGAAACGAAGATCTGACGGAGATTCGTTTTTCACGATGCGGCCCGCGGTGGTCCCGGCAGGCGTCAGCGCGCGACGGCGCGCGGCGCGGCGGGAACCGCGTCCCACATCGCGCCGGGTTTTCGCTGCACCCAAGCAGTGTGCCGGAACAACTTCTCGGCGATCTCCCGACGCGACACGGGATTTCGCCGGGGGACCGGGCCGGTGAGGAGCCGATGCCGGACCCGCCCCTGGTGCTGCGGAAGACGGTGCATGACAACCTCCTCACGCGCTCGCGCCGACCGATGAGAACGGACGGTGGTGAAAGACAAGCGGAACGGCGTCCAGTCGGCGATGACGGGACGCGAAGTGACCCCGCACGGCATATCGCCGGCGGCGCGGAATTCGTTACGAAATGCGATCACAGCCACTTGTTCCGCCGGAAGATCTTGAAGAGGACCATGCAGGCGCCGAGCATCACCATGAGGGCCAGGGGATACCCGAAGGTCCAGTTCGTCTCGGGCATGAAGTCGAAGTTCATGCCGTAGATCCCAGCGATCATGGTCGGCGTCGAGACGATCGCGACCCACGCCGAGATCTTGCGCATGTCGGTGTTCTGCTGGAGCGTGATCTTGGCCAGGGTCGCGTCCACCAGGGTGGTCAGCAGCTCGTCGAAGGCCCCCACCATCTCGGACACCCTCGCCAGGTGGTCCTCGACGTTGCGGAAGTAGGACCGCACCTCGTCGGCGACCATCGGCGTGTAGCCCTCGGCGAGCCGCTGCATCGGCTTGGTCAGCGGCTGCACCGCGCGGCGCAGCTCCATGACTTCGCGCTTCATCAGGTAGATGTGCTCGGCGTCGATCTTGGTGCCCGGCTCGAAGACCTCGGCCTCGATCTCGTCGATGTCGTCCTGGATGGCCTCGGTGACCTCCAGGTACGTGTCCACCACGTGGTCGGCGACGCCGTGCAGCACCGCCGATGGGCCCAGCGCGAGCTGCTCCGGGTCGGCCTCCAGCTGGCTGCGCACCTCGGCCAGCCCCGCGTGCTTGCCGTGCCGCACCGTGATGACGAAGTCGCGGCCCAGGAACACCATCAGCTCGCCGGTGTCGACGATCTCGCTGGTCGCCGACCGCGTCTCGGTGTCGGTGTAGCGGACCGTCTTCAGCACCATGAACAACGTGTTGTCGTAGCGCTCCAGCTTCGGGCGCTGGTGCGCGTGCACGGCGTCCTCGACGGCCAGCTCGTGCAGGCCGAAGGTCTCGGCGATGCCGTTGATCTGCTCTTCGGTGGGCTCGTGCAGCCCGATCCAGACGAAGCCGGAACCGCGCCGCCGCACCTCCTCGATGGCGTCGGAGTGGTTCCACGAACCTTCGACGCGGCGTCCCTCGTCGTAGATCGCGCAGTCGACGACGTACGCGGAGACGGGGGCGGCGCTGCGGATGAGCGGCTGGGGCGCGCGGTTGTTCCGGTTGCGCAGGCCGAGCGAGGGCAGGTTGGGCACGGCGACCTCCAAGGTCCGGGCGCAGCTCCCCGGCGGACGGGGCTCCGGGTGAGAGCTGCGTGGGTGGCGTGCTTCGCGGGCTCCGCCCGCTGCTCGCGCATCCCTGCCGGCCCTGACGGGCGAAGGCCTAGCGGCTGGCCCTTCCGGCGGGGATGCTGTTGGTACTGCACGGAAGCGCGCTATCGGCACTGCTGTCCACGATCCCTCACCTCCAGAAGGTCATCCACCGACGTGGTGGTCATGAGTCAGCCAACCCGACACGATACTCCGTCCGAGTGGACCGATGGCAACGGCTCGCATTCGAGGTCACAACCCGCCGGAACCGCAATGCATGAAACGGGTGAATTGGGCGGATTGAGTGAATCGCATCCGGATCCGTGTTCGACCCGAACCTCGCCTCTCGGCGGGTCGTGACGGGACCGCGGCGGCGTTCCCCGGTCGTATTTCAGCCGTCACTCGTTGCGGGGTAAACTATTCCAGGAGCGCAGGATCTCGGCGAGGCCTTCGGTCAGGGCTCCGTCGCGGTCCAGTGTGGCGAAAGTCGCACTGTCCGCCCAGATCGCATCGGCGGCGTCGTCACCAGCGGAAAGCTCCTGTTCATTACTCCGGCAGGAGTAATCCAGGATCTCGTAGGCGCCGTGCGCCGCGGGCCGGAAGATTCGGCCGACGAGCTCACCGACGGTGACGGAGAGTCCCGTTTCTTCGCGGACTTCGCGCTGTACCGCCGAATGGTCGGTCTCGCCGGGCTCGACTCGGCCACCCGGTAGGGACCACTTCCCCTTCCCGGGTTCATGTGCACGTTTGACCAGCAGCAACCGGCCGTCCGGGTGGTGAATTATCGCGCCGACGCAGCGGATCACAGGATTCTCCGATACGATCATCGCCACGGAGGGTAGTTGATCCGGGGCTGCCCGGAAACGACTGACCCAAGTGCGGTACAAAGCTGCCGTAAAGCGGCGGAGTGCGGTACAACGGATCAGCAGGCGCCTGCGCTACTCAAGGGCATTTCGGACGGGGTGCGTCACAGTGAACATGAAGAAAATCCTCACGTGGGCCGGAGTTGCATTCCTCCTGTTCTTCCTGTTTTCCGCGCCAGTGGAAGCCAGTGGTGTCATCAACGGCATCCTGGGCAGTCTCCGGGGAGCAGCTGAGGCCGTCATCACCTTCATGCAGAACCTCTTCCAGTAAAGCGCGAGCCGCAGGAGGCGGGTGCCGTGTTCGCTCCTAGGGACCCCGACGAATACCTGCTGGACAGTGAACGCCGGGTGATCCGCGTTCGGCGTCACTGGGCGGTCCTGGTGTGGGACCTCTTCGAGGCGACCGGCTTGCTGGTGGGTCTGGTGATGGTGTCCTACCTGGTGCCCGAGGGCAGCGGTGGGCTGGTCCAGAACATCCTCTGGTACGTGGGGCTGATCATCTTGATCCGCTTCGCGTACCAGGTGCTGGACTGGTACGTGGAACGCATCGTCGTGACCGACAAGCGGTTCCTGATCACCACCGGCATCTTCACCACCAACGTGGCGATGATGCCGATCACCAAGGTCACGGACCTGACGTTCGCTCGCACGCTGATGGGCCGCCTCTTCGGGTACGGCACTCTCGTGGTCGAGTCGGCCGGTCAGATCCAGGCCCTGAACCGCATCGACTACGTGCCGAACCCGACCGAGGTCGAGGACGCGATCTCGGCGCTCGTCTTCGGTGACAAGAAGGGCCAGCAGCAGGACCGCTTCTCCATGCTCAAGGCGCGGCGCGCCGCGGTGGGCAAGCGGAAAGCGGCGAAGCTCTGACCGATCCGGTCGGCCCGGCGCGGCGGCGCCCGGGTCGGCCGGACGGGTGTTGGTTCGGCCTGCGGTCGGACCATCGGTCACACTGGTGGGTGTGCGAATCGACCTGCACACGCATTCCACCGAGTCCGACGGGACCGATACGCCGGCAGAGCTGGTGGCGACGGCGCTCGCCGCCGGCCTGGACGCGATCGCGATCACCGACCACGACACCACCGCGGGATGGGCGGCGGCCGAGCGGGCCGTGCGCGATCTCGCGGAGCCCGGCCGGTTCCGGCTGGTTCCGGGCGCCGAGCTGTCCTGCTCGTGTCCGGGCGAGGACGGCCGGAACATCACCGTGCACCTGCTGGCGTACCTGTTCGACCCGAACTCCACCGCGCTCGTGCGGGAGCAGTCGCGGCTGCGCGCTGAGCGCCGGGAGCGGCTCTACCAGATGGCGCAGCACATGGCCGCCGACGGTTTCCCGGTCGACCCGGACGAGCTCATGGCCGGCCTGCCGCCCGACTCGCCGGGCGGGCGCCCGCACCTGGCCCGCGCGCTCGTCAACGCCGGGACGGTCGCCAGCGTCGACGAGGCCTTCGCCAAGTACCTCGGTGGCCGCGGCAGCTACTACCTCCCGCGCACCGACACGCCCGTGCACCGCGCGATCGAGATGATCGCCGAGGCCGGCGGCGCGACGGTGCTGGCGCACCCCTTCGCGACCGCGCGGGGGCCGATCGTGACCGCCGACATCGTGGCCGAGCTCGCCGGGCGCGGGCTCGCCGGGATCGAGATCGACCACCCCGACCACGACGCCGAGACCCGGACGCGGCTGCGCGGGCTGGCCGCCGAGCTGGCTCTGATCCCCACCGGCAGCAGCGACTACCACGGCACGAACAAGACGATCCGGATCGGCCAGGAGACGACTCCGCCCGACTCGTTGGATCGGCTGGTGGAGCGGTGCAGCGGCAGCAAGGTCATCGGCTGATCGGGGCGGAACGGCCGGGTAGCGGGGAAACTGCGTACTGTGGGGGCGTGCAGGGGCAGCTCGGTCTAGAAGGAATTCCCAGCAAGCTGGTGCGGGTCACGCCGGCCAGGCTCGCGACCTGGGCGAAGTGCCCCCGGAAGTACCGCATGACGTACCTGGACCGGCCGGCGCCGTCGCGCGCCGGTGCTTGGGCGAACGCCACGCTGGGCGCCGTCGTGCACAACGCTCTGCGCGCGTACTTCGAGCTGCGAGCGGATCAGCGCAGCCCGGAGCGCGCCGCCGTGTTGGTGCGCGAGTACTGGAAATCCGACGGCTTCGCGAACCCGGAGCAGGCGGGCGACTACCGGCGCCGGGCGCAGGAGTGGGTCGGCTCGTACGTCGAGCAGCTGGCGCCCGACGTCGTGCCGCTCGCGGTGGAGCGTTGGGTGTCCGCGCCGATGGGGTCGATCATCGCCGAGGGCCGGGTGGACCGGATCGACGACCGGCACGGCGAAATCGTCGTCGTCGACTACAAGACCGGGCGGCACGGACTGCGAGTCGACGATGCGCGGCAGTCGCTGGCGCTCGGGCTGTACGCGTTGGCAGCGCGCAAGACGCTGCGCCGGCCGTGCCGGCGGGTCGAGTTGCACCACTTGCCGACCGGGACCGTCGCGGGTTGGGATCACACCGCGGAATCGCTCGCCGCGCTGCAGGATCGCGCCGAGCAGCTCGCGGGGGAACTCCAGGCCGCGACCGACGCGTTCGAGCTCGGTGCCGATCCGCAGGCGATGTTCCCGGTGCGAACCGGACCGCACTGCTCGTGGTGCGACTTCCGGGCGCATTGCGAGGAGGGCAGGCAGGCGGCGCCGAGCCTGCCGCCGTGGGCTTTGCTGGGGGATTGACGAGCATGCGACCTGAGGACGGGCCGATGCGCACACCCGCTTCGCAACGACCGCGGCCGCCCCGTACGCGGCGCCTGCCAGGATCCGACGAGCTGCCGCCGCAGCGACCGCGCGGTCGGCATTCCCTGAGCCGGCCGACGCCGCCCAGCCGGGCCGGTTCCGCGCTCCGCGGCCTCACCGGCGCGTTGGCGGCCGGCTTCCTGCTGCTCGCACTCGTGCTGGTGGCGGTGCAGTTCTGGGCGACGAACCAGGGGCAGGAAGGCCCCGGGCCGGCCGCGGTGATCGCTCAACTGGTGGCGTCGCTGATCGGCCTGGTGCTGCAGGCGATCGCGGACCGGCGCAACGACGCGCGCGGCGGCTTGGCGGCCTGCGGCGTCCTCGTGGTCGTGTTCGGCTCGTTGTGGTTCTGGTGGTGGGCCTGACGGGCGTTCGTGTCTCCGTTGGGGGACAAGGACTTTTCGCGCCGTCGGTTCAGCGCAGGGCGACGAGCGCGTCGCCGCGCTGTTCCAGGAGAACCGGGCCCACCGCGTTGAGCTGGACCGGGCCGGTGTAGCCGGCGCGGTCCACCGGGATCACCCGCTCGCGGTTGCCGGTCGGTGCGTCCAGGACCGCCAGGCCCTCGGGCACCGGTACCAGCAGCTTCCCGCCGAATCCGACGCCCGGGCCGAGCGTGTCCGGCGTAGTCCACAGTGGAGCGAGGGTTTCCGGGTCCAGCGCGACCGTGTCGGTGCCGGTGTGCCAGTAGATCCGGTGGCCCTTCGAGGTCGACTCGACCTGCACGTTCGCCCGGAGGTCGGGAGTGCCGACGCGCACCGGGAAGGTGTTCTCCACCGCGCCGTCGTTGTTGTAGACCACGACCTCGGAGCGGTCCCGGAGGACCACCGCGACGTGCTTGTCGTTGACCGCGATGACCCCCGCCGACTCGCTGCCGAGGACGACGCTGAAGATCTCCTCCGGCTTCTCGTCATCCTCGGGGTGGGCCTTCAGGACAGTGATCCGGCCCTGCTCGCGGGGGCACGCCTCGACGGCCCCCACCCGCTCGCCTCCCACCGCGATCGAGGAGTAGGTGCAGTCCGGGCGCTTCATGTTGTTGTCCGGGTTCTTCACCGCGGGCGGCATGCCGAACTGCTGGGTGCGCACCAGGTCCGAGCGCCAGGACTCGAAGGAGCGCTTCCCGGTGGCCGTCAGGTAGGTGCCGTCGCCGAGCAGTTGGGTGCCGAACTCGGCGTCGGCATTGCGCTGCGGCCCGCGCACCCCGGTGGCCCCGCGCAGCGAGGTGACCTCGCTGCAGTTCTCGGACTTGCGGTAGACCGCGATCGCGCGGTTCCACTCCGCGCCGACCGTGCACAGTGGAATGTCGCGGGCGTAGCGCCAGGCGACCTGACCGGTCAGCGGGTCGTGGCCGCTCACCTCGTTGCCCGCCCCGGTGACCACCCCGGCCCCGGCGACGACCGGCACCGGAGTGACCGGGCTGGTCGCGCGCCACGCCTCGGACAGCGTCTCCGGCACGGCGGTGGCTGCGGGAAGTTCCGGAATCGGCTGGGCGGCGGGTTCGGACACGGTGGCGCGTGCGTCGCTGTTGAACCAGAGCACGACGCTACCGGCGAGCACGGCCACGACGATCAGCGCCACCACGGCGAGGTCGGTTCTCGTGCGCCGCTCCGGCCGGACCACAGTCACTCCTCGATCGCCTGGCTGTTCCTGCGCCGAGCTTAGAGCCTGTCGCCGGACTCGCCTTGCGTGGCGGTGCGGGTGGCGGCCCCTGCAGGAGTTGCGGACACCGCCTGGAGTTCGACCCGCGAGCCTCCCGGCTCACGGGTCTCGCCTGCTGCTACGCGGCGCCGCCTTCGGCGTTGCCGCTGCGCGCCGTGTCGCCGGCTTCGCCGGCCGGCTCGCCCGAGTGACGCCTGCGGCGCCGACGGCGCGGCCGCTCACCGGCGTCGGTTTCGCCTCCCGCGGCGGGCGCTTCCGGCTGCTGCACCGCGGTTTCGGCACCGCTGCGGGTACGCCGGCGCTGCCGGCGTCGGGCGGGCCGGGTCTCGGCGTCGCTGTCCTGGCGGGCACCGCTCTCGGCTTCGCCCTGGTGCTGGTCCGCGCCGCCGCGGGTGCGCCGCCGGTTGCGGCGCGGCCGCTTGGCCTCGCCCTGCGTCTCGCCCTGCGCCTCGGGCTCGGCATCCAGTCCGGCGCGGGTGCGCTTGGACAGCGGCAGCCGACCGGTGACGTCCGTCGGGATGTCGAGGTCGGTGAACAGGTGCGGCGAGGTCGAGTAGGTCTCGACCGGCTCCGGCTTGCCCAGGCCCAGCGTTTCGCTGATCAGCTTCCAGCGGGGCTCTTCGTCCCAGTCGACGAGGGTGATCGCGACGCCTTCGCGACCGGCCCGGCCGGTGCGGCCGATGCGGTGCACGTAGGTCTTCTCGTCGTCCGGGCACTGCAGGTTGATCACGTGGGTCACGCCGGCGACGTCGATGCCGCGGGCCGCGACGTCGGTGGCCACCAGGATGTCGACCTTGCCGGAGCGGAACGCGCGCAGCGCCTTCTCGCGCGCGCCCTGCCCGAGGTCGCCGTGCACCGCGCCGGCCGCGAAGCCGCGCTCGGTGAGCTCGTCGGCGAGCTTCTGCGCCGTCCGCTTGGTCCGGCTGAAGATCATCGCCAGGCCGCGGTCGGTGGCCTGCAGGGCCTTCGCGATCAGTTCGCCCTTGTCCATCGCGTGCGCCCGGTAGATGAACTGCCGGGTGCGCTCGTGCACCGCGCTCTCGTCGGCCTGCTCGGCCCGGATGTGGGTCGGCTGCGTCATGAACGTGCGGGCCAGGGTCAGGATCGGGCCCGGCATGGTGGCCGAGAACAGCATCGTCTGCCGCTGCTCGGGAACCATGCGCAAGATGCGCTCGATGTCCGGCAGGAAGCCGAGGTCGAGCATCTCGTCGGCCTCGTCGAGCACCAGCCCGCGGACCTTGCCGAGCACCAGGTGGCGCTGTTCGGCCAGGTCGAGCAGGCGGCCCGGGGTGCCGATGACCACGTCGACGCCCTTGCGGAGTGCGGAGATCTGCTCCTCGTAGGGGCGGCCGCCGTAGACGGCGACGGTGCGCACGCCCAGGTGCTTGCCCGCGTCGGTGAGGTCGCGGGTGACCTGCAGGCACAGCTCGCGGGTCGGCACCACGACGAGCACCTGCGGGGTGCCGTCGCCGGGCACCTGCAGGCGGTGCAGCAGCGGGACGCCGAAGCCGAGGGTCTTGCCGGTGCCGGTGCGGGCTTGACCGATCAGGTCCTCGCCCTGCATCGCCAGCGGCAGGGTCAGTTCCTGGATGGCGAAGGTGCGCTCGATGCCGGCTTCGTGCAGCGCGCGGACGATGTCCGGGTGCACATCGAGCTCGGCGAAGGTCGGAGCGTCCGGGTTGCCGGCTTTCAGGTGCGGGGCATCCGCGGCTTCGGGTGCACCGGACTCGCGGTGCTCGAGCTGCGTGTCGTCCGCGATGGTGGGGCTGGCGCCCCCATTGCGATCTTCGAGGCCGTCGGGGGCCTGGCTGTTGGTGAACGTCAGAATGATCGCCTCTCTCGGTACCTGCGCGCATGCGTCCCGGTTCGGGCCGATCCGTGGCGACGTCCTCCCGGCACGGCGGCTCGCTGCTTGCGGCCGCTCTTCGTGCTCGTGGTCACCGACGTGATGGTGCGCGCCCTTGTTCGCTCAGCGGCTGAGCCGCTGTTGGTTCGTTCTTCTCGGCGTCGCGTGCGCCAAGGCCGACGAGCGATTTCGCTCGGGCCGCGTACACGCAGGCTGTGGTCCCGGGGCCCGTCCCGCTCGGACGGGAGTCGCCCAGACCGTGACGTTCGGGGAGCCGGCACCGCGGTCTTCACGACCGGGCCGCCGGCTGTGCCGCCGACTGTGCCGTCGGACGCCGATGCTCCTCCGATGTCCGAGGATACCTGTTGGTCGGCCGTTCTCACCGTGGCGCGTATAACTCGGGCGTGCCGCCGGTTAGGCTCGCAGCCATGAACGAGGCTGACCAGCGCGGTGAAAGTGACGAGCGTTACTCCGAGGGTGTCGTGGATCTGCTCGCGGCGCTGGCCTTCGGAGAGCTGTCGGCCTTCGACCGGCTCGCCGAGGACGCGCGCACCGCACCCACGCTGACCGGCCGCGCGGCGCTGGCCAGCATGGCGGCCGCGGAGATCGGCCACTACCGGCAGCTGGAGGAGCACCTGGCAGGCCGCGGGGTGGCGGTCGACGAGGTCATGCAGCCGTTCGTGGCTCCGTTCGAGGCGTTCAACGAGTCCACCGCGCCGCATTCGTGGCTGGAATCACTGGTCAAGGCCTACGTCGGCGACGGGCTGGCGGCCGATTTCTACCGCGAGGTCGCGGAGTGGCTGGACCCCGCCACGCGGGAGCTGGTGCTGACCGTGCTCGCCGACACCGGCCACTCGGCGTTCGCCGAACGCGAGGTGCAGGCGGCCTGCGAGGACGACCGCAAGCTGCGGGACAAGCTGACGCTGTGGGGGCGGCGACTGCTGGGCGAGGCGATGACGCAGGCGCAGCGGGTGGTCGCCGAGCGCGACGCGCTGGCGGAACTGATCATCAAGGGCTCGGGCGACCTCACCGGCATCGCGGCGATGTTCCGGAGGCTGCAGAACAACCACACCAAGCGGATGGCCCGCCTGGGCCTGGGCTGATGACCCGTTCCCGGGCTCGTTTCGGGTGGCGGACGGATGGCCGATACGACGTGTCGGGGCTGTCGTCGCCAGGCGACGCCTGAGAACCCGTGGCGGTGCGAGCTGCGCAGGTGGGCTGAGCGGCTTCGCCGGTGCAAAGGCGAAAACAGGTTTCCGTGCAGGACCTCGTTCGGTGGGGTCGCGAGGATCCGCCGATCAAGGCGGGACCTGGGATAGCCTTGCCACATCCCAACGGATTCGAGTGGCCAACGGAGGTTCGGCGTGGAGGTCAAGATCGGCGTCGTGGACAGCCCGCGCGAGCTCACGGTCGTCAGCGGACAGTCCCCGGAAGAGGTCGAGTCGCTGGTCGCCGACGCGCTGAAGAACGCAGAAGGCGTGCTGGCGCTGACCGATGAGAAGGGGCGGCGGATCATCGTCCCGTCGACCAAGGTCGCCTACGTGGAGATCGGCCCGGCGACGCCGCCGCGCGTCGGCTTCGGCGTGAGCTGACCTGGGTTTTTCGCGCGAGGGGCACCCCGGCCGAACTCGGCCGAGGTGCCCCTCGCGCTTTGCGTCAGTCCAGTTCGGCGGGGATCTCGAAGGGCGGGCGGCCGGTGCCGGTGATCCGGTAGCGGCCCCAGGGATCCTGGTCGGAGAGGGTGCCCGTCGCCTCGCCCGCCGGTGTGCGCAACACCACATTCTTCTTGCGGCGGTCGGCGAACTCGTCCACGTCCTGGTGTGCGGACAGGCGCCCGTACCAGTGGAAGCGGCCGTCGATGGGCTGGAAGTGCCCGCGCAGGACCACCTCGACCGCCAGCTCCCGCTCGTCGGCCAGGAGCGTGGCCGGGCCGCGGTAGTCGTCCTCGTCGTGCTCGTGGTCAGCCATGGTCCACGTCCTCCTCGTCTTCGGGCGTTTCGTGTTCGCCGGGCACCAGGCGCAGGTCGTTGCCGAGGTCCAGCGGTTCGTCGGGGTCGATCACCAGGCCGGCCGAGCGCAGCACGCCGTCGATGGCGAACCAGATGATCTGCGCCAGGTAGTCGGTGAGGTCGCTGCGGCTCATCGACTGCCGCTCCAGCCACCAGTCGCCGCTGGCCTGCACCATGCCCACCAGGCCGTGGCTCCAGGGCTCGACGCCACCGGAGTCCAGGCCCAGCGCCCGCAGGTATTCGCCGAGGATGCGGGACAGCGAGTTCGCGATCACCGTCTTCTCCGCCGACACCGGGTCGGAGCGCACCGGCCGGTCCGCGAAGGTGCGCTGCACGACGAACCGGTACAGCTCCGGGTACTGCTCGATGGTGCCGAGGTAGGCGTCGAGCAGGCGGCGGATGCGCTGGTTGGGCGTGCCTCCCTCGTGGAACAGCGGCCGCAGCCGCTGCATCAGCAGCTCGGTGCCCCATTCGCCGACCGCGACGTAGAGGTCGCTCTTGTCGCTGAAGTGCCGGTAGAGCACCGGCTTGCTGACGCCGGCCTCGGCGGCGATCTCGTCCATTCCGACCTCGGCGCCGTGCTTGCTGATGGCGCGCACCGCGGCTTCGACGAACTCGGCGCGGCGGGCCTGGCGGTGCTCGCGCCAGCGCTCCCGGCGCGCGTCGCCGCGGGCCTTCTCCGGTGTGACCGCCTTGACAGGGCGAGAGATGTGGCTCACGCTACCCAAGGTAACTGTTACTGGAAGTAACATGCAATCTCGATGCCGAGAGGGTGATCGCCGGATGAGCAGGGCCCTGCAGGTCAACGACCGCGAGAAGACGGCCGCACGGCTGCTGAATTCGTCCGCCCGGAACAGCTACGACCCCGAGGTCGACGTCGACTGGGACGCGCCGCTGGCCGACGGCAAGCCCTACATCCCGTTCAAGCGCAGCTCGCTCTACGGCACGCACCTCTGGGACCGGCTCAGCGAGGAACAGCGCATCGAGCTGACCAAGCACGAGTTCGCCAGCATCGCCTCGAACGGCCTGTGGTTCGAGGTGCTGCTCATGCAGATGCTGCTCAAGGAGTTCTACAACTCCGACCCGCGCACCAACCACGCCCAGTACGCGCTCACCGAGGTCGCCGACGAATGCCGGCACTCCACCATGTTCGCCAAGGCCGTCGACCGCATCGGCGCGCCCGCCTACGGGCCGCTGCCGCTGCTGCACCGCGGCGGCCGGATCCTGCCCGCCGTGCTGCGCGGCCCCTCCGCCTACGCGTCGATCCTGGTGGCGGAAGAGATCCTGGACCGCTTCCAGCGTGACCAGATGTACGACGAGGACGTCCAGCCGCTGGTCCGCATGGTCAACCGCATCCACGTGCTCGAAGAGGCCCGGCACGTCACCTTCGCCCGCGAAGAGGTCGTCCGCCGGATGGCCGAGTGCAACGCCGCCGAGCGCGCCTACCACCAGTACTGGACCGCGCTCGTCTCGTACTGCATCTGCCTCAGCCTCATCAATCCGCACGTCTACAAGGCGGTCGGGATCCGGCCGCGCGACGGCTACCAGGCGGCCTGGGCCAACCCCGGCTTCCTGGACACCCTGCACTGGGGTGGCGAGAAGATCATGGCGTTCCTGGACGAGGCCGGACTGGTCGGCAAGCCGGGCATGCGCTGGTGGAAGAAGGCGAACCTGATCCGATGAAGGGCGAAACCTTGCGCACGATGACCGCCGAAGAGTTCACGACCAGCGACGGAACCCGGCTGCGGATGGTCGACGAAGGCCCCGCCGACGCGCCGGTCACCGTCGTCCTGGTGCACGGGTGGGCCCTGACCAAGCACACCTGGGACCGGGTGGCGGACGGCCTGCCGAAGGCGGCCGGGACGCAGCTGCGGATCCTGCGGTTCGACCTGCGGGGGCACGGCGAGAGCGACCCGGCGCAGCCGGGGAGCGCGAGCATCCGGCAGTGCGCGGACGACCTGGCGGAGCTGATCGCGGAGCGGGTCCCGGAGGGGCCGGTCGTGCTCGCCGGGCACTCGATGGGCGGCATGACGATCATGGCGTTCGCCGAGCAGCACCCGGAGCTCTTCGCGCAGCGGATCGCCGCGGTCGCGCTGGTGGCGACCTCGGCCGGCGACCTGGTGGCGCCGACCCTCGGCCTGCCCCGGCCGGTCGCGGCCGTCGCCAACCGGGGCGAGCAGGCGTTCCGCAAGCGGCTCGCGGCCTCGCGCGGGAAGCGGCTGGTCCCGCAGTCGTCCTGGCTGCGACCGGGGATGCGCTGGCTGCTGTTCGGCCGGAGCCCCGAGGCCGCCGACGTGGCCGCCACCGCGGACTGGGTCGCGGGCTGTCACCCGGCGAACATGGCCGCCTACCGGCAGGCCCTGGCCGAGCACGAGCGGCACGGCGCGCTCGCGGCGTTGCGGTCGGTCCCGACGGTCGTGCTGTCCGGGCTTGCCGACCGCCTGACGCCGCACTCGCACGCTCGGCGCATCGCGGACGCCCTGCCGGACGCCAAACTGCTGATCTACGCCGGCGCCGGGCACATGCTGCCGCTGGAAAGGGCCGACGAGGTCACCGCCCGCATCGCGGACCTCGTCACCCGCACGCTCCGCTGACCCGGCCGTCCGCAAGTTCCATGGAAATCGAACCTTCGATTTCCATGGAACTTGCGGGCCATCGGCGTGTCAGGGTGCGACACGCCGATGGCTGTGGACAACCTCCGCAATTTCAATGGAAATCGGACCTCTGATTTCCATTGAAATTGCGGTTCAGGGGTTCTGGAGGGGGAAACCCGCGAGGCCCTTCCAGGCCAGGGTGGACATCAGGTTCACCGCTTCGTCGCGGGAGATCGTCTCCCGGGCGTCCAGCCAGTAGCGCGCCGTCACCTGGCTCAGGCCGACCAGGCCCACCGCCAGCAGCCGCGCGCGCTCCGCGTCCAGCCCGGCGTCCGCCGTCACCGCTTCGGTGATCGCGTCGATGCACCCGGACAGGGCGCCCTCCACGGCCTTCTCCACGGCCGGCTCGCCGCGCAGGTCCGACTCGAAGACCAGCCGGAACGCCTGTCCCTCGCCGGCCACGAACTCGTACAGCGCGCCGATCGCGGCCCGCACCCGCAGCTTGTTGTCCGACGTGGACGCGATGGCCTCGCGGACCCGGCGCACCAGCTCGTTGCCGTGCGTCTCCAGCAGCGCCAGGTAGAGCTCCAGCTTGCCCGGGAAGTGCTGGTAGAGGACCGGTTTGCTGACTCCCGCGCGCTCCGCGATGTCGTCCATCGCCGCCGCGTGGTAGCCGTTGTGCACGAAAACGTGCTGAGCCGCCTCGAGCAGCTGTGCCCGGCGTGCGTCGCGGGGCAACCGGACACCTCGGCTCGGCTGCGCGGTCTCGGTCATCCTCGCCTCCACCCGATTCCTTCCACTCGCGCTCGGCGGCCCTCCGGCCCCCAGTGGGGCATGACTCTACTCGCCGGTAGAGGCAGGTAGCGAAATCCGGGCTCAGGCGGGCAGCCATGCTGTGGGTGTGACCACGACTACGTCCGCCGCTCCGCCGCGCCGGCGTTCCCGGCTAGGCCGATCAGACCTGACGTGGGTACCGCTGGTGGCCGATGGCGTGCCGCCGATCGACCTTGCGGCGAAACCGCCGCCGGGGCGGCACGCCGAGCTGACCACCCGCTCGGGCCCGCTGCGGCTGCACCTGCGGGAGACGCCGGGGCCGTCGCCGCTGGCACCGACGGCGGTGCACCTGCACGGGCTGGCCGGCTCGTCGACGAACTGGACCGATCTGGCCGGCCTGCTCGCCGGCCGGATGCGCAGCATCGCGCTGGACCTGCCCGGTTTCGGGCATTCCGAGCCGCCGCCGGGGTACGCCTTCACCCGCCAGGCGAACGCGGACGTGGTGATCCGGTTCCTGGAGCAGCTCGACGCCGGGCCGGTGCACCTGTCCGGGAACTCCTTCGGCGCCGCGGTGGCCATCGAGGTGGCGGCGCTGCGGCCGGACCTGGTCGCGTCGCTGGTGCTGATCTCGCCGGCCATGCCCGACCTGCGGCTGGATCCGCGGCGGCTCTCCGATCCGCGGATCGCGGTGGCGATGGTGCCGGTCCTCGGCAACCGCACGCGTCGCGAGCTGGCGATGGTGCCGCCGGCGGCCCGGGCCGAGCAGCTGCTGCGGCTGTGCTTCGCCGAGCCGGACGCGGTGCCGCCGCACCGGCTCGCCGAGGCGGTCGCGGAGTTCGAGGAGCGCAGCCGGCTGTCGTGGTCCGGCCCGGCGCTGGGCCGGACCACCGTGGAGCTGCTGCGCTCCTGGCTCGTCCCGCCCGCGCGGTCGCTGTGGCGACGGCTGCCCGAGGTCGTCGCTCCGTCGCTGGTCGTGTGGGGTAGCGCCGACCGGGTCGTGACCGTTCGCAAGGCGCCGCGAACCGCGATGCTGCTGCCGCGCGGCAGGCTCCTCGTGCTGCCACGAACGGGCCACGTTGCCCAGATGGAGCGGCCGCGCGTGGTCGCCCGCGCGTTCCTCGGGTTGGTGCAGGCCGGCTCCCGGTGGTGACCGGTTCGCATTGCTCCGAGTGGCCTCAGATGTTGCGGTCACTCGGAGTGGCCGGTGGTTGCTCAAGGTGCCGGAGGGCCTGTGGCACGCTTAGAGCGTGAATCGTCCGCCGCAGCGATCTCGTGCCTCCGCGTCCGACCGCCGACCGGCGGGGCGGACGAGCACTCGCACGGGCTCTGGGGAACGTCGCCGCGGCGAGCCGCTGGCCGCCTCCTGGAATCCCGTCTCCGAGCCGGCGCCGGAGCCCGAGGACTTCGACGACGCGGACGAGCGCGACGATGACGTGCGCTCCCGGCGGCGCCGCCCGGGAGTCCACGCGCGTTACGGCTGGAGGGTCTACGCGCTGCCGCTGCTGATCGCGATCAGCGCGCTCGTCGTGTTCCAGACCGTCCGGCCCTCCGGGGACGGTTCGG
Organism: Saccharopolyspora sp. NPDC045839; assembly: GCF_056431645.1. Classification (NCBI taxonomy): domain Bacteria; kingdom Bacillati; phylum Actinomycetota; class Actinomycetes; order Pseudonocardiales; family Pseudonocardiaceae; genus Saccharopolyspora; species Saccharopolyspora sp. NPDC045839. The sequence goes on from NZ_JBWKKH010000009.1 coordinate 110,143, forward strand.
CCACCGAGCTGCTCGACCCGATCGCCTCGGACGAACCGGCCGAGCCGATCGTCACCGAGGCGCCACCGGGCCAGACCTTCAACCCCGCGCTGTTCTCCGCCGACCTGCCGCCCGGCGGGCCGATCCCGGAGACCGGCGCACGCACGTTCCAGGTGCTGCCCGGGACGTCCGAGGTGATCGGGGCGGGCCGGCTCTACCGGTACAGCGTCGAGATCGAGGTCGGCGTCCAGATCGGCAACCCGAACGTCGAGTTCGGCAACCTGGTGCAGGCCACGCTGTCCGATCCGCGCAGCTGGACCAACCCGCAGGGCGGCGGGATCTCGCTGCAGCGCGTGGACGCCGGCGGCCCGCGGCCGGACTTCCGGGTCATCCTGGTCAGCCAGCAGACCGCGCGCGAGGCCTGCGACTACAGCAACGGCGTGCCCTACGACAGCTCCTGCCGCAAGGGCGACATGGTCTACCTCAACGCCGCCCGCTGGGTGCGCGGCGCGGTGTCGTTCGAGGGCGACATCGGCAACTACCAGCGCTACGCGATCAACCACGAGGTCGGGCACGTCTTCGGCAACAAGCACGTCGGCTGCCCGGCGCAGGGCGGGCTGGCGCCGGTGATGATGCAGCAGTCGTTCAGCGTGTCCAACAACGAGCTGCACGAGCTGAACAGGATCGCCGACCAGGGCACCGAGATCCCCGCCGACGGCTTCGTCTGCAAGTACAACGCCTGGCCGTTCCCGACCGCCGGTGCCTGAGCTGATCTTCGCGGGCCTTTTCGTCCCGGATCGTGGGAGTAGTTTGGGTTGCGGAAGCCCATCGGGGAGTCTTGCGTTGCAGATTCCGTGAGGCCCTGTTCGGGTGCCCTTCGGGGACGCTCGAGGTGCCGCTGCCAAGCTCCGAGAGCAGCGGGCACCGACCATTGAGGAGGAGCTGGGAATGTCCGGCGCATCGTCGCTGCCGCCGCTGGTCGAACCGGCGTCGGAGCTGACCAAGGAAGAGGTCGCGCGCTACAGCCGCCACCTGATCATCCCGGACGTGGGGATGGACGGGCAGAAGCGGCTGAAGAACGCCAAGGTGCTGGTGGTCGGCGCCGGCGGACTCGGCAGCCCGGCGCTGCTGTACCTGGCCGCGGCCGGGGTCGGCACGCTCGGCATCGTGGAGTTCGACGAGGTCGACGAGTCGAACCTGCACCGCCAGGTCATCCACGGGCAGTCCGACCTCGGGCGGCCCAAGGCGGAATCGGCCCGCGACTCGATCGCCGAGATCAACCCGTTCGTCAAGGTGAACCTGCACCAGACGCACCTGACGTCGGAGAACGCGCTCGACATCTTCCGCGACTACGACCTGATCCTGGACGGCACGGACAACTTCGCCACCCGCTACCTGGTTAACGACGCCGCGGTGCTGCTCGGCAAGCCGTACGTGTGGGGGTCGATCTTCCGCTTCGAGGGCCAGGCCAGCGTCTTCTGGGCGGAGCGCGGCCCGAACTACCGCGACCTGTACCCCGAGCCGCCGCCGCCCGGCATGGTGCCGTCCTGCGCCGAGGGCGGCGTGCTGGGCGTGCTGTGCGCGTCGATCGGCTCGATCATGGTCAACGAGGCCATCAAGCTGATCACCGGCATCGGCGAGACCCTGCTGGGCCGCCTGATGATCTACGACGCGCTGGAGATGAGCTACCGCACGGTCAAGATCCGCAAGGACCCGAACGCCACGCCGATCACCGAGCTGATCGACTACGAGGCGTTCTGCGGCGTGCTCTCCGGCGACGCCCAGCAGGCGGCGGTGAACAGCACGATCACCCCGCGCGAGCTCAAGGACATGTTCGACCGGGGCGAGAAGTTCGAGCTGATCGACGTCCGGGAGCCGCACGAGTACGAGATCGTCAAGATCGAGGGCTCGAAGCTGATCCCGAAGGACCGCATCCTCTCCGGCGAGGCGCTGTCCGAGCTGCCGCAGGACCGCAAGATCGTCCTGCACTGCAAGTCCGGCGGGCGTTCGGCGGAGGCGCTGGCGGCGCTGCACAAGGCGGGATTCTCCGACGCGGTGCACGTCGGCGGCGGTGTGCTCGGCTGGGCCAACCAGGTCGACCCGAGCCTGCCGACGTACTAGGTCGAACCCCGAACCCGCTCCGCACCGAGGTGCGGGGCGGGTTCGTCGTCCGAAAAGACACCACGGTAGTCGCGAAATCGCGGGATCGGATGCGGCGCGCGGAGAGCCTGCTACGGAAATCGCGATCACTTAGGTAGCGTCTCGCCCGTGACCCATACGCCGGAGCCGCCACCGCCGCACGTGCGCGCGGCCTTCGGCGCGCGCGTCGAAGAACCCGAGCCGCTGGACGGCGCGGTCGCCTGGCGGTGCGGCGAGATAGTGCTCAAGCCGGCCGCCAACACCGCCGAGGCCGCTTGGGTGGCGCAGACGCTGGACCTGCTGGAACCCGACGACGTGCGGGTATCCCGCCCGGTGCGCTCCACCGACGGTCGCTGGGTGGTGTCCGGCTGGTCGGCCAGCCGGAACCTCGAAGGCCAGGCCGAGCCGCGGCACGACGACGTCGTGGCCATGTCGCTGCGGCTGCACTCGGCGAGCCGGTTCCTGGCCCGGCCGCGGTTCTTGCAGGCGCGGCAGGACATCTACGCGCTGGCCGACCGGATGGCCTGGGGCGAAGAGGAGTACGTGCTGCCGCAGGAGAAGGGCGGTCGGCTCTACGACGTGCTCGCCGGGTCGCGGCGGGAGGTCGACCTCCGCCCGCAGGTGGTGCACGGCGACCTGTTCGGCAACGTGCTGTTCGCCGAGGACGTGGCGCCCGGCATCATCGACTTCAACCCGTACTGGCGGCCCGCCGAGTGGGCCGCGGCGGTGGCGGTGATCGACGCCCTGGCGTGGGGCGGGGCCGATCCGGCCATCGTGGAGCGCTGGTCGCACCTTTCGGAGTGGCCGCAGGCCCTGCTGCGGGCCCTGCTGTTCCGGCTCTCGGTGCACGCGCTGCACCCGCGCTCGTCGTCGCAGACCCTGACGGGCCTGGAACGCGCTTCCCAGATGGTCCTCGAAGTCCTCTGACCGGTTGCCCTGCCCGGCGCCGGGGTTGTGTGACGATTGGGCGGTGCAGGGAGTGTTGAGCGGCTTCACCGTCGGCGTGACGGCGGAACGCAAGGCCGCCGAGATCGGGTCGTTGTTCAGCCGCCGCGGTGCTCGCGTGCTCTTCGGGGCGGCGATGCACACGGTGCCGCTGCCCGAGGACGGCGAGCTGACCGTGGCGACCGAGGAAGTCCTCGCGGCGCCGGTCGACTACGCGGTGGCGGTCACCGGTGTCGGGTTCCGGGGCTGGATCGAGGCGGCGCAGCACACCGGCATCGGTGACCGGCTGCTGGCGCACCTGCGTTCGGCCGAGGTCCTGGCGCGGGGTGCGAAGGGTCGCGGCGCGGTGCGCGGTGCCGGGTTGGTCGAGTCCTGGACATCGCCGTCGGAGGAGTCCGCGGAGGTCTTGGAGCACCTGCTGGCGCGCGATCTCGCCGGGAAGCGGGTCGTGCTCCAGGTGCACGGCGATCCGATGCTGCGGTTCCGCGAAGCGTTGCAGGCGGCAGGGGCGGAGGTCGTGCCGGTGACCGTCTACCGGTGGACGGATCCGGTGGACCTGCCCGCATTGGACCGGTTGATCGACGCGGTGCTGCGGGGCGAGGTGGATGCGCTGCCGTTCACCAGCGCGCCGGCCGCCACCAACCTGCTGGCCCGCGCGGACCGCACCGGGCACGGCGAGGAGTTCCGGGAAGCGTTGCGCGACAAGGTGTTCGTCGCCTGCGTCGGTCCGGTCACGGCGGCGCCGATCGACGCGGCGGGCCTGCCGTACGCGATGCCGGACCGCGCCCGCACCGCATCGCTGGTGCGGCTCGTCGCGGACGAACTCCCGAGGCGCGCCGCGCGCTGACCATCCACAGGGGCCGTCTCGGTGGGCGGGCGGTTGCCGGCTCCGGAATCGCGAGAGGCCGGCTGGATTCGTCAGGCGCCCCAGCGGTATCGGCGCATGTCGATGCGGGCTCCGTCGGCGAGGACGCCTTCGGCCCGCAGGAGTTCCAGCTGCCGGCGGCGCAGGTGGTCGGCGACCGTGCCGTTGGAGCGCAGGACGCGGTGCCACGGCAGGTCGCCGCCGTCCTCGGCGAGGATGCGGCCCACCAGGCGCGCCGAGCGGAGGCCGGCGAGTTCGGCGACGTCTCCGTAGGACAGCACCGATCCGGGCGGGATCGACGCCACCACGGCCCGCACCTGCTCCACGGTCTCCTCGTCCACGAGCCAGAAGGTACTCCAAGCGCACTGCCGCGGAACACCCGCACACCGAACGCGCTGAGGCACCGTTTCCGCTGGTAGATGCTCGTGAGCGCTTTGGAGCGCTAGAGCACTCCAAAACGCTCACGAGACCTGATCAGCGAGAACGGTGCCTCAGCTCCGGTATCAGCCCTGGAAGCCGGCGACGATCTTGGTGAAGTCCCACGGCTGCTGGTCGATGCCGCCGCAGGAGTCCGAGGGCCCGCCGCCGTTGCACGGGCGGTCCCGGTTGAGCGCCCAGAAGGTGAAGCGGCCGAGGCCCTTCTCCTTGGCGTAGTCGGCCATCTTCTGGAACGCGGCCTGGTCGACGGTCTCGCCGACGTCGGTCTTGCCGTTCATCGACGAGATGCCCGCGTGCGCGTAGGCCTCCGCGTCGCTGTAGCCGAAGGTGCTCTTGAGCACCTCCTTCAGGCCCTCGGTGGACTGGATCGTGTCGGCCGCCATGTCCGAACCGCCGAAGTTGAACGGCATCTGCGTCCACACGTCGACGTTCGCGCCGATCTCGTTGGCCTTGCCGATCATTCGCTTGCCCACGTCGTTCGGGCCGCTGGCCAGCGTCGGGAAGGTGACCACCGTCTGCACGCCGGGGTTGGTCTCCTTGACGATCTTCAGCGCCTCCAGCACCCGGTCCTGCACGGCCGGGGTCTCGAACTCGCTGGCCTCGATGTCGACGTCGATGGCCTTGAGCCCGAAGGCGTCGATCACCTTCTGGTAGGCGCCGGCCAGCGACTGGGCGTCCTGGCAGAACTCGCCGAGCTTGTTGCCGGCCCAGCCGCCGATGGACGGGACGACGTCGCCGCCGGCGGCCCGGATCTCGTCGATGACGGCCTTGTCGGCGTCGAGCGGGCGGTTGCCGTCCCAGGCCGGGTTGCAGCCGCCGTCGGAGAGGATGAAGGCCAAGGTGAAGTCCTTGATCCCGGTAGCGCTCATCACCTCGCTGGGCTTGGGCGGGTTGCCCCAGCCCATGTAGAGGTAGGGCGATGCGGCGACCGGTGCCGCTGCGCTGGTCGAGGCCGGGGCCGAGGTCTCCGCGCTGAGTGCGGGCGCCGCGCCGATGGTCAGAGCACCGGCGACCGCGGCGCAGCCGAGCAGGGCTTTGCGGACTTTGCTCACGGTTCCTCCTTCGGGGGAGTTGATCGCGCTCGGGGCGCGCTTTCGCAGGTCACAGCCGGGGAGGCGCTGTGACGATCAGCACACTGCCAGAGGGCGAAATTGGTTCATACCACCAAAAGGTTCTGTTAATTCCTCGTTGAGCTGCGCCTACCAGCGAGCCCTGCGCGACCTTGTCGTCGGCGCGTGATTCCATCGATGCGTGCCATCCCCGACCGCGCCCGTACTCGTGCGCCGAGCCGAACCCGCTCGGCGGCGGACGGTCTGGGACACCGCCGGGCAGCGGGCGCTGGCGCACCGCGACGGCCTCCTGCGGATCCTGGGCGGGCCCGGGACCGGCAAGAGCACGCTGATCGCGCAGCTCGCCGCCGAGCGCATCCGCGACCGCGGGGTGTCGCCGGAGAACGTCCTGGTGCTGACCGGCAGCCGGCGCGCGGCGGCCTGGATGCGCACCGAGATCACCCGGCTGCTAACCGGTTCCACGGACGACCTGCGGACCGCGCCCGAACCGCTGGTGCGGACCGTCCACTCGTACGCATTCGCGGTGCTGCGGCTGCAGGCCGTGCGCGAGCAGCTACCGCCCCCGCAGCTGCTCAACGGCCCGGACCAGGACGCGCTGGTGCGCGACCTGCTGGCCGGGGACGTCGAGGGCGGCGCCCGGGACTGGCCCGAGACGCTGCGCCCGGCGCTGACCGTTCCCGGGTTCGCCGAGGAACTGCGCGATCTGCTGCTGCGGGCCGCCGAGCGCGGCGTGGGCCCCGAGCGGCTGGTGAACCTCGGCCGGCGGCACAACCGTCCCGAGTGGATCGCCGCCGGCCGGTTCGCCCGGCAGTACGAGCAGGTCACGCTGCTGCGCGGAGCGGGCGGCGCGCAGGCTCCCGCGCTGGACGCCGCGGAGCTGGTCGGCTCGGCGCTGCTGGCGTTCGACACCGATCCCGGGCTGCTGGCGGCCGAGCAGGACCGCGTGCGCTACGTCCTCGTCGACGACGCGCAGCACCTCGACCCGCAGCAGTACTGGCTGACCCGGCGGCTCGGCGACACGGCCGTCGAGTTCGTGCTGGCCGGAGACCCGGACCAGGCGGTGTACTCCTTCCGGGGCGCCGATCCGCGCTGCCTGCTGGACGCCGACCCGGACGGCACGAACACCGAGGTGCTCACCGTCGACCACCGGATGTCCAAGGCCGTCCGGGAGGCCGTGCAGCGGCTGGCCGCGCGGCTGCCCGGCGCGGGCCCGCAGCGCGAACTCGTGGAGCCCGAGAACGGTCGCAGCGGTTCGGTCCAGGTGCGGTTGCTGGCCACGGAGGCCCAGGAGGCCGCGTGGGTGGCCGACCAGCTCCGCCGGGCGCACCTGCTCGACGAGATCGCCTGGTCGGACATGGCCGTCGTGGTCCGCTCGACCGGCCTGTCGCTCCCGGTGCTGCGCCGCGCCTTGCTGGCGGCCGGCGTGCCGATCGCGCTGCCGATCGACGACCTGCCGCTGGCGCAGCGCACCGCGGTCCGCCCGCTGCTGACGCTGCTGCGCTGCGCTGCGCGCCCCCAGGCGCTCGACCCGGACGCTGCCGCTGAGCTGCTCGCCTCGCCGCTCGGCGGCGCCGACCCGCTCGCGCTGCGGCGGCTGCGTCGCGGGCTCCGCCGCCTGGAGCTCGCCGCCGGAGGTAGCCGGGCCAGCGGTGAGCTGCTGGTGGAGGTGCTGCAGGACGACGACCGGCTCGCCGCGCTCGAAGACTCCGCCGCGGCACCGGCCCGCCGCCTCGCGGGACTGCTGCGCACCGCGGCCGACTCCGTCGCCGCCGGGCACACCGTCGAGGACACGTTGTGGCGAGTGTGGAAGGCCAGCGGCCTGGAGAAGCGGTGGGTGGCGCAGGCCGAGCGGCACGGCGCGGCCGGCGCGCAGGCCGATCGCGACCTCGACGCCGTGGTGTCGTTGTTCGACGCTGCCGCCCAGTTCGTCGACCGGCTGCCGGGCGCGGACGTCGCCGGTTTCGCGGATTACCTGACCAGCCAGCAGATCGCGGGCAGCTCGCTGGCGCCGACCGCGCCCCGGGACAACGCGGTGTCGGTGCTGACCGCGCACGCCGCGAGCGGCCGGGAGTGGGAGGTCGTGGCGATTCCCGGTGTGCAGGAAGGGATTTGGCCCGACCTGCGGCTGCGCGGCTCGCTGCTCGGCGTGGAGCGGCTGGTCGACGTGCTGTCCGGAGTGGACGCCGAGCGGGTGTCGGCGACAGCCCCGCTGCTGGCCGAGGAACGGCGGCTGCTGCTGGTGGCGGCGAGCCGGGCGCGGCGGAACCTGCTGGTCAGCGCCGTGCGCGGCGAAGACGAGCAGCCGTCGCGGTTCCTCGACGAGCTGGAGGGCGTGGTCAGCGACCCGGACGCGGTGGAGCGACCGATCGCCCGCCCGGAGCGCGGCTTGGCGCTCGGCGACCTCGTCGGCGAGCTGCGCCGGGTGGTGTGCGACGCGGAAGCGGAGCCGGCGCGGCGGCAGCGGGCGGCGGCGCAGCTCGCGCGGCTGGCCAACGCCGGGGTGCCGGGCGCCAGCCCGGACGCCTGGTACGGGCTGCCGGAGAGCTCCACCGCGGAGCCGCTGGTGACCGGCGACGATCCGGTCAAGGTGTCACCGTCCACTGTGGAGATCCTGGCCAAGTGCCCGCTGCGCTGGCTGGTCGAGCGGCACGGCGGCCAGGACACCGCCGAGCTCGCCGCCGTCACCGGCACCCTCGTGCACGCGCTCGTGCAGGCCGCGGCGGACGGCGCGGACACCGCGCAGCTGCACAAAGCCCTGGACGACGCCTGGGAATCCGTGGACGCCGGCGCACCGTGGTTCTCTCGCAAGGAGCGCACGCGCGTGGAGAAGATGCTCGACGCGTTCGTGACGTGGCTGGTGGAATCGCGGGCCGAGCTCACCCAGATCGGCGTGGAGAAGGACCTGGACGTGACGGTCCCGGGCCGGGAGAGCGGGCCGTGGCTGCGGTTGCGCGGCCGCGTGGACCGGCTGGAGGTCGATGCCGGCGGCCGCCCCGTGGTGGTCGACGTCAAGACCGGGAAGACGCCGGTCAGCAAGGGCGATGCCGAGGAACACCCGCAGCTGGCGGTGTACCAGCTGGCCGCCGCGCTGGGCGCGTTCGGGGACAACGACGGGCCCGGCGGGGCGCGGCTGCTGTACGTCGCGAAGGCCGACCGGAAGGGCGCGGCCACCGAACGCGCCCAGCCGGCCCTGGACGCCGAGCGGATCGAGGTGTGGCTCGACGTGGTGCACAACGCCGCCGCGTCCAGCCTGGGGCCGGCCTACGTGGCCAGCGAGAACTCCGACTGCGCGCGGTGCCCGGCGCGCACCTGCTGTCCCGTCCACCCGGCCGGAAGACAGGTCGCGCAGTGATCGGGTACTGCTTCTACGGGGGCCGCGCATGAACGGCCGGCCACCCGCGAACCAGCCGGGGCCCGCGGCCATCAGTCCACATCGGATCGCGCAGGCGCTCGGGTTGCACCCGCCGACCCCGGAGCAGGCCGCGGTGATCGCTGCGCCCGCCGAACCGGCACTGGTCGTGGCGGGTGCGGGCGCGGGGAAGACCGAGACGATGGCCGCCCGCGTGGTGTGGCTGGTCGCCAACCGGCTGGTTACGCCGGAACGCGTCCTCGGCCTGACGTTCACCCGCAAGGCCGCGCGGCAGCTCGCCGACCGGGTGCGCGCCCGGCTGCGCCGGCTCGCCGGATCGGGACTGCTCGACGAGGTCGATCCGGGCGGGCAGCTGCGCTCCACGGTGCTCACCGAAGAGCCCACGGTGCTGACCTACCACGCCTACGCGGGGCGGCTCGTCGGCGAGCACGGCCTGCGGGTGCCGGTCGAGCCGGGCGCGCGGCTGCTGACCGAGACCGCGTCCTGGCAGCTCGCGCACAGCGTGGTCGCGACCTGGACCGAGGACATCGACACCGACAAGGTCCCGTCCACGGTCACCGGCTACCTGCTTTCGCTGGCCGGTGAGCTCGCCGAGCACCTGGTGCGCCCGGACGACCTGCGGGCGCACGCCGAGAAGGTCTGCCACGCGGTGGAGAACGCGCCGCGCGCCAAGGGCCAGCGCGCGAACCTGCCGCAGGACCTGGTGAAAGTCGTTGCCGCGCAACGCTTGCGGGTGGCGATGCTGCCGCTGGTCGAGGAGTACGCGCAGCGCAAGCGGCGCGAAGGCGCGATGGACTTCGCCGACCAGATGTCGCTGGCCGCACTGCTCGCCGCCGAGCATCCCGAAGTCGTCGACGGGGAACGCGCCCGCTACGGCGCCGTCCTGCTGGACGAGTACCAGGACACCGGCCACGCACAACGGGTGCTGCTGCGCTCGCTGTTCGGCCGTGACCGCCCGTTGCCGGTCACGGCCGTCGGCGACCCGGCGCAGGCCATCTACGGCTGGCGCGGCGCGAGCGCGGCGAACCTCCCGCGCTTCACCACCGACTTCCCGCGCATCGACGACGGCCGCAAGGCCCCGGCGCACCGGTACGGGCTGCTGACGAGCTTCCGCAACCCGGCAGAGGTCCTGCACGTCGCCAACGCGGTCTCGGAACCGCTGCGCAAGACCGGGCTGGAAGTCGACGAACTGCGCGCCAGGGACGGCGCCGATCCCGGCGACATCCGGTTGGCGCTGAGCGAACACGTGCGGGCCGAACGCGACTGGGTCGCCGACCAGGTCACCGCGCAGTGGCAGGCGGCGCTGGACGAAACGGGCCGGCCGCCGACCGCTGCGGTGCTGGTGAGACGCCGCGCCGACATGTCCGACATCGCGGCGGCGCTGCGGGAACGCGGCCTGCCGGTCGAGGTCGTCGGGCTCGGCGGGCTGCTCGACGAGCCCGAGGTCCGCGACCTCGTGAGCGCCCTGCGGCTGCTGGTCGACCCGCTCGCCGGGACGGCCGCGATGCGGCTGCTCACCGGCTCGCGCTGGCGCCTGGGAGCGGCCGATATCGCAGCGCTGTGGGACCGCGCGAGGGAGCTCGGGACGCAGGCGTTCGGGGAGCCCGAATCCTCCGACCCGTCCGCTGTGGTCACCGCGGCGTTGCCGGGTGAGAACGCCGAGCAGGCCGGCCTCGTCGACGCGCTCGACGATCCCGGTGCCGCGAAGCCCTACTCCGGCGACGGCTACCGGCGCATCCGGCGCCTGGGCGGCGAACTCGCCGCGTTGCGGCGCCGCCTGGACCAGCCGTTGCCGGAGCTCGTCGCCGACGTCGAGCGGACGCTGTTGCTGGACATCGAGAGCATGGCGCGACCCGTCGGCGCGGGCCGCATCCACCTCGACGCGTTCGCCGACGCCGTCACCGATTTCGCGACCGCTAGCCCGTCGGCCACGCTGCACGCGCTGCTGGACTACCTGGAAGCGGCCGAACGAGCCGAGGACGGCCTGGAACCCGGCGAGGTCGAAGTCGCCGAGGACCGGGTCCAGGTGCTCACCGTGCACGCCGCCAAGGGCCTGGAGTGGCAGGTCGTCGCCGTGCCGCACCTGGTAAACGACGTCTTCCCCGGCAAGCGGAAGTCCTCGTCGTGGCTGCGGTCGGCCACCGAACTGCCCGCCGAACTCCGCGGCGATGCCCAGGACCTGCCCCGGCTGGACGTCGAGCGGCTGTTCGGGCTGGACCGCAAGGAGGTCACCGAGGCGCTCGGCATCCACGACGAGGAGTTCGAGGAGCGCCGGCTCGCCGAGGAGCGGCGGCTGCTCTACGTCGCGGTGACGCGTTCGGAGCGGACGTTGCTGCTGTCCGGGCACTGGTGGGGCGAGAACGGCGACCGGCCGAAGGGGCCGTCGGACTTCCTGCGGCAGCTGGCCGAGGTGCTGGGCGAGGCCGGGGCCGGGGTCGTCGACCTGTGGACGCCGGAACCCGATGAGGGCGCGACGAACCCGCTCGCCGACGCCGTGCGCTGCGCGGAGTGGCCGGTCGATCCGCTGGGGCCGCGCCGCGTCGCGGTGGCCGAAGGCGCGGAGCTCGTGCGGGCCGCGATGTCCACTGCGGATGATTCAGAGCCGGAGGACGACGAGGACGGCTGGGCGCGGGACGTCGACGTGCTGCTGGCCGAGCGCGCCGCGGCCGCACAGCGGCGGGAGCAGGTGCGGCTGCCGGACCACCTGTCGGTGAGCCAACTCGTCGAACTCGCCAAGGATTCCGACACCCTAGCCCGGCGGCTGCGCCGCCCGCTGCCGTTCCCGCCGAACCCGATGACCCGCCGGGGCACCGCGTTCCACGCCTGGCTGGAGCACCGGTTCACCTCGACCGCGCTGCTGGACTTCGACGAACTGCCCGGCGCCGCCGACGAATCCGCGCCGGTGCACGAGGAGCTCGCCGACCTGCAGCAGGCGTTCCTGGCCGGCTCCTGGGCCGACCGCACGCCGCACCGCGTCGAGGTGCCCTTCGAGACCCAGGTCGAGGGCGTGGTGCTGCGCGGCCGGATGGACGCGGTGTTCGCCGACGCCGACGGCGGCTGGACGGTGCTGGACTGGAAGACCGGCGCGGTGCCGGGCGGCGACCAGATCCCGGCGCTGTCGGTGCAGCTCGCGGCGTACCGGCTGGCCTGGGCGGAGCTCTCCGGCACGCCGCTGTCGAAGGTCCGCGCGGCGTTCCACTACGTCCGCCACGACTACACGCTCCGCCCCGCCGACCTCCTCGACGCCAACGGCCTCCGGAACCTCATCACCTCGGTGCCCTCGGCGCAGTGACCGTTCGGCCTGGTCAGGGCCCGTGCGCACTTTGTGTCGCTATAGCAGCCCAAAATGCTCACGTGCACTGACCTGCGGAGATGTCGGCGTCACCGGGGTCGCGCCCGGCGCCCGGATCAGTACACGTTCGGGTGGCGGAGCTTGAGATCGCGGTTCGCGGCGGATGACTATGCCCGCGATGAACACGGACTGGAAGCTCAACACGCCACCGGAATCCGAAGTGAACGTCGACGCCGACGTCCTGGCGATGCGCGCCCCGCTGGTGCGGGTGCACCGGAACGACGAAGGCACCTGGTCCTTCGACGGCCCGGGCCGCAACCCGCGGCCGTCGAAGAAGACGATGCTCAGCGCCGTCGTCGGGGCCTGGCCGCACGTCGCCGCACTGTCCGATTTGGACACCGGTGGTGCTGCGGTGTGGTCGTGGAAGCAGCACGGCTGGGCCAGCGAGTTCAAGTGCGAGTGCGGCAGCTGCGACCAGCCGGTCGCCGCCGACATCGACCGCAACAGCTGGCCGAGCGAACTGCAGCCGCACAGCATCCTCAGCGTCGAGCAGGCCGCCCTGTCCGGCCAGGCGCCGCTGACCGACATCATCTCCACACCCGGTGGCATCGCGCTGCTGGGCCCGGGCGACCACCGGCGCTCGGCCGACTTGATGACGCCGGTCGCGCTGGCGAACGTGATCCGCCGCTGGCCGCACACGATGCAGGCCCTGCGCGCCCTGAAGGAAGGCCGCGGCATGCGCTGGAACCCGCAGCAGCTCAACTGGCACGAATACGTCCTGGCGTAGGTTCGCGGCATTTGGCCGAGGGCCGCCACGTAGGAGTGGTTCCGGTGCCGTTTTCGCGCGAAACCGGCGCCCGCCACGCGTGCGGAGCGCCGTTTTCGCGCGAAAACGCCGGCTTCACCCGATCCGGGCTGGCGCCTTAGGGGCTAGCGGAGTCCCCGTGCGGAGGAGGCGTCTGAGAGCCCGCGGCGGCGCCGTTGGCATGGTGAGAGGAGAAAGCGGCTACCGCCGCTTGCCTGACGTCTGCGCTCAGGCGTTCTCGGTGAGCTGGGGGAGTTCGAGGAGCCGCGAGTAGAGGACCTCCAGCAGCCAACGGCCGAACATCGACGAACCGAACTCCGCGGTCCGGTCCTCCGGCGTGACCACCAGCTCGGCCGGGCCCTCGAAACCGGCGTTGACCACGCCCACGCCGTAGTAGTCCAGCTCCAGCATCCGCAACGGCTTGTACTTGGAGCCCTGGGGCAGCACGACTGCGCACGGCGCCAACGTCAGCAACGTCCCGCACGCCCGCAGCGCATGGCGGGCGCGGGACACCGGCACCAGCAGCCCGAGTAGATCGACCGCGGCCACCGGCACCTGGTCGTGCGTGCAGGGCTCGGACCAGGACCGGAACCAGGCCGGGTTGAGCTCCGGCCCCCAGCCGTGAAGACTGCGCCACTCGTGGACGTCGCGCCTGATCCGCGCCACGGCGGCGAACCGCGCACCGAGGACCTCGACGTCCGTGATCAGCTGGCCGTCCCATCCCAGGGCGCGCGCCGCGTGCTGAAGCTGCTGCACCGCTGCATGGTAAGCCGCGGCACCGTGAAGTCCAGACCAGGTCTTCCGGCCTGCAGGAGAACTCGTCGCCGAACTGCCGGTGCCGGATCGCACCCGGCGTGCGGTCAAGGGTTACTGTTCTGCGCCGTGAGTGGTGAGAACGCGCTTCCGAGTCGCGTGGCAGGAGCCGGAGGGCACGGGTCATGACGCGGCGCAGTCCCAAGCGGCTGGCGCACCCCTTCATCGGTGGCCGCACCGACGAGGAGGAGCTGACCAGCCGGCCCGACCACGCGCTGGTGGGCGTGATCCGGATGCCGGGCAGCACGATCAGCCCGGTCCGCTCCATCATCCGCCGGATCATCGGCGCGATGCTCGCGCTGACCGCCACGGTGCTCATCGTGTACTTCGGCCGGGACGGCTACCGGGATTCCGCGGGCGGCGAGCTGGACCTGCTGGACGCCGTCTACTACGCGACGGTGTCGCTGTCCACCACCGGCTACGGCGACATCACCCCGGTCACCTCGCAGGCCAGGCTGGTGAACGTGCTGGTCATCACGCCGCTGCGGGTGCTGTTCCTGATCGTGCTGGTCGGTACCACACTGGAAGTGCTCACCGAGCGCTCTCGGCAGGCTTTCAAGATCCAACGCTGGAGGTCCAGGGTGCGCGACCACGTGGTCGTCATCGGATACGGAACCAAGGGCCGTTCGGCGGTCACCGCACTGCTCGGCGACGGCGCGGAGCCCGGGCGCATCGTGGTCGTCGACACCGACCAGCGATCGCTGGAAACCGCGTCCGCGCAAGGCCTGGTCACCGTCAACGGCTCGGGCACCCGCTCGGACGTGCTGCGCGTGGCGGGCGTGCCGCGGGCGCGGGCCATCGTGGTCGCCCCGGCCCGCGACGACACGGCCGTGCTGGTCACCCTGACCGCGCGGGAGCTCGCGCCGAAGGCGCAGATAGTCGCGGCGGTGCGGGAGGCCGAGAACGTGCACCTGCTGCGCCAGTCCGGCGCGGACTCGGTGGTGGTTTCCAGCGAGACGGCGGGCCGCCTGCTGGGCATGGCGACCTCGACGCCGTCGGTGGTGGAGATGTTCGAGGACCTGCTGACGCCGGACGTGGGCCTGGCGATCGCCGAGCGGGAGGTCGAACCGCAGGAGGTCGGCGGCTCGCCGCGGCACCTCCCGGACATCGTGCTCGGCGTGGTGCGCGACGGACAGCTCTACCGGGTGGACGCCCCGGAAGCCGACGCGATCGAGGCCGGTGACCGGCTGCTCTACGTCAAGAAGGTGACACCCGCGGACGCCTAGCGACCCGGCGATTTCGCGCGAAATCGCCGGGCCCGACGCGGCACCGAACCCGGCGAACCGGGCGTGATCCCGCGATTGCCCCGAGTGACGGTCGGCACCGTGCGGCTTTCTGCCAATATCGGTGTCGTGGGAAGGCAACGAGGTTCGGCGTCGGTGGCGCCGATCCTGCTTGTCCTCGGAACGCTCGGGGTCGCGGTGGCGGCGGTGACGCTGTGGCCGTTGGTGACGGAGGCCGGGCAGGCGGTGCGGTCGGCGACGGCGACGGTCATCGAGTCGCGCCCGTGCGGCGCCGCGTCGGCGCGAGACCTAGTCGAGGTCCGGATCGACGGCGTGGTGCGGCGAGCGCCGTTCGACGGCTGCGGCCACGCCCCCGGCCAGCAGCTGCCGGTGCAGGTGCCCGCCGACCCGGGCGAGGACTTCGTGGTCCGCCCGGCGCGATCGACCGACTCCGAGCTGAAAGGCCAGGTGCAGCGCGCCAACTGGATCCTGCTGACCCTCGCCGCGGTCGCCGGCGGCGGCTACGGGCTGATGCTCCGCCGGTACTGAGCCCCGTCAGTCGACGTCGGAGGCCGCCGCCAGCCAGGTGTTGCACTCCGTGATCCGGTTCTTCCGGAACCCCTGCTCCACCCAAGCGGCGTTGGTCGACGTGCTGCCGTGGTCGCGCACGTTGGTGTGCTCGTCGCCGCGATCGGAGGAGTCCTCCAGCGCGGGGAAGATGAAGTCGTTGCTGACACCGCCGTTCTGCAACGCCGCCAGCGTCATGCCCTCGAAGCAGGTCGCCTGCAGCTCGGAGCGCCGGGTCAGTTCCAGCCCGGCCGACGTGGAGCTGCCGCCCGCGTCGTAGGACGCGTCGCCGTAGGCGCTGTTGATCCCGGTCATGCCCTGCAGCGCGTGGCCGAACTCGTGCGCGAACTGGCCGAGGTACACGCCGGCGTTGGTGCGCTGCTCGACCTGGGCGTAGTAGCGCGCGGTCATGTAGATCGTGTGGTTGCCGGGGCAGTACATCGCGGTCTGGTTCCACCGCCGCGTCCCGCAGGGCGTTTCGATGTTGTCCCCGGTGGTGATCACGGTGGGCGTCCGGACCGGCAGGTCGGCGTTCTCCAGCGCCGGGGCCCACGCCTCCATCAGGCAGGGCAGCGCGGCCTGGTAGAAGCGGTCCTGCGAGGTGACGTCCGTGCTGAAGCGGGGCAGGTTGCACGAGGTGTTCATCGCGCCGTTGCCCGGGATGTTGAGCGGGTGGTCGCCCAGCGCCGAGACCGGTTTGACCTCGTCGTCGTTGCCGCTGGTCGACGTGGACGTCTCGGATTCCTCGCTGCTGCTGGTCGTCGTGCCGGTGGAGGTCTCGGTCTCGCTGGAATTCGTCGCCGTCGAGCGGCTGCTGGTGCTGCTGTAGTCCGAAGCCCGGCTCGAGGTGATCGAGGCGGCCATCGCGCCGACGGTGCCGACGCCGAGCAGGGCCACGCCGACCAGCACCAGCGCGACGATGACACCGGTGTTGCTCTTGCGCTGCGGCGGCCGCATGTGCGGCACCGGCTGCGGCGGGCGTTGCGGTGCCAACCGCACGGTCGTCTGCGGCGGCAACGGGCGCGCGGCCGGCGGTGGTGCGATCCGGCGGGTCGGCTGGTCGAAGATCGGCACTCCCTGCTGCGGGCGCAGGGGTTGCGTGCCGGGCGGAGGTAGCGGGGGACGGCGTTGCGGCGGCTGCGGCCGGGGGACCGGGCCTTGTGGCGGCCGGGGACCCCGACCATGTGGCGGTTGGGGACTCGGACCTTGTGGCGGCCGGGGAGCCGGACGCTGTTGCCCGCCGCGCGGGCCCTGCGGTGGCCAGGGCTGGCGGGGTGGCTGCGGGCCGCGTGGTGGCGGGGGCGGCTGCGTCATGCGGTCTTCCTCGCGGAGTGTCGAATGTGGACTGTTGGTCCAGGTTCGGCTGGCCGCCACCGAGCAGTCATTTCCCCCCGACTTCCTCACCATCAATCGCACCGTTGCGGACCAGAGCTTAGCCACGGGCGACTATCGTTCGGGCCGTGTTGACCAAACGGGGGCTGGTGGTCGCCCTGACCGGACTGCTGTTGGGCGCACCGAGCACGGCGGCGGCGCAGGAGCAACCGGTGGATGCGCTGCCCGGCACGGTTTCCAGCAGCGTGAATCTCAAGCTGCAGCGCGACGGCCTGGTCTCGGTCACCGAGCGGATCAACGTTCCCGCAGGTCAACAAGTCGAGCGCACGATGCCGCTGCGGCAGTCCGCGGGGCCTGGGGCGGACCGGGTCTTCACGGTCTCCGACGCATTAGTCGACGGTGGCGGCGCGATCCAGGCCGAGGCCGACAAGCTGCATCTGACGCTGCAGCCCGGGGTTTCGACGCTGACGTACTCGGTTCGCGGTGCCGTGGCCGACGCCGGTGACCGGCAGGACGTCCGCTGGCAGGTGTCCGGTGGCTGGAACGTGCCGGTGGACCGCGTCGAGGTGTCGCTGCTGTCGCCGAAGGTGCCGCAGGAGATCATGTGCTTGGCGGGCCCGTTGGGCAGCGCGAACCGCTGCGCCCAGTTCGAGATCACCCACACCCAGTCGATGCACGCGGTGACCTACGGCCTGCAGCCCGGTGACCGGATGGACCTCACGTTCAAGGTCCCGGCGGGCACGGTGCCGGCGAACGCCGTGACCGAGCAGTACTTCAGCCTGGCGCGGGCGTTCTCGCTGACGCCGGCGACGGCGGCCGGCCTGGCCGCGATCGGCCTGCTGCTGATCGGCGGCCTCGGTCTCGTCTGGTTCGCCCGCGGCCGGGACGTGCACGCGTTCGCGGCGGACGTGGGCCAGGTCGAGGTGCTGATGACCGATTCCCAAGGTGCGGTCGCGTTCGCGTCCCCGGACGGCGTGCTGCCGGGCCAGATCGGCACGGTCATCGACGAGCGGGTGGACCCGGTCGACGTGACGGCGACGATCATCGACCTGGCGGTCCGCAACTACCTGTGGATCGAGGAACTCCCCGGCCAGGACTGGCGAATCGTCCGGCTGAACCCGGCCGACGACTCGCTGCGGCCGTTCGAGCGAGCGGTCTACGACCTCCTCGTGGGGCAGGCGCAAGAGGTGCGGCTGTCCCAATTGCGAGACCTCGACGCGAGCGAGGTCCGCGCGGCGCTGTACGCGGAGGTCGTGGAGAAGGAGTGGTTCGCGCGACGCCCGGACGCCGACCGGAACCGCTTCTGGTGGACGGGCCTCGGCGTGATCATCGGCGGAGCGGCGCTGACGGCGGTACTGGCGCTGACGACCTCAGCAGCACTGCTGGGGATCGCCGTGCTGATCGGCGGCATCGCGATGATGTTCAGCGCACGCCTGATGCCGGCGCGAACGCGACGAGGCAGCGCGCTCGTGGTGCAGGTGAGAGGCCTGCGCGGCTACCTGCACGAGGCCGCGGCGGAGTCCCTGCCGGAGCAGGACCGCGAGACGGTGTTCTCCCGATCGCTGCCGTACGCGGTGGTCCTGGAAGAAACGGACCGCTGGCTAGCGGAGTTCGCGGAACTGAACCCGGGAGCAGACGGAACCCAGAGCCTCTACTGGTACGGAACCCCGAACGAAACCCCCAACCTCCAGAACTTCCGGCAAAACTTCCCGGTACTGGTGGAGAAGCTGAACGAAACCGTCAAGCGCTAACTCACTCGCGTAACCTGTGCCGACCGACGTACTCGGCACACCACGCCCGCTCGCCGGCGGCCACGACCCGCGCGACGGTCAAGCCTCGCCGGCTTCCGGTGTGCTGCGCTGCGGAGCTGAGTTCGTGGGGCCTGCTGACGCAAGGCAAGGAGTTCTCGCCGGTGAGCTTCGAGCCGGGGTGTCGTTGGCCGGGCCAGCAGATGTCGCTCACTTTCCAGAAGAACGTGGACCAGACCGTGACGTCCTTTGAAAAGGGCGGAAACTGGGAGCGGCACGACAAGAAGACGATCGGCGGGCGTTCTGCCGCCGTGGCGAACGTTCCTGGCGGCGGGAGCACGGGCGGTTGCAACGTGCTTGTCGACGCTGGAGGCGGAGTCGTGATCTATGGGGTCTCCGGGCGCCTCGCCGACTCGGTCGATGCGTGTGGCGAAGCAGAGAAGATCGTCGGCCCATCGGCTTCGCGGCTGCCGGAATGATCAACAGGTCGAAAGTCGCATGCGGTTCCGGGCTCGGCCTGAATGCTTCGTGCGATCGCTGTCTGCAATCGCTCGGTGCCGGATCGTGACAACCCCGTGACCTGCGGTTGAACGAGTGATGCCGGAGCTGCGTCAGGTTTGTCGGGAACCGTTACGGACGCCCCTGCGTCAGGTTAGAGTGTTCATCGTTTCCGGGGGAGATCGCAGAGTCCAGAGGGGTCTGGGATGACAAGCGCAGACGCAAGTGGGTTCGCCGCAGCCAAAGAAGGGCTGAAGGCGATCAGCGGCCAGACGCAGTGGATCAACCAGCAGGTCGGCGCGGGCAAGCTGTCGCTAGACCCAGAGGTGGCCGAAAAAGCTGCCAAGCGCTGCGACGAGGAGAAGGACGAGCTGCAGAAGTTGCTGCGGCAGACTGACCAGATGACCCGTCTGCAGGGCCTTGGGAACTATCCGGACGGTCAGCAGCTGGCCCAGCGGTTCGTTGACAAGGCAGCCGATGGCAGCGCCGGTGCGGCCGCTTTGATCCGGCAGCTCATGGATGAGATCCAGAAGCAGGCGGACGCGTTTCGAGCTGCGGCGAAGGACTACCGTGCAACCGACGAGCAGATCTCCGCGGACTTCCAGCGAGGTATTCAGTGAGCACTCTCTCCCGAACCGTTGTCGTCACGGCAGCCGGAGTCGCGCTTCTCAGCCTTACCGCTTGTTCTGGCGGATCGCCGGGTCGAACGGGTGATGGCGAGCCAACGACCTCCGCTGCAGCGGCTCCGGGGCTTGAGAGCTTTGATGTCTGCAACTTCTTCACGCCTGGCGACCTCTCAGCCGCAGGAGTTGCAGGTCCGGGCGAGCCGGACAACACCCTGAAGTCCGAGCCGGGGTGCAACTACAAGGGTACGAAGATGGACCTCACGCTTTACAAGGTTCCGGACACGACGTTCGACAAGTACACAGCGCAGGGCAATTTCGCTGAAATCACGCCCTTCGAGATCAGTGGCCGGAAAGCGGCGACCGGTGTCACGACGGGTTCTCAAGGACAAGGAATCTGCTCGACGTTCCTTGACGCCGCTCAGGGCACGATCACCGTCACTGTGACAGGTGAGGATCGGGACTCCGTCGATGCGTGCGGCGAGTCCCGGAAGGTCGCTGAGCAGATCTCGTCGAGACTTCCGAAGTGATCAGGCAGGGGGAGTGATGGGACTTCTCAGTACCCTCGACAACGCGGGTTCCCGGGTCTTCGGCTGGGAGAGCGCTGCGGAAGAGGAGCGCAAGAAGCACGGCGAAGAGGCCAACCGCGTTGCCCAGCAGCAGCAGAGCCAGCTGGCGCAGCAGAACTCCGGCCTCAACGTCAACAGCTACGACTCGCCGGCGATCACGCAGTGCCTCAACTGGTCTGGCTTCAGCCATGGGCAGATCTACAAGACCAACCAGGAGTCGATCGACCAGGGCAAGGTCGGTGAGGTCGCCGAGGCGTGGAAGAAGCTCGCCACTGGCCTGCGCGAGCGCGGGAACAACTACGCCACGGACCTGGCCAAGATCGTTGACGGGGGTTGGGAAGGCGAGGCCGCGGGCAACGCTCGTGAGGTCGGCAAGCCTGCTTCCGACTGGATGAAGGCCAGTGCCGATGCCTTCGAGATGACCGGGAACAACCTGCACGCCGCGGGTGAGGCCGCCGGTCAGGCCAGCAAGATGGTCGAGAAGCCCCAGGGCTTCAGCTGGGGTGAGGCCGCTTCCGCTTCGATTCCGTTCGGGGTCGCCGGCGGTGGCATCAACGCGCTCAGCCAGATGGAAGAGCAGGAGGAGGCTGAGAAGGCCGCGCAGGAGACGATGGCGCGCGTCTACAGCCCCACGCTCACCCAGGTCGACGCCAAGATGCCGCAGTACAAGGGCCCCGACGGCAACACCAAGGAGCCTCCGCCGGTGCCCCCGCCGCCGCCCACGGACTGGGGCGGTGGCCCGGGCGGCGGTGGTCCCGGTGGTGGGCCCGGCGGCGGGATGCCGGGCGGTGGGCCCGGCAAGATCCCCGGCAGTGGAACCGGGATCCCCGGCGGTGGCATCCCCGGCGGCGGGATCGGCAGTGGATACGACTCCGGTGGCATCGGTAGCGGTATCCCCGGTGGCGGCTACACCACGCCGTCCGGAACCGGCAGCCAGTGGGCCGGTCAGCCCGGCCTTCCCGGCGGTGGCGGAACCGGGCTCCCCGGCGGTGGCGCCGGTGGTGGTCTCCCCGGCGGCGGCGCGGGCGGTGTCGGCATGGTCGGCGGCATGGGTGCCGGTGGTGCAGGCGCCGGTGGCATGGCCGCTGGTGGCCGGGCCGGTGTCGGTGGACTCGGCGCCGGGGCCGGTGCCGGCGCGGGTGCGGCCGGTGGAGCAGGTGCTCGAGGTGCCGGTGCCGGACGAGGCGCGATGGGCGGCATGGGTGGTGCCGGTCAGCGCGGCCAGGGCAGCGAGGACCAGGAGCACGAGCGTCCGTCCTGGCTCGAGGAGCAGGACGACATCTGGATGAACGACATGCCGAAGACCGCCCCGCCGGTGCTCGGCGAATGATCCGGTGCTGACCGGTGGTGCCGGGCTCGGCACCACCGGTCGGTCACGTTTGCAGCGGGCGAATTCACAAGGGGAGAAACGACAGTGGGCGTGTTGGGGCGGTGGCAGCTTCAGCCGGTGCACTTGGACATCGTGCTCAAGTACTTGAAGATCGACGGCTTGACCCTGCCGTTGAGCAGCCGTTCTTTCGGTTACACCGCCGATCAGTTCAGCCAGATCGCGATCGGTGAGCTGGACCGGATGGCCGCCGCCGGCGTCGTGATCAACGACGAGGTCGCGCCGCCGCTGGTCGCCGCGCTCAAGACGCTGGCCAACCCGTTCTTGTGGGTCGACTCGCTGTGGTTCCCGCAGGTCGGCTCCGATCACTGCTGGCGGGCGCTCGCGGTGTTCACCGAAGGCAACCGGGTCGTGCTCGGCGTGCAGACGCCGAGCGAGGATCCGCAGCGCGGCGGCATGCTGACCGTCGAGGTTCACGAGAAAGCCCCGCTGCCGCAGGTCCTGCTGGCCACGTTGCCGCCCACCAAGCCGGGCGGTCAGGGGCCGGTTCGCGTCCCGCAGAGCTCGCTGGTGCAGCAGGCTCCGCCCGACGACTTCGACCAGAGCAGCATGATGCAGTCGGCCACCCCGAACCGCGGCAGCAGCGGCGACCAGCAGGTCGCGCTCTACGAGGCGATCGGGAAGGCGCCGCACGCGCGCATCGGCCAGATCTCGGCGAGCACGCGCGACCAGTACGGCCGCCGGAAGCGTTCCCAGGTGGTGTCCTGGTTCGACAACGAGCCGGACGGCCGCTACCTGAACCGGGTCGAGCGCGGCAGCTCCGGCGGGCAGGTCTTCGCGATCCTGCCGGCCGACGCGCGCACGATCGGCGCCGAGATCGATTCCCTCATCGCCCAGGTCCGCTGACCGCGCCCGAACAGGCGGGGACCGCTCGACCGCTGCTGGATGCTGCGCGCCGGGATTTCGCCACCTACGCCGGGTGATCACGACACGCCGAAGAGTGGCGAAGGGGGCGCCCACGGCTTGACAGTCCGCACGTAGGCTGCATGGCATGGTCGAACCCCAGCTACATCGCGTTACTTTGCCCAATGGGCTGCGCGTGGTGTTGGCACCGGACTCGGCGGCGGGCCAAGCGTCGTCGGGCCAGGCCCCTGTGGTCGGTGTCAGCGTGCACTACGACGTGGGCTTCCGCTCGGAACCGGAAGGGCGCACCGGTTTCGCCCACCTCTTCGAGCATTTGATGTTCCAAGGCAGCGAGAGCTTGGAGAAGCTCGCGCACTTCCGGCACGTGCAGGGCTCCGGCGGCACCTTCAACGGTTCGACGCACCAGGACTACACCGACTACTACCAGGTGCTGCCGTCGGCGGCCCTGGAGCGGGCGTTGTTCCTCGAAGCGGACCGGATGCGGGCGCCGAAGATCACCGAGGAGAACCTGCGCAACCAGGTGGACGTGGTCAAGGAGGAGATCCGCCTCAACGTCCTCAACCGCCCCTACGGCGGCTTCCCGTGGATCTTGCTGCCGCCGGTGCTGTACTCGACCTTCGCCAACGCCCACAACGGCTACGGCGACTTCACCGACCTGGAACAGGCGACCGTCGAGGACTGCGCCGCGTTCTTCGACACGTACTACGCGCCGGGCAACGCGGTGCTGACCGTCAGCGGAGACCTCGACGTCGAGCACACCATCGATCTGATCAACAAGCACTTCGGCGACGTGCCGGCGCGCGACGTCGCGCCGCGGCCGTCGTTCGGCGAGCCGTTCCCGTCGGGCGAGCTGCGCGGCAAGCACACCGACCCGCACGCGCCGCTGCCCGCCGTCGCGCTGGGCTACCGCCTGCCCGACCCGGTCGGCGAGCTCGACGCCTACCTGGCGAACGTGGTGCTCGCGGCGATCTTGTCCGACGGCGACGCCGCCCGCCTGCAGCAGCGCCTGGTCTACCAGGACTCGCTGGTGGTGGACGTGCACGCCGGCTGCGGTCTGATGGGCTCCCCGCTGGACGCCCGCGATCCGGACACCTTCACCGTGACCGCGATCCACACGCCGGAGGTCGGCCTCGACCGGGTGATCGGAGCGGTCGACGAGGAGCTGGAGAAGCTGGCCGCCGACGGCCCCACCGAGGACGAGCTGTCCCGCGTCACGGCGCGCTGGGCCGCCAGCCTGTACCGGGGGCACGACCGGGTGGTCACCCGGACCCTCGACCTGGGCAGCGCCGAGTTGCTGCACGGCCGCGCGGAGCTGATCTCCGAGCTGCCGAAGCGGATCGGCGAGGTCCGCACGGAGGACGTCGCGGCGGCTGCGAAGGCGTTGCGGTCGGACGCGCGAGCGGTGCTGGAGATCGAACCCGCAGGTGACGAGAACGCGACAGGAGGTGCGGCATGACCCGCGCAACGCACCGCAGCGCCGAGGAGATCGGCCGCACCGAGCTCGGCCCGCGCCCGCTGCCGCCGCTCGGCGAGCCCCGCACCGGCCGCGCACCGGCCGTCGTGGACACCGTGCTGGACAACGGCCTGCGGGTGATCGCCGCCCGGCACGGCGTGGTCCCGATGGTCGAACTGCGCCTGCGGATCCCGTTCGCCGGCGAGGACCAGAAGCACCCGGCCCGCGCCGAGCTGCTGGCCGAGACGCTGCTGACCGGCACGGAGCGCCGCAACCGGGTGCAGGTGGACACCGACCTGGCCGCGGTGGGCGCCGACCTGAGCTCGGTCGTCGACCCGGAGCGGCTCAGCATCACCGGTGACGCGCTGGCCACCGGGCTGGACACCCTGCTCGACGTGCTCGCCGACGCGCTGACCGGCGCGGTGTACCGCGACGAGGAGGTCGAGGGGGAGCGCGCCCGGCTGGTCGAGCGGATCGCCGTCGCGCGATCGCAGCCGCGGGTGATCGCCCGCGAGGAGCTGCAGCGACACCGCTACGGCGACCACCCGTTCGTCCGCGAGGTGCCGGCGGCCGAGGACGTCGCCGAGGTCACCGCCGAGGAGGTCCGGGCCTTGCACCGCGAGTCGGTGCTGCCGCGCGGCTCGGTGCTGGTGCTGGTCGGCGACATCGACCCGGATCAGGCGGTGGCGGCCGTCGCGCGCAACCTGGCGGACTGGCAGTCCGAGGACAGCGCGCGCGAACTCCCGTCGTTGCCCGTGGTCCACGGTGGTGACGTGCGGCTGGTGCACCGGCCCGGCGCGGTGCAGTCGCAGCTGCGCTTCTCCGCGCAGGCGCTGCCGCGCACGGACCCGCAGTACCCGGCGCTGCAGGTCGCGAACCTGGTCTTCGGCGGCTACTTCTCCTCGCGGTTGGTGGAGAACATCCGCGAGGACAAGGGCTACACCTACGGCGCGCACTCGTCGTTCGAGTTCACCCGGGGCAACGGCACGGTCCTCGTCGACGCCGACACCGCCAGCGAGGTCACCGCGGCCGCGCTGCTGGAGACCCGGTACGAGCTGGCGAGGCTGGCGCTGGTGCCGCCGACCGAGTCGGAGGTGGAGTCTGCCCGGCAGTACGCCATCGGCAGCCTGCTCACCTCCACCGCTTCGCAGGCCGGGATGGCGTCCACACTCGCCGCGCTGGCCACGGCGGGGCTGGCGCAGGATTGGCTGGTCGCGCACCCCGAGCGGTTGCGGGCGGTCACCGTCGAGCAGGTGGCCGAGGCGGCCCGGTTGTTCGCGCCCACGTCCTTCACCGGAGTGGTCGTCGGCGACGCGGACAAGCTCGCCGACCAGCTGCGGCTGCTCGGGGGAGTGGTGCTGCCATGACTCGGTTAGATGGTGAGGCGGGCAGATGACTACCGAGGTGTTGGCGGGGGCGGGTTTCCAGCTGGATTCCGCGCCCCTGCTCTCCAGGTCCACAGTGGACCGCAGGGAGACGCTGCGGGACGCCCCGGACGGCGGCGCCCAGCTGTGGGCGACCGGACGGGTCGTGCTGGTGGACGCCAAGGGGCGCACCCGGATCGGCCAGGATTCGCGGCTCGTGGTGCATCCCGCGACGGACTTCGGTGCAGGCCCGGTCCCCAACGCCGTCCTGCTCGGCGTCGAGGACGAGATCAGCTACTGGGCGTTGCGCAGCGAGCACGACGGAGCCCAGGACGACTGGCGGGACCTGCGCACCGGCGGCGGTCTGCTCAACGACACCGACGCCGGGCTGTTCACCACCGCTGTCGGCCTCCTCGGCTGGCATGACAACGCCCGCTACTGCGCGGTGTGCGGCGCGGCGACGACGCGGGTCCGCGCGGGGTGGGCCCGGCGTTGCACGGGCTGCGACCGCGAGGAGTACCCGCGCACCGATCCGGCTGTCATCTGCCTGGTGCACGACGGCGCGGACCGCGTCCTGCTGGCCCGCCAGCCGATCTGGCCGCCGGAGCGGTACTCGGTGCTCGCCGGTTTCGTCGAGGCCGGTGAGTCGCTGGAGGCCTGCGTCTCGCGCGAGATCGCGGAGGAGGTCGGAGTGGAGGTCTCGGACGTCCGCTACCTCGGCAGCCAGCCGTGGCCGTTCCCGCGGTCGCTGATGCTGGGCTTCGCCGCGATCGCGGACCCGTCGGCGCCGCTTACCCCGGCGGACGGGGAGATCGAGGACGCCCGCTGGGTGCACCGCGACACGGTTCGGGCGGCCCTGGAGTCCGAGGGCGCAGCGGTCGACGGCCTGCGCCTGCCGCCGGGCGTGTCGATCGCCTACCGCATGATCAAGGGCTGGGCCACCTGGCAGGACTGACGCGAGGAGCCGGCCGGGGCCTTCCCGGCCGGCTCCGCACGTCCTTTTGAGCAGCCTTTCGCCGCAGTTCAGCATGGTTGCGGGCCCGGTTCTCCCCGGCGGATCACGCCCGACACGCGGTTGCGGGTGCCGGGGTGTGGCCCCGAACGGGGGAGCAGGTCTGCGAAGATGCCGGGCATGACCGAGCAGCCGCGACTCCTGGAAGGTTTGGATCCGGAGCAGCGGCAGGCGGTCGTCGCACCACGCGGCCCCGTGTGCGTCCTGGCGGGCGCGGGCACCGGGAAGACGCGCACGATCACCCATCGCATCGCCTACCTCGTGCAGCGCGGCCTCGTCGCGCCGCAGCAGGTGCTCGCGGTGACCTTCACAGCCCGGGCGGCGGGGGAGATGCGCACCCGGCTGCGCGCGCTCGGCGCGGCCGGCGTGCAGGCGCAGACCTTCCACGCAGCGGCCTTCCGGCAGCTGCGCTACTTCTGGCCGCGGGTGCACGAGACGCAGATGTGGCAGCTGGCGGACAACAAGTTCCGGCTGGTCATGCAGGCGGCGAACAAGCTCGGGATGTCCACCGAGCGGGAGGACGTCCGGGACCTGGCAGGCGAGATCGAGTGGGCCAAGTCGTCGCTGATCGGTCCCGAGCAGTACCCGGCCGCCGCGGCCGCCGCCGGTCGGGAGGTGCCGGTCCTGCCGGAGCAGCTCAGCAAGGCCTTCGCGACCTACGAGCAGGTCAAGAACAGGGCGCAGATGCTGGACTTCGACGACCTGTTGCTGCACATCGCGGCGATCCTGGAGGACCAGCCGGAGATCGCCGAGGAGTTCCGCGGCCGGTACCGGTCGTTCGTCGTGGACGAGTACCAGGACGTCAACCCGCTGCAGCAGCGGGTGCTCGACTCGTGGGTGGGCAACCGCGACGACCTCACGGTGGTGGGCGACGCGAACCAGACGATCTACTCGTTCGCCGGCGCGTCGCCGAAGTGGCTGATCGGCTTCCCGCGCAAGTACCCGGAGGCGACCGTGGTGCGCCTGGAGCGGGACTACCGGTCGACGCCGCAGGTGGTGGGCCTGGCCAACCAGGTAATCGGCGCGGCGCGGGAACGGCCGGCAGGCACCCGGCTGAAGCTGGTCGGACAACGCCCGGACGGTCCCCGGCCGGATTTCGCCGAGTACGACGACGAGACCGACGAGGCCGAGGCGATCGCGCGCAAGATCGCTCAGCTGGCCAAGCGAGGCATCGCGCTGTCGGAGATCGCGGTGCTGTTCCGGGTCAACGCGCAGTCGGAGGTCTACGAGAAGGCGCTGTCCGACGCCGAGATCCCCTACCAGGTGCGCGGTGGCGAACGGTTCTTCGCGCGGGCGGAGGTGCGGCAGGCGATGGCCACGCTGCGCACCGCGATCGCGCACGGCGCCGATGAGGAGGACCTGCCCGCGACCGTCCGTTCCGTGCTCCGCGAAGTCGGCCTGACCGACGAGCCTCCTGCCGGTGGTGCCGCGCGCGAGCGGTGGGAGTCGCTGATCGCGCTGGTGGAGCTCGCAGAGGAGTTGGCCGCCGCGGAGCCCGACGCCGGGCTGGCGCGCTACGTCGCGGAGCTCGACGCGCGTGCCGAGTCCCAGCATCCGCCGACCGTCGAGGGCGTCACCCTGGCCTCGCTGCACGCGGCGAAGGGCCTCGAATGGGACGCGGTGTTCCTGGTGGGTCTGGTCGAGGGAACCCTGCCGATCATGCACGCCGACACCGACGCGGCCGTCGAGGAGGAACGCCGCCTGCTCTACGTCGGGGTCACCCGCGCCCGCGAGCACCTCTCCCTGTCGTGGGCGCTGGCACGCGCCGGTGGCCGCCGCTACCGCCGGCGCAGCCGCTTCCTGTACAGCCTGGTGCCGGACGAACATCCGGCGGCGCTGCCCAACAAGGTCAAGCAGCGCGAGCTGCTGTCACGACCCGCGAAGGCCGCGAAGCCGCATTGCCGCATCTGCAACGTCGTCCTGACGGGCACGATGGACATCAAGCTCGGTCGCTGCGCGGACTGCCCGTCTGATGTGGACGAAGATCTGCTGTCGCAGTTGAAGGCGTGGCGCAGCGAGCGGGCCCGGCAGCTGAAGGTGCCCGCGTACGTGGTGTTCACCGACGCGACGCTGACCGCGATCGCCGAGCAGCGGCCGCTGGACGAGACCGCGTTGGTCGGCATCTCCGGGATCGGGGCCTCGAAGCTGCAGAAGTTCGGCTCCGACGTGCTCGCGCTGACCCAGGGTGACCGCCGCGACATGCGCTGAAATGCCTGGTCGTACGGGTTTTTCAGACGATCGAGCGGATTCTTCGAAAAATACGTTGCGACCGGCACGGTGGTGCCAATAATCTGCAAGAGCGCGAGCCGTGGTTGGAAGAAACCACGGCCCTGAACCCCGAAGGGAGGTGGCCTTGGTGTCCACGATTCTGATGTCGAGCACCCCGCGCCACCTCATGGCCGGGGCCATCGCGCTGTCCCGCGGCACTTTCGCGCCAATCCCAGCTGCTGCCGAGTACGAAGCTGGCAATGGTCGTGAGTTCAAGCCGCGTTGGTTCCGTGCGGTTCCGCAGACCGTTGTCGACCCATGCCGGTCCGTTCGTAGGCGATTCCTCGATCCACTGATCTAGGAACGTCTCTCAGGCTTCTCGAAGGCCGCGGACCCGCAACGGGTCCGCGGCCTTCTTGTCGTTCCCGTTTTTCCTTCATTCACAACCTGCCGTCGATCGACTACTGGAGGAAGTTTCATGTTGACCGCGAGTGTGCCGATATCCAGCTCGAGCGAGGGCTTGCTGGCAGACGAGGACACCGTGGCCGGCCTGTTCGGCAGCCCCGCGACGCTCGAAAGCCGACTGCCCTGCCGCCAGGACCCCGACCTGTGGTTCGCCGAGAACCCGCGGGAGCTGGACCAGGCCAAGTCGCTGTGCGCCGACTGCCCGATCAAGGCCGAGTGCCTGGCCGGCGCGCTGTCCCGCGGCGAGCCGTGGGGCGTCTGGGGTGGCGAGATCTTCGAGCGCGGCGCGGTGGTCGCCCGCAAGCGTCCGCGCGGCCGTCCGCGCAAGCACCCGCTGCCCGCAGACACCCCGGCCGCGGGCCGGCCCGCACGGCGAGGTCAGGAGCGAGCGGCATGACGTACCACCGAACCATCGACCCCATCACCGGAAACCGGATCAAGAGCGAGGTAAGGATGTTCATGCCCGAGGACCTGTCCCGGATACGAAGTAACGAGCTGATCGACGAAGCGCACCGACATCGGTTGGCCCGGGAGATCACGGCCGGTCGCTGGTGGCGCTGGCTCGCCGACTACGCCGGTCGCCGCGCGCAGCAGGCGTCCCGATGTCCGTGAGCCGCCCGGGATCGGCTCGGTAGTACTCGATGGCGGTGCTGAACCACCTTGCACCGCAACAGATTCCAGGGGCCGTCCCATGCGGGCTTCCCGGCCGCGTCCGCCGGTCGGGAAGTCCGCGGCCCCGGCGACCGGAATCCCTTGCGCAGGACGAGACTCGATGCGCTCGAGCGCTCGCGCACCTTGACAACACAGAGCACCGGCCGGGGCATTGCCCGTATCGTGATGCCTCGTGGCTGGACACTCGCACGACAACATCGACTGGGACGAGCACCTGCAGCGGCTCCGGGACGGCGATGAGCTGAACGCGCCGGAGATCGCCGAACTCGCCGCGAAGCTGCTGCGCCCGACCGATCGCACCGTGATCGAGGTCGGTGCCGGAGCGGGCGGAACGGCGGCGGCGTTCGCGGCGGAGCTGGCGGATGCCGGCGGAGCGCTGACCGTCGTGGACACGGCGCCGCAACTGCTCGCGGCGGCGGAAGCCCGCGTCAAGCAGGTCTCCGACCGGGTCGAGGTCCACGCCGTCCAGGCGGACGCCGCCGACGACTCGCTCGCGGAGGCCATCGAGAAGGCGGGGGCTTCCGCGCAGGCCGACGTGGTCGTCGCGGCGTTCGTCGTGCACCACCTGCCCGACCAGCTGGCCGGCGTGCGCCGATTGGCGAACCTGGTACGCCCGGGCGGGCGGCTGGCGATCGTCGAGTTCGGGCTCGAAACGAAGGTGCTGCCGCCGGACGTCGGCCTCGCCGAGCCGGGGCTGGAAGCCCGGTTGACCGCCGCCCGCCAGGACTGGTTCCGGCAGATGCGGGCGGAGATGACCGGCACGGTCCGGATGCCGATGGGGTGGGGCAAGGCACTGTCCGAGGCGGGCCTGGCCGACGTGCGGTCGTGGAGCTACCTCGTGGACCGCCCGGCTCCGGTGTCCGGAGTCGCCCTGCAGGCGGTGCTCCGCCGGTTGCAGTTCCTCCGCAGGGACGCGGAGAACCGCGTCGGGCCGCAAGACCTGGCGGCGCTGGACGAGCTGCTCGACGAATCCGGCGAGCACTACGCCGGAAACCGCGACGACGTGTACTACCTGACGGCGAACACGGTCCACCTCGGCACCCGGCCGGCGAGCTGAGGCCCATCCGGGCCGCGGGCCGCCGGTGGGCGATCAGTCGGAGAAGCCCGGCTGCCACCGGGCGATGATGTCGCGGGCGCCGACCTCGGCGTCGAGCTGGCAGAGGATCCCGGTGGCACCCAGCGTGACCCGGTGGATCAGCAGGTAGTCCGGCGGGAGGTTCAGCGACCGCCCCGTCCGGAAGTCCGGGCTGCGCAGGTCGCCGACCCGCTCGGCCTGGCGCTGCAACCAGCGCCGGGTGAAGTGGAACGTCGGCGCGCGGACCGGGTCCACGAACGGCGCCAGGTAGGCCAGCACGTCCTCGGCCTGGATCTCCCGGTCGCCCTGCACGAACCGCTCCGCGCGCAGCAATTCCAGCAGCTCGGCGGACTTGTCCTCCAGGGCGAGCCGGACCATGCGGCCGAACGTCGCGGGCACGCCGTCGGGCAGCCGGGAGACCGCGCCGAAGTCGATCACGCAGAGCCTGCCGTCCGGCATCAGCATGAAGTTGCCGGGATGCGGGTCGGCGTGCAGCAGGCCGGCCCGGGCGGGTGCGGAGTAGTGGAACTCGGCGAGCAGCCGCCCCGCCGCGTCGCGCTCCTCCTGTTCCCCGTCGGCGATGATCTGGGCGTACGCCTTGCCCGTCACCCACTCCGTGACGACCACCTTCGGGGCGCTGGCGATCACAGCCGGAATCAGGACGGCATCGTCGTCCCGGAACGCCTTGGCGAAAGCCCGCTGGTTGTCGGCCTCGGTGCGGTAGTCGAGCTCCTCGACCATCCGGTCCTGGAGTTCCGCGAGCAGCGGCTTGACCTCGGCGCCGGGGGCCAGCGACTGGAAGAGGCGGGAGAAGCGGATCAGCTGGCGCAGGTCTGAGCGCAGCGCCTCGTCCGCGCCCGGGTACTGGACCTTGACCGCGACCTCGCGGCCGTCGTGCCAGGTCGCCCGGTGCACCTGCCCGATGCTCGCCGCCGCGGCGGGGACGTCGTCGAACTCGGCGAACCGCTTCCGCCAGGCGGAGCCCAGCTGCTCGGTGAGCACCCGGTGCACGCTGCTCGCGGGCATCGGCGGCGCGGCGGATTGCAGCTTCGTCAGCGCCTCGCGGTACGGGCCGGCCATCTCGTCCGGCACGGCGGCCTCGAACACGCTCAGCGCCTGGCCGAACTTCATCGCGCCGCCCTTGAGCTGGCCTAGGACCGCGAACACCTGCTCCGCGGTCTTGGCCGACACCTCGGCGCTGATCTCTGCCGGATTCTGCCCGGTGAGCCGCTTCCCCCACCCGGCGGCCAGGCGTCCGGCGACACCGAGCGGCAGGCTGGCGAGCTTCGCGGTGCGGTGTGCCGCCCGGCGGGGAATGTCGGCCACGAATTCTCCTTGGTGCGCGCAGGAAAACCCTCTCGATGTCCGAAGACGTTTTCGAAATCGAGAAACCCAGTCACATGCTAGAGGTTCCCTGCGGCGCCTTGGGGTGTGATCGACGTGTTGGACGTCAGGGTTGCGCCACCGGTCGCATTCGCGGTTCCGCCGGACAAGGGCGAACAAGCCTGCTCGTCAGCCCTCCGGGCCGAGCTGAGCACGGATGTATCCCCCTACGCTCCGGCGCGGCGGGTGCGATGTCGAACGCCGGAGCGATGCGTCGGAGATGCGGGCGGGTGGGCGGCCCGAGCGGCGGCCCACCCGTGCCCGGTCACGCCTTGCCGAGGATGCGGGTCATCTTGGTGCCGCAGACCGGGCAGGTGCCCTTCGCCATTCGGCGACCGTTGGTCTCCGAGACCTCACCGGAAAAGTCGCGCTTCTCCCGGCACTTCACGCAGTAGCCGTTGTACGTCTCGGCCACGGCTCCCCTCCTTCATGTCGTGATCCAGCGTCGTTGCTGGCTCTTCTGCCCACCTCCGGGCGGCTGGGGGAACGGTACATGTGGGCCATTCGACATGCATGCATTACGAGCATCGCATGTTCGACTTAATGGAGTAATCCCTAAGGGGATCACGATGCGTAGGCGCTGAGGTCCGGCTCACAGCGCGGGCCGTTTGTCGGGAGCACTCGCTAAGGTCCACTCCCGTGGCTGAACCCCAGGTCGAGGTGCGCCGCAGCAAGCGCCGCCGACAGACGGTGAGCGCCTATCGCGACGGTGACAAGATCGTGGTGCTTCTCCCGGCGCGGATGACCCGCGCGGAGGAAAAGCGCTGGGTGGCGGACATGCTCAGCCGCCTGCAACGCAGCGAGACGCGTCGGCGCTCGCCCGCGCGGGAATCCGACGAAGCACTGCTCCAGCGGTGCCGCGAGCTGTCCGCGAAGTACCTCGACGGCAGGGCGCAACCGCAGGGCGTTCGGTGGGTGCCACCGATGCGCACGAGGTGGGCTTCCTGCACGCCCAGCGATGCCACCATTCGGGTGAGTCAGCGGCTCCGAGATGTACCCGGTTGGGTGCTCGATTACGTGCTCGTGCACGAGCTCGCGCACCTGCTGGTGCCCGGCCACGGGGCCGACTTCTGGAAGTGGGTGCGCCGCTACCCGAAGACCGAGCGGGCCATCGGCTACCTGGAGGGGGTGTCCGCGGCCGCCCAGCTCGGCATCGGGCTGGACGACGACGCGGAAGAGGCCGAAGCCCGCACATGACGAGGGGCACCTCCGGGAGTCCGGAAGTGCCCCGTCCGCGCTCGGTCAGTTCTCGTCGCGCTTCGGCGAGTCGTCGCCCTCGTCGTCGGACTTCGTCGCCTCGTCGGCCTCGGCGCGGCGGATCGCGGCGATCGGGTCGTCCAGGTCCGCGGAGCCCGAGCCCCAGCGGTCGGCGAAGTCCAGCGGCTCGTCCAGGTCCGAGCTGTCCGGCAGCAGGTCGGGGTGGTCCCAGATCCGGTCCCGGCTCTCGACGCCGTGCCGCTCGGTCATCAGCCGCCACAGGTTCGCGGCGTCCCGCATCCGGCGGGGCCGCAGCTCCAGGCCGATGAGCGTGGCGAAGGTCTGCTCCGCAGGCCCGCCGGTCGCGCGCCGCCGCCGGACGGTTTCGCCCAGCGCGCCGGCGCCCGGCAGCCGGTCGCCGACGGCGTCGGCGACGACCACGTCGACCCAGCCCTCGACCAGCGCGAGCAGCGTCTCCAGCCGGTTCAGCGCGACCTGCTGCTCGGGAGTGGTCTTGGGCTCGAGCATCCCGGAGCCCATCAGCTCCTGCATCGAGCTCGGGTTGGTCGGATCGACCTTGCCTGCCAGGTCCTCCAGCGCCGAGGTGTCGATGTGGATGCCGCGGGCGTACTCCTCCACGGTCGCCAGCAGCCGCTGGCCGAGCCACGGGACGTGGCTGAACAGCCGGTGGTGCGCGGCCTCGCGGGCGGCGAGGAACACGGTCGCCTCGCTGATGGGCCGGTCCAGGCCCTCGATGAAGCGCTCGATGTTCGCGGGCAGCAGCGCCGCGGTACCGGCCGGGGCGAGCGGCAGGCCGACGTCGGTGGAGGTCAGCACCTCGCCGCCGAGCTGGGCGAGGCCGTTGCCGAGCTGCGAGCCGAAGGTCATCCCGCCCATCTGGCCGAGCATCGACAGCAGCGGGCCCGCGGCCTGCTTCGCCTCCTCCGGCAGCGCCTCCAGCCAGGCGCTGGACATCCGCTGCGCGACCGGGTCGCACAGCCGTTGCCAGGTGGGCAGGGTCTTCTCCACCCAGTCCACCGACGACCAGGTCTGCACCGACCGGACGCCGGCGGGCAGCGAGGTGGTGGCGTCCAGCCACAGCTCGGCCAGCCGGACCGCGTCCTCGATCGCCTTGACCTGGTCCTGGCTCGGGCGCTCGGTGCGCTGGTTGTTGTGCAGCTGCTGCACCGCGAGTTGCTTGGCGAGCTCGTAGTTCACCGGCCCGGAGCCGCCACTGCCGGAGTGGCTGAGCGCCTGGCCGAGTTGGGTCAACATCTGGCCGAGCTGGCCGATGTCGAAATTCGGCATGCCGCCCGGTCCGGGCATGCCGCCGAAGCCGAAACCGGGAAGGTCCCCGGAGCCACCGGCGCCGCCCTCAGAGCGGCCTTGCGACGAGTCGCCCTTGTCGGGATCGTCGGGGTCCTGCGAGCTGAACCCGAACGGCAAGTTGGTCATAGTTCCACGGTACGCGGCCTTCGCCACCTCACAGAAGGTGTCCGGAGCTCGCTGGACGCGAACACGTACGCTGTCACCTCGTGAACCGCCGTACGTGGACGCTGCTGACAAGTGTCGTACTGGTAGTCGCCTTCGGTCTGCTCGGCGCGTTCGTCCGGGTGCCGTACGTGGCGCTCGGGCCGGGGCCGACCTACGACACCCTCGGGATGGACGGGAACGTCCCCGTGATCGGCATCGACGGGCAGCAGACCTTCCCGACCGGCGGGCACCTGAACATGACGACGGTGTCGGTGACCGATCAGCTGTCCCTGTTCGGCGCGTTGGGGCTGTGGGTGAGCGGCCGGTACGCGCTGGCGCCGCGCGAGCTGTACTTCCCGCCGGACAAATCCGAGCAGGAGATCGAGCAGGAGAACACCAAGGCCTTCAGCGATTCGCAGACCACCGCCGAGACCGCGGCCCTGCGCTACCTCGGCTACCCGATGAAGGTCCTGGTCGGCGAGATCGTCAAGGGCAGCCCGGCGGACGGCGTCCTGGAGCCCGGCGATCACCTGCTGGCCGCCAACGGCAAGCCGGTCACCGATCCGGCCTCGTTAAAGGCGGCGCTGGTAGGCACCAAGCCCGGCGACCGGGTGGAGATCCGGTTCCGCCACACCGACCAGCCCGAGCAGGTCGCGAGCGTGCAGCTGGGCCCGAACCCGGGCACCGACCCGCAGGGCTTCCTGGGCGTGGCCGCGATCGAGCGGCCGGACGTCAACTTCGACATCAAGATCAGCCTGGCCGATGTGGGCGGCCCGTCCGCGGGGCTGATGTTCACCCTGGCGATCATCGACAAGCTGACGCCGGGCGAGCTCAACGGCGGTCAGTTCATCGCGGGCACCGGCGAGATCAGCCCGACCGGCGAGGTGGGCCCGATCGGCGGCATCCCGTTCAAGATGGTCAAGGCCCGCGAAGCGGGCGCGACGACCTTCCTCGTTCCGGCCGGCAATTGCGCCGAGGCCAAGACCCAGGCGCCGGAGGGGCTGCAGCTCGCCAAGATCGCGAACCTCGACGACGCGACCAAGGCCCTCGACGCCCTGCGCGGCGGCCAGGTCCCCGCCAGCTGCTGATCCGCGGCGGCGTTCGCGGTGGAGACCGGCACGCCGACCTCCACCGCGAACCGGTCAGTCCGCGAAGGTGGCGTGGAGCGCGGTGAGCAGGTTCGGGGCCAGCGACGGGTCCTGGATGAGCTCGCCACCGGCCTCCGGATCGGACACGCGCAGGCGCATCACGCATGCCTCGCCACCGTCGCGCAGCACCGCCGCGACCAGCCGGGCCTCGTGGCGGTCCGGGTGTTCGGCGGCGATCTGCCGGTCCCGCTCGCTGTCGCCGGGCAGCTCGGCCTCCGCCTCCGGCGGCAGCACCACGATCTCCTGCACCACCGCGCAGCCGGCCACCTGCTCCGGCCACGCGATGCCGCTCAACGCCTCGGCGAGGTCTTCGGCGGGCAGCGCTTCCTGCGCGATCGGGGTCAGCGCCGCGGCCGGGTCGAGCTGGTCGGCCAGCCCGGGTTCGGCGGCCAGCAGCTGGTTGGTGGGTACGAGGGCGAACACCTGGCTGGGCTGGTCCCAGCCCGCGGCGTGGACGAACTCCTCGATCTCGCGAGCGGCCGACGGCAGCGCCGCGGCCAGGTCCTCGGGGGTCTCCGGTGGCATGCCGCCATGGTCGCACCGCCGGGCCGGGCGGCCGCCGCCGGCCGATCCGATGACCTGCGAAAGATGTCCGCTTAATCCAGTTCGCGAAGCCGCTTCCAGGAACTTCACGAAGGGGTCGTAGAGTTGAACATCACGAGGGCGGCCGAACCACCGGTACCGTCCAGGCCTGCTGATCGTCACCAGGAGCGTGCGTTGTGGCCATGCGGCCCCCGGTAGGAATGCCGAAACTGTCCCGGAGAAGCCGGATCCTGCTGATCCTCGGCGGCATCGTGCTGGTCGCCCTGATCGCCGGATCGCGAATGCTGGGCACCTACGTGGACTGGCTGTGGTTCGGTGAGGTCAACTACCGGCAGGTCTTCACCACCCAGCTGCTGTCCCGCGCCGGACTGGGGGTGGCCGCGGCGGTCTTCCTCGGTGGCGTGCTGGCCCTGAACCTGTGGCTGGCCTTCCGCAACCGGCCGGTGTTCGTGCCGGTCAGCGGTCCCGACGACCCGCTGGCCCGGTACCGCACCGTGGCCACCGAGCGCTCCCGGCTCTTCGGGCTCGGGCTGCCGATCGTGGTGGGCGTGATCGGCGGGCTCGCCGCGCAGGCCGACTGGCAGACCCTCCAGCTGTTCCTCAACAGCGTGCCGTTCGGGCAGGTCGACCCCGAGTTCGGCAAGGACATCAGCTTCTACACCTTCGAGCTGCCGTTCTGGCGCTTCCTGCTGTCGTGGGCGTTCATCGCGATCACCGTGTCCTTCATCGGCGCGCTGATCACGCACTACATCTTCGGCGGCATCCGGCTGGCCGGCCGCTCCGGGCAGCTGTCCATGCCGGCGCGGGTCCAGCTGGCCGTGCTGGCGGGCCTGTTCGTGCTGTTGAAGGCGGTCGACTACTTCCTGGACCGCTACGACCTGCTGCTGTCGCAGCGCAACCCGCTGTTCACCGGTGCCAGCTACACCGACCTGAACGCGGTGATGCCGGCGAAGCTGATCCTGATGTGCATCGCGGTGTTCTGCGCGATCGCGTTCTTCGCGGTGATCTTCCTGAAGAACCTGCAGATCCCGGCCCTGGCCACGGTGCTGCTGGTGCTCTCCAGCGTGGTGGTCGGCGCGGTGTGGCCGGCGCTGATGGAGCAGTTCTCGGTGCGCCCCAACGCGAACGAGCGGGAGGCGCAGTCGATCGAGCGCAACCTCGAGGCGACGAAGGCGGCCTTCAACATCGGCGAGCCCAACGTCCAGTTCGTCGACTACCCGGGCCGCACCCAGCTGCAGCCGGCCGAGGTCGCCGCGGACAAGGGCACCATCCCGAACATCCGGTTGCTCGACCCGAACGTGCTGGCCCCGACGTTCACCCAGCTGACCCAGCAGTACAACTTCTACGGGTTCACCGACAAGCTGGACGTCGACCGGTACCGGGACGCCAACGGCCAGCTGCGCGACTACCTGGTGGCGTTGCGCGAGATCAACACCGACGGCCTGGCCGTGAACCAGCAGAACTGGATCAACCGGCACACCGTCTACACGCACGGCAACGGTTTCGTCGCCGCGCCGGCCGACCGGGTCGACTCCACGTTCAAGGAAGGCGCCACCCAGGGCGGCTACCCGGTGTTCCAGATCAGCGACGTGGCCAACAACGGCCAGGGCGCGATCCCGGTCGAGCAGCCGCGCGTGTACTACGGCGAGCTGGTGGGCCGCAACGACTACGCGATCGTCGGTGGCAACCCGGGCGAGGCGCCCCGCGAGTACGACACCGACCAGCAGCAGTACACCTACACCGGCACGGGCGGTGTCCCGGTCGGCAACCTGTTCCAGCGCCTGGTGTTCGCCGCCTACTACGGCGAGCGGAACTTCCTGTTCAGCGGCGCGATCGGCGATGACTCGAAGATCATCTACGAGCGGAACCCGCGGGAGCGGGTGCAGAAGGTCGCGCCGTGGCTCAAGCTCGATGGCGACCCGTACCCGGCCGTGGTCGGCGGCAAGATCAAGTGGATCGTCGACGGCTACACCACGCTGAACAACTACCCGTACGCGGAGCTGACCGAGCTCGGCGAGGCCACCAACGACACCCTCACCGGCGTCGAGCGGCAGCCCAACCAGCAGATCAACTACATCCGCAACTCGGTGAAGGCGACCGTCGACGCCTACGACGGCTCCGTGGACCTCTACTCGGTCGACGACAAGGACCCGGTGCTCAAGGCCTGGGAAGGCGTCTTCCCCGGCGTGGTCAAGCCAGCCAGCGAGATCACCCCTGAGCTGCGCGACCACTTCCGGTACCCGGAGGACATCTTCAAGGTGCAGCGCACGCTGCTCACCCAGTACCACGTCGACAACCCGGGCGACTTCTTCTCGAACCAGACCTTCTGGCAG
This sequence comes from Saccharopolyspora sp. NPDC045839, assembly GCF_056431645.1. NCBI lineage: Bacteria > Bacillati > Actinomycetota > Actinomycetes > Pseudonocardiales > Pseudonocardiaceae > Saccharopolyspora > Saccharopolyspora sp. NPDC045839. Next base: position 148,996 of record NZ_JBWKKH010000009.1, read on the forward strand.
GTGCCGTCCGACCCGACCGGCCGCGGCAGCGCCGCCAACGCCGAGGGGCAGCAGCCCCCGTACTACGTGCTCGCCCAGGTCGGTGAGCAGGGCCAGCCGCAGTTCCAGCTGACCAGCGCCCTCACCGCGCTGCGCCGCGAGAACCTGGCGGCGTGGGTGTCGGCGTCCTCCGAACAGGACAACTACGGCAAGCTCACGGTGCTGCGGCTGCCGACCAACAACTCGACACCGGGCCCGAACCAGGTCCAGAACCAGATGGAGTCGACCCCGGCGGTCACCGAGAACCGGACGCTGTTCAACAACCCGAACGTGACCGCGATCTTCGGCAACCTGCTGACCCTCCCGGTCGCCGGCGGCCTGCTGTACGTCGAACCGATCTACATCCAGCGCAACGAGCAGAACTCCTATCCGCAGCTGGCCCGAGTGCTGGTGTCCTTCGGCGGCAAGGTCGGCTTCTCCGAGACCCTGGCCGGGGCGCTGGAGCAGGTGTTCGGTTCGGGTGCCGGGCAGGCCACGAACCCGGGTCAGAACGGCCAGCAGCCGCCGTCGGGCCAGAACCAGCAGCCCCCGCCGGAGACTCCCGGCAGCCCCCAGCTGTCCCAGGCGGTCACCGACATCCGGGCGGCCCTGGAGCACGTCCGCGCGGCCCAGCAGTCCGGCAACTTCGCCGACCTCGGCTCGGCCTACCAGCAGCTCGACGACGCGATCAAGCGCTTCGAGCAGGCGCAGGGCACCGGCGGCTGATCGGCAACGGCAACCAGGGGCGGGGATCGCGCAGGCGGTCCCCGCCCGTCGTTTTTCCGGCGTCCGATCGAGTGCAAATGACGTGCGTCACTTCTGAGCCCAGGGGATTTGCACTACGGTTCATCACCCCGTAAAGTTGGTGACACAACGACGCGGGGTGGAGCAGCTCGGTAGCTCGCTGGGCTCATAACCCAGAGGTCGCAGGTTCGAATCCTGTCCCCGCTACCATTCGAATGGTCAGAAGCCCTCCGACTTCGTCGGGGGGCTTCTTTTTCGTTGTCTTAATTCCCATACGGGGGCCGAGCCCCCGTAGGCCCCCACGGTGCGGTGGTCGCTTTTCGTCGGCTCCTTGCTCGGGGAGCGTTCCCGGCCTGGATTCCGGACCAGCCCTTTGGTTCTGGTGCGGGGCTGGGGGTGGAGACATGGGCTGGGGCTCTTGCGTTGGGGCTCTGCGTTGCGTTGAGGCTCGGCGGTTGGGGGTGTTCGGTGGTCGTTGGTCCTCTGCTGGCTCTCCGCTGTCGCGCTGCTGGGGTTTTTGGGGTTTTGGCTGGTGGGGTGGGGGTTTTGGGGTTTGGGGACCCCCCTTGTTCGGGGCTTTTTCGGGGTGTGTAAAGTACTCCGTACAACAGAAAAACGCACACGGCGCGGGGTGGAGCAGCTCGGTAGCTCGCTGGGCTCATAACCCAGAGGTCGCAGGTTCGAATCCTGTCCCCGCTACTATTCGAACGGAAAGCCCCCGACTTCGGTCGGGGGCTTTCCGTTTTGGTCGGGTCGTTTCTCCTATGAGAGGCCTTTGGCCCATTGGCGGGCGCACGCCGGGGAGCAGACCCGGCCATCTCCCCGGACCGTGTTCGTCGGGCGCATCGCTCGGCCGCAGACGATGCAGGCGTCGGCTTCGCCCTCTCTCTGCATGGGCACCAGTGCCTTGGCTCGCTTCGCTTGCTCGGTGACCTTGTTGGTCACCCTGGTCTTGCTCTCGTTGACCTTGGTACGCAACCAACTGCGATGCACGCTCCGCACCTCCTGAACGGGCCCCTCATCGGCCGCCGACTGGTCGGCCAAGTGCAGGGTGCGTGTCACCTGTCGTAGTTGGGCAGCTCCAGAGCGTGATAGCACCTCATTGCGCCAGGAAGACCCCCCATCCAGGCGAACCCGGGGAATGCTCGTCGCAATGTGTGCGGACGCTCGGCCGCCCGCGTGTGCGCCCCGTGTCCGAGGCCGCCGCTTCGCCAGTCGTCCGGAGCGCGCGCCAATGGCGCAACCGTTCGTCCACTTGGACCAGTCCACTGCAACCACTGTGGACAGAACTGGGGACCACTGTGGACAGCGAAGCGGTGGCATGGCACCGTGGCAGATGTGACCGAGCTGAATGCGACATCCGCTGCCCTGTTGGGACTACTGCACGAAGGTCCGAAGACCGGTGGCCAGCTGGTTGCGGCCGCTACCGAGCGCTTCGGAGGGTTCTTCAGCGTGACCCGCAGCCAGGTTTACCGCGAGCTGCCCGCGCTGACCGACGCCGGCCTGCTGCGCCTCGGCAAGCAGGGTCCGCGCTCCAGCCAGCAGTACGCGATCACGGCCGCCGGCAAGCGCGCCTTCAAGTCGTGGCTGAACACCGAGCCCGGGCCGGACAACGTCCGCAGCCCGCTGATTCTCCGCCTGGTCTACTCGGGTTCCCTGACCCCGAAGCAGCGCTCCGGGCTGGTCGAGGCGGCCCGTGCCCAGTACGCGGTGAAGATGGACGAGGCGAAGAACGCCGCCAAGGCCGCGACCGACCCGTACGAGAAGGCCGCCGCGGACTTCACCGTGTCCTACAACCGGGCGATCATCAAGCTGCTGGACTCGATTCCGGACTGAACCACCCGGGACAGAACAGTCCTGAGCGGTGGCGGTCGCCACAACGGCCAAAACCGCTCATGACCGGACACGGGCCGTCCTCGTGGGCGGCCCGTGTCCGGTGAAGTACGCTGAGCACTGTGAATCCCGACGTCGCTGCCTCGCTCAAGGAACTGTCCAACACCCTCGAAGGCATCGAGAGCGTGATGGATCTGGACGCCCTGCGCGCCAAAATCGCCGAGCTCGAGGCCGAGGCCGCCAAGCCGGATCTGTGGGACGACGTCGAGCACGCGCAGCGGGTCAGCAGCCAGCTGGTGCACCGGCAGGCCGAACTGCGCAAGATCACCGAACTGCGGCAGCGCGTCGAAGACCTCGAAGTGCTCTACGAGCTCAGCGAGGACGAAGGCGACCCGGCCGGGCTGTCCGAGGCCGACGACGAGCAGGACCGCCTCCGGAAGGACCTCGAAGCCCTCGAGGTGCGCACCCTGCTCTCCGGCGAGTACGACCCGCGCGAGGCGATGGTGACCATCCGCGCCGAGGCCGGCGGCGTCGACGCGGCCGACTTCGCCGAGATGCTGATGCGCATGTACCTGCGATGGGCCGAGCGGCACTCCTACCCGGCCGAGGTCTACGACACCTCCTACGCCGAAGAGGCCGGACTGAAGTCGGCGACGTTCCGGGTCAACGCCCCCTACGCCTACGGCACGCTCTCCGTCGAGCAGGGCACGCACCGGCTGGTGCGCATCTCGCCGTTCGACAACCAGGGGCGCCGGCAGACCTCCTTCGCCGGCGTCGAGGTGCTGCCGGTCGTGGAGGAGACCGACCACGTCGACATTCCGGAGAAGGACATCCGCGTCGACGTCTTCCGCTCCTCCGGCCCCGGCGGCCAGAGCGTGAACACCACCGACTCCGCCGTGCGCATCACGCACATCCCGACCGGCATCGTGGTGTCCTGCCAGAACGAGAAGTCGCAGCTGCAGAACAAGGCCGCCGCGATGCGCGTGCTCCAGTCCAAGCTGCTGGCCCGCAAGAAGGAAGAGGAGCGCGCCGAGCTGGACGCCCTCAAGGACAGCGGGTCGAGCTGGGGCAACCAGATGCGGTCCTACGTGCTGCACCCGTACCAGATGGTCAAGGACCTGCGCACCGAGCACGAGGTCGGCAACCCCGACGCGGTGCTCGACGGCGACATCGACGGGTTCCTGGAGGCCGGCATCCGCTGGCGCCGCCAGCAGCAGAGCGTGGCCTGACCTGCACCGCGCGCCAATGCCCTGACCGGCGACGAAGTCGCAGGTGACCGGCGGTTCCGCCGCCGGTCCGGGTGAGTGATGTCCCCCTAACGGTCGCAGGTAAACTCACGCCCCGTGATCCGCCTTGAGCACGTGTCCAAGACGTACAAGACGTCGACCAGGCCCGCTCTCGACGATGTCTCGGTGGGCATCGAAAAGGGCGAGTTCGTGTTCCTCATCGGGCCCTCCGGGTCCGGCAAGTCGACGTTCATGCGACTGCTGCTGCGCGAGGACGTGCCCACCCGCGGTCAGGTCTTCGTCGCCGACTGGAACGTCGCCAAGCTGCCGCGGCGCCGCGTCCCGCGGCTGCGCCAGCGCATCGGCTGCGTGTTCCAGGACTTCCGGCTGCTGAACAACAAGACCGTCGCGGAGAACGTCGCCTTCGCGCTGGAAGTGATCGGCAAGCCCCGCAACGACATCCGCCGCGTGGTGCCGCAGGTGCTGCAGCTGGTGGGGCTCGAGGGCAAGGCCGACCGGATGCCCCACGAACTCTCCGGTGGTGAGCAGCAGCGCGTGGCGATCGCGCGGGCGTTCGTCAACCGGCCGCTGGTGCTGCTCTGCGACGAGCCCACCGGGAACCTCGACCCCGACACCAGCCAGGACATCATGCTGCTGCTGGAGCGGATCAACCGCACCGGCACCACGGTCGTCATGGCCACCCACGACCACTCCATCGTCGACTCGATGCGACGCCGCGTCGTCGAGCTCAGCCTCGGCCGGGTCATCCGCGACGACGCCCGCGGCGTTTACGGCGTCGGCCGCTAGAGAGTGTTTCGAAATTGGTTTGCGTAGCGGTGCGGGTGGCGGAACCTCAGATGCCCCCTCGCTGTGGGATCCCCGACATCATGAATGCCAATTCACCACGTCGGGGCTGTCCTCGCGAGGAGGCATCTGAGAACCCGCGGCGGTGCGAGTTGAGTCCCACACCGCAAGCGGCTACCGCCGCTCACAAAACACGACTTAGCCCAGACGGCGGTCGACCCGCACCTGAGGACACCACCCCCGACCGGCAGGAAAGCTGACACAAGATGCGCGCGAGCTTCGTATTCAGCGAGGTCGTCAACGGCCTTCGGCGCAACGTGACGATGACCATCGCGATGATCCTGACGACCGCCATCTCGGTCGGCCTGCTCGGCGGTGGTCTCCTCGTGGTCCGGATGATCGACAAGATGCAGGAGACCTACCAGGACCGCGTCGAGGTCGTGGTGTTCATGACCGATGACGTCAGCGCCAACGACAAGGACTGCAGCCAGCAGCCGTGCGCGAACATCATGGCCGACCTCAATCGCGTCCCGGGCGTCGAGTCGGTGAAGTACGAGGACCGGCAGAAGGCGTTCGAGAACTTCAACAAGGTCTTCGAGTCGCAGCCCGAACTGCGCGACGTGGCCCGCGCCGAGGCGATGCCCGCCTCGCTGCGCGTCAAGCTGTCCGACCAGGAGCGCTTCCCGGCGCTGCAGCAGCAGTTCAGCGGGCGGCCCGGCGTGGACAGCGTCGTCGACCAGGCCGAGTACCTGAACCGGCTGTTCGATGTGCTCAACGGGATCCGCAACGCGACGTTCTCGATCGCGCTGGTGCAGGCGCTCGCCGCGCTGCTGCTGATCTCCAACACCATCCAGCTGTCGGCGTTCACCCGGCGCACCGAGACCGGCATCATGCGCCTCGTCGGCGCCACCCGCTGGTACACGCAGCTGCCGTTCCTCCTGGAGGCCGTGGTCTCCGGCCTCATCGGCGCGGTCCTGGCCATCGGCGGCCTGCTGATCTCCAAGGCCGCCTTCATCGACCGGGTCATGTCGCCGGTGTTCGGCACGGGCATCATCCCCAACGTCGAGTGGGGCGACATCGCGCTGATCTCGCCGATCCTGCTCCTCGTCGCGGCGGCCGTCTCGGCCATCACCGGCTACGTGACGCTCCGCCTGTACGTCCGGCTGTAGCGGGATTACCGGTGCCGCGGCCTGCGTTGCAGGCTGCGGCACCGAAAGTCACGTGACACGAAAGCTAGAGTTGTTCGTATGGTGAAGGAACGCGGCCGCAAGGTCATCGCGCAGAACCGCAAGGCGCGGCACGACTGGGCGGTGCTGGACACCTACGAAACCGGCATCGTGCTGACCGGCACCGAGGTCAAGAGCCTGCGGCAGGGCAAGGCGCAGCTCGTCGACGGCTTCGCCACCGTCGACGACGGCGAGGTCTGGCTGCGCAACGTGCACATCCCGGAGTACACCGAGGGCACGTGGACCAACCACGAGCCGCGCCGGTCCCGCAAGCTGCTGCTGCACAAGCACGAGATCCTCCGGCTGATCGGCAAGATCAAGGAGAGCGGGCTGAGCCTGATCCCGATGACGCTGTACTTCAGCGACGGGAAGGCGAAGGTCGAACTCGCCCTCGCACGAGGCAAGAAGGCCCACGACAAGCGGCAGGACCTGGCCAAGCGCGACGCGGATCGCGAGATGCAGAAGGCGATCGGTCGAGCTCGCAAGGGCATGCGGTAGTGCCGCCGCGCAGCGACGCGGATGTGCCCGCCTGGGTGGCCGAGCTGGGGCTGCCCGGGCTGGTCGACATCCACACGCACTTCCTGCCGGAACGGGTCCTGAGCAAGGTCTGGGCCTACTTCGACGAGGCGCGCACGAACTACGGCTTCGAATGGCCGATCCACTACCGGTACGCGGAGGAGGCCCGGATCCAGGCGCTCCGCGATCTCGGGGTGACGACCTTCGCGCCGCTGGTCTACGCGCACCGGTCGGACATGGCGGCCTGGCTGACCGACTGGGCGATCGACTTCGCCGGGCGCACGCCCGACGCGGTGCCGACGGCGACGATCTTCCCGGAACCCGACGTCGCGGACTACCTGGCCAAAGCGCTCGACGCGGGGGCGCGGTGCGTGAAGGTGCACGTCCAGGTCGGTGCCTTCGACCCGCGCGACGAGTTGCTCGATGCGGCGTGGGGACTGCTCGCCGATGCGGGCGTGCCGGCCGTGGTGCACTGCGGCGACGGCCCGCTGAAGGGCGAGCACACCGGGCTCGACGTGTTCGAAGGCGTGCTGCGGCGCCACCCGCGGCTGCTCGCGGTGCTGGCGCACGCGGGCATGCCCGACTACGGGGTGGCGCTGGACCTCGTGGACCGCTATCCGGGCGTGCACCTCGACACCACGATGATCGGCGTCGCCTTCACCGAACGGATCGCGCCGTTGCCCGCGGACTGGCCGGCGAGGCTGGCCGCCCACCCCGACCGGATCGTGCTGGGCACCGACTTCCCGAACATCCCGTACCCGTACGCCGAACAGCTCGCGGCCATCGCGAGCTGGGCCGAAGCCGACGATCGCCTCGGCGCGGACTTCCTGCGCGCCGTGCTCTACGGCACGCCGTCCCGGCTGCTCGGGCTCGGGACTTGATCGTTTAAGGGATATGGGAATGATCGCCGGGGCGCGAGGCGTTATGCTGGTGTACACCGGTTCGAAAGACGAGCCGGCTGCAAGGGGGTGAACGGTTTCGACTCCGTACGTTGATCCAAGGGAAGCGTGCCGGTGTAGGCGGGAGGCCACCGTGAGCGTCGCCGCAATCGAATAAGCGCCGACAAGAGTCAGCGCGAGTTCGCCCTCGCCGCCTGAGCGAGGAGCGACTCTGTCGGACCGGGATTGCCTCCGACCCGGGATCCGGCATCAGCTAGGAGGCTCTAACCGCCAGGTCCGGTCGCGGGACCTGGTGGGACATCGAACAGCGACTGGGCTTGTCACACCGGCTAGTTCGCGGGACCGGTGAAGCCGAGCAGAGACACAGCGGACTGCGCACGGAGAAGTCTTGGTGAGGCGACGGAGGACCCGGGTTCGATTCCCGGCACCTCCACTTCGGTGGGAGGCGAGTGCTCGCGTGGAGCGCTCGCCTCTCCTCGTTTTCGGATCATTTTGGGGGGCCGAGCCCCCCAAGCCCCCCACGGTGCGAGGGGCGTCTTTCGAGGGCTCCTTGCGGAGGGAGCGTTCCCGGCCTGGTCCCCGACCAGCTCCCTGTCTTGCCCTTTTGGTGGGGTCGTGTCTTTGGGGTGTTCCCTGTTTGGTTGGGCGTCGGCGTTCTGTCTCGGCCGTTCAGTGGAGTTGCGCCCGTGGTGCGTTTCCGGTCTGGTCACCGACCAGCGTGGAGCGTTTCCGGTCTGGTTGCCGGTGATCACTTTTGCGTACTCGCCTCCAGCTCGACGCCATGCTGACCGGATTCGAGGCCGTTCGGGCTGCGTAGTTCGGGACATCCGGTGTGTCCGGGGGCTGGTCTTGGGGACGGCTCCGCGCGTCTACTGGGCGGGGTGGTCGTCGTTTGCTCCGGCCGCAGTCGAAGGTGTGCGGAGATGGATCGCAGCGCCGATATGGCCGCCGTCAGGCGACCTCGCCGTCGGCTCCCGAGCGTTCTGGGGGGACGCCGACCAGGTGGACGGTCACGTCTTCCCGGATCTGGGCGCCGAACACCTCCGTTGCCGCGTCCGTTATCGACGTGATCAGCATCGCCGGGTCGAGGCGGGTCAGGCCCGCTTCGCGCATGTTCAGGGTGATCTGCGCCGCCTCCCGCGTCGCCGGCGCTCCGCCGGAACCCCAGCGGTGGCGGGGGATTCCGAACAGTTCCACGACCACCAGCGGCCGGAAGTTCTCCCCGTACACCTCGGTCGCCGCATTGGTCAGGGCTTCGATGAGCTTGCGCTCGGTGCTCTCGTCGAGCATCTCTTCGTGCAGTTTCACGGTGAAGTGCGGCATGGTCGGCCTCTTCGGTCGTCGTAGCATCGACGGAGGAGAAGATTTGCTTTGAAAACAAAGCTTCTTTGTAGACAAAGGTATTGGTTGGACGTGGTTGATGTCAACGAAGGACCGTGATCCGGGTGTCGACGATGCGATCCGGGCGCTGCTGCTGCTCATGCCGCGGCTGGTCGGGCGCGCCAAGAGGCTGCGGATCCCCGACGAGCTCCAGTCGCTCGCGCTTGCGCCGCGGCACCTCTCGCTGCTGTCCTACCTGCTCTTCGACGGGCCGATGACGGTGAACGAGCTGGCGACCAGGCTGGAAGTGGCGCCGACGACGGTGAGCCTGATGGTCGGCGAGCTGAGCCGCAAAGGCGTCCTGGAGCGGCGGGAGGACGAGGCGGACCGGCGACGCCGGATCGTCAGCATCACCGACGAGATGCTGCCCGCGATCGACGGCTGGCTGGCCCGCGGCGCCGCGGCATGGCACAACGCGCTCGCACCGCTGACGCCGGAGCAGCGGCGGATGTTCATCGACACCCTGCACGCCTACGAACTTGGCGTCGCCGACGAGACCTGAGCCGGCTGGCCGAGGGTCTGTCCAGGCGGAAGCCATTGGCGGGGAGGAAGATCTGCCGGAAGGCTGACGACCGGCCGCGGCTCGGGCGACCAGGCTGAGCGGCATGAAGACGAAGATCGCGAGTTTGCTCGGTGCCGTCGCCGTGCTCGGCGGGCTGGTGGTGGGTTCGGCGTCGGCGCAGCCGCCACCTGCGAGCGGGGATTCCGTCGCCTGGCGGGACTGCTTCGACGGTCTGCGGTGCGGCGAGATCGCCGTTCCCGCGGATTGGTCGCAGCCCGGGGGAGCGCAGATCGAGATCGGGTTGGGGAAGCTTCCCGCCCGCGATCAGGCGACCAAGCTCGGCACGCTGGTGGTCAACCCCGGCGGGCCGAACCCGGTGCTCTTCGCCTTGCCTGCCGTGCAACGCCAGCTCGACGAGTTGACCGCCTGGTTCGATGTGGTGCTCTTCGATCCCCGGGGCATGGGGGAGAGCAGCGGTGTGACGTGCCCGGAGCCGATGCCGTTCGCGGCGGAGTTGCCGCCCCCGGACCGCGAGGCTTACGGGGAGTACGCGCTGGCCGACCGCCGCTTCGCCGAGGCCTGCGAACCCGCGATGGGCCCGCTGCGCGACAACCTCAACTCCTGGCAGGTGGCCCACGATCTGGACGCCATCCGCGTGGCGTTGGGCGAGCCCGAGCTCAACTACTTCGGCAACTCCTACGGCACCATGTACGGCCAGGCGTATGCGGAGCTGTTCGGCGGGCACGTCGGGCGGATGTACCTGGACAGCGTGGGCGAGCACATCAGCCGCGAGCTGTACGACTGGGTCGCGCCCAAGGCTGCGACGCTCGAGAACAACCTGCGGCGGTTCGCCGATTGGTGCCAGGCGGAATCCGGCTGCGCGCTGGCGGACCGGGATGTTCTGTCCACATGGGACACCCTGCTCGCCGAGGCCGGGCGGGAGCCGATCCCCGCTCCCGGGGCCGGCCCGGACGTCGTCGTCGGTGCCGAACGGATCGTCGCGTCGACCGGGGAGAAGGTGCGTCGGGAGGACAACTGGCCCGCGTTGGCGACCGCCCTGGCCGCTGCGGACGCCGGCGATGCGACCGCGTTCGCTCCGCCATCGGCGCCGCCTCCGCAACCCGACGTGCCCGGGGCGGCGTTGATGGGGATCGCGTCGTGCGCGGATCTCGCATACCCCACCGGCTACGGCGAGATGAAGCGCGCCGAGGCCAGGCTTCGCGCCGAGGTGGCACCGCGGTTGGGTTGGGGCATGCTCTGGACAACTGTCGGCAGGTGCGCCGGGCTGCCGCGCACCGGCAGCTTCCCGCCGCACCCGCTTCAGCCGGCACCGGGCTTGCCACCGGTCCTGATCGCCAACGGCAGCAACGATGGTGGCGCCCCGCCAGAACACGGCCGGCTCGTGGCATCGCAGCTGCCTGGTGCCCGGTACCTCCCCGCGGAAGGGAACCACGCGCTCTACCTGAGCGGGAACCGGTGCGTACGGGACCACGTGCACCGCTACCTGACCGCCGGTGAGCTGCCGCCTCCAGACGCGCACTGCTCGGCCGCTTGATCGGCTACAAACGTCCGATGAGCGTGCGCATGTCGGGGGCGGGGCTGTCGGCCTCGCCCCCAGGGCGTTTGTGGCGTCGTCTCGGCCCGACGACGCAAGACACCGTGCTGGCCGGCGTAGCTGCCGTGGTCGTGGCCGCTGCGGCGATGTGGCAGGGCACGGCGCCGGTGTTCGAGGTTGCTGGTTTCAGCCTCGCTGTGGCGGCACCGCTGGCATTGCGCCGCAGGCTGCCGCTGTCCGTCGCCGTCGTCGCAGCTGTCGTCGTGCTGGCCGGATCGTCGTTGCCGGGTTGGTCCGGGAAGCCCGTGGCGATGATCGCGTTCTGCTCGGCCGCCTACAACCGTCCGCAGCGCGTTGCGCCGGTGTTCGCGACGTCCGTGGGCTGGCTGTTGATGTGCGCGTCGGTGCTGCCCGCCGGGCAGTTCGGCACTGAGTTGTTCGCCGAAGCGGTGATCACCGGGATCGCTCCGGTGGCGGTCGGCTACGCGATGCGGTTGCACGGGGAACGCGCCGAGCAGGCGGCCCGGCTGCATCGAGCGGAAGCGAGCCGGGCGATGGCCGAGGAGCGCGGCCGGATCGCCCGCGAGGTGCACGACGCGGTGGGGCACCACCTGACGGCCATCCGGATGCAGGTCGGTTCCGCGGTCTACGCACTGCGCGACCTCCCGCCCGCCGCGGGCACCGCTTTCGACACGGTCGATTCCCTCGCCGCAGCCGCTTTGGGGGAGGTTCGCGAGCTGTTGGAGACGCTGCGCGAGGACAACCCCAGTGGCTCCGCCCTGGACGACGTCGAGGCGTTGGCCGATCGGTTGTCCACATCGGAGTGCCCGATCACCGTTGTCCGGCACGGCGCGGTCACCGCACTGCCGCCGCTGGTCGAGCACGGTGGCTACCGGCTGGCCCAGGAAGCGCTGACCAACGCCGTCCGGCATGCCCGCGCCGACGGGATCAGGGTGGAGATCGGGTACGCGGCCGAGGAGGTCACGATCGCGGTCGGGGACGATGGCCCGTCGCGTGACCTCGCGGCCGAGGGACACGGCATTCGCGGCATGCGGGAACGCGCGCACCTGCTCGGTGGCAGCCTGCTGATCACGCTCCGGCAGCCGCACGGTTGGCTGGTTCGGGCGACGCTGCCGACGGAGAGGGCGACGCGGTGACGATTCGGGTGCTGATCGCCGATGACCAGGCGGCGGTGCGGTCCGCGCTGCGGCTCGTCCTCGACACGACGCCGGGTGTGCGGGTGGTCGCCGAGGCCGCCGATGGCGCCGAGGCGATCCGGCAGGCGCGATCCCGCCGACCCGACGTCGCCGTTGTCGACATCCGGATGCCCAGGCTGGACGGGATCGCCGTCATCCGGACGCTCACCGCGCCGGATGCCGCGCACGTTCCGGCGGTCATCGCGCTGACGACCTTCGACCTGGACGAGTACCTCTTCGAGGCGTTGCGGGTCGGCGCCACCGGATTCCTGCTCAAGGACAACAATCCGCAGCTGCTCGTCGACGCCGTGCGCGCTGCCGCCCGCGGCCAGGGCCTGATCGATCCGCAGGTCACCGGGCGGCTGGTCCGCCGCTTCGCGCGGCTTTCCCCGCAGCCGGCCAGCCCGGATCTCGCCCGGCTGACCGCACGGGAACGCGAAGTGCTGCTGCAGGTCGCGCGCGGGTCGAGCAACGGCGAGATCGCCCGAGCGTTGTGGATCGAGGAGGGCACGGTCAAAACGCACGTCGCGCGGATCCTCGCCAAGCTCGGTCTGCGAACCCGGGTGCACGCGGTCATCTACGCGCATGAGCACGGGTTGACGCTGTCGGTCGACCCGTGAGTCTTTTGGGTTGCCATAGCCGCCCAAAGGACTCACGGCCCCGTCAGGTCGGGAGGGCCGCCCAGGGGTCCACCGGGACGACCCTGGTGCTCCGGCCCTCGTCGTCGAGGATCCGGCCGTGGACCTTGGTCGTGCGCAGGACCAGCTTCCGGTCCACCACCTTGGCGTCGGGGTGGTCGTGGGCGATCCGGATCAGCAGGTCGTCCAGGTGGTTCAGCGAGCGCAGGCCCACGATCAGGCCCATGTTCGCCGGGCTCGCGACCGCCGCGCAGTGCCGGGTTTCCGGCCAGCCGCCGAGGGACTTGCCGATGCGCTGCACCTCCGTGTCCGGAACCGCCAGCCACAGCAGCGCCATCGCGTGCCAGCCCGCCAGCGGCCGGGCCACGTCGCAGCGGAACGCGATGTCGCCGTGGCGGCGGAGCCGGTCGAGGCGGCGCTTCACCGCCTGCGGCGAGGTGTTCAGCTCTGCCGCCAGGCTCGCGTAGCTGCGCCTGCCGTCGTGGCCGAGCGCCAGGAACAGGGCCCGGTCGGCGGCGCCGAACGGCCGGATCTCGCGCGGCCTCGGCCCGACCGCTTCGCGGACCTGCTCGGCCTGGCTCCGGTTCATCACGCCGAGCCGCCAGATGATGCCGCCGAAGGTGCTGCCGAAGACGTGGCTGCGGACCTTGGTGACCTCCGCCGGCACCGGCAGGGTCCGCAGCAGCACGTTGGAGATCGCGCCCAGCGTCGGCGCCATGACGAGCGCGAAGACCTGGTACTCGCCGGTGGTCACGCCGACCGTGATCGCGTGCGGCAGTTCGGCGAGCTGCTCGGCGACCCGCAGCTCGGTGCCGGGCGCGCAGGCGAACTCGATGGTCGCGCCCTTCGCCGAGCTGTTGCCCAGCGCCACGGTGATCCAGGCGGCGCCGGCGTCGGTGAGCCGCTGCCAGCGGCGCGCCAGCGTGATCGGCGCCAGCTCCAGCACCTCCGCCAGCGCGGTCCAGCTCGCTCGCGGGTTGATCTGCAGGGCGTCCACCAGCGCGAGATCCACTTCGTCCAGCACCGGGCGACCTCCTCGCGCGTGACAGCCGGATGACGGCGGCGTCGTTTTCCGACATTCAAGCCGCACCTCACGGAGATATCCATCGTTCTGCGGTTGTTGTGACGAGGTTTCCCCACGCTGCATCGCATGGTGAGCGGCGAGCAGCGATTCGAACTGGTCCTGGCGGGTGCGCGGGTGATCGACCCGGAGACCGGCCTGGACGAGGTGCGCGACGTCGGCATCAGCGGCGGCCGGATTGCGGCGGTCTCGGCGTCCCGGCTGACCGGCGATGCGGTCGTCGACGTCTCCGGCCGCGTGCTCGCGCCGGGCTTCATCGACATGCACAGCCACGCGCAGACGGTCACCGGGCTGCGGTTGCAGGCCCTCGACGGCGTGACCACGGCGCTGGAGCTGGAAGCCGGTGCGCTGCCGGTCCGGACCGCCTACGCCGAGGCGACCGCCGAAGGGCGGCCGATCAACTTCGGCTACTCCGCGGGCTGGGCGCTGGCCCGGATGCGGCTGCTCGACGACGCTGCGCTGGGCACGTCGTTCGGCATGTTCTCGAAGCACCAGGGCGCGCCGAACTGGCGTCGGCCCGCCGGTGCCCGCGATGTGGCGCGGGTGCTGGACCTGCTGGAGGAGCAGATCCACGACGGCGCCCTCGGCATCGGGGTGCTCGTCGGCTACGCGCCCGACTCGGGCCGCGACGAGTACTTCGCGGTGGCCTCGCTGGCCGCGCGGCTCGGCGTGCCGACGTTCACCCACACCCGGTTCATCTCCACCGAGGAGCCCGGGACCTCGCTGGAAGGCGCGCTGGAGGTGATCGCGGCGGCGGCCGGGACCGGCGCGCACATGCACATGTGCCACATCAACAGCACGTCGAACCGGATGATCGACGACATCGCGGGCGCGGTGGACCGCGCCAGGGGATACGGCCTGCAGGTCACCACCGAGGCCTACCCGTACGGCTCGGCGTCGACGGTGATCGGTGCGGCGTTCCTGGCGCCCGAGCTGCTGCACCGGCTCGGGATGGTGCCGAAGAACATCCTCTGCCTGGCCACGGGGGAGCGCGTCGCGGACGCCGCGCGGCTGGCGGAGCTGCGGGAATCCGATCCCGGCGCGCTGATCCTCTTCGACTGGCTCGACGAAACCGATCCGGCGGACCTGGCGACGCTGCAGCGCTCGTTGCTGTTCGCCGACACCGCGATCGCTTCGGACGCGGTGCCGTTGGCGGGGCGGGCCGGTGACACCTGGCCGGTCGCCGACGACGTCTTCACGCATCCGCGCAGCGTCGGCTGCTACGCGCGGACCTTCGGCTGGCTGGTCCGCGAGCTCGGCGTGCTGTCGCTGGCCGAAGCCGTCCGGCGCTGCACCCTGCTGCCGGCGCAGATCCTCGAAGCCGCGGCGCCCGCGATGAAGCGCAAGGGCCGGATCCAGGTCGGCGCCGACGCCGACATCGTGGTGTTCGACCCCGGCGCGATCGCCAGCGGCGCCACCGCAACCCAGGTCCGGCCCTCCACCGGGATCGACCACGTGCTCGTGGGCGGCACCTTCGTGGTCCGCGACGAGCAGATCCAACTCGACCGTCTACCCGGCGAACCGGTCTTCGGTCGCCACCGCAACCGCACGGAGCAACCATGACCAACACCGCCGTGGCGCCCGACGCCCTGTACCGGCGGGTGGGCTGGCGGATCCTGCCGCTGCTCATCCTCTGCTACACGTTCGCCTACCTGGACCGCGTCAACATCGGGTTCGCCAAGCTGCAGATGCAGGAGGACGTCGGGATCAGCGAGTCGGTCTACGGGCTGGCAGCCGGGATCTTCTTCCTCGGCTACGTGATCTTCGAGGTGCCCAGCAACCTGCTGCTGGCGAAGATCGGCACCCGCAAGACGATCTTCCGCATCATGGTCCTCTGGGGGCTCACCTCGGCGGCGATGATGTTCGTCAGCGACGCGACGTCGTTCTACGTCTTGCGCTTCCTGCTCGGCGTGTTCGAGGCCGGCTTCGCGCCCGGCATCATCTTCTACCTCACCTACTGGTACCCGCCGGCGCGGATGGCGGCGGCGATGGGGCTGCTGATGCTGCCCGGCCCGATCGGCTCGATGCTCGGCGGCCCGGTCTCCTCGTGGCTGATCACCCACTTCGAGGGCGTCGCCGGATTGCACGGTTGGCAGTGGATGTTCCTGCTGGAAGGCCTGCCGTGCGTGGTGCTCGCGGTCGTCGTCTGGCTGACGCTGGTCGATACCCCGGACCAGGCGACGTGGCTCAGCGCCGAGGAGAAGGAACTGCTGCGCCGGGACCTCGCGGTGGACCGGGACAAGGGGACGCACAGCTTCCGGCAGGTGCTGCGCGATCCGCGCGTCTACGCCCTGGCGGTCGGCTACTTCTGCCTGATCAGCGGCCTGTACGCGGTGAGCTTCTGGCTGCCGACGATCCTCAAGGAGAACGGGCTCACCGACACCGTCACGATCGGCCTCTACTCGGCGCTGCCGTACGCGTTCGCGATCGTGCTGATGATCGTGCTGGGGCGGCGTTCGGATCGCACCGGCGAGCGCCGGCTGCACAGCTCGATCACCGCGCTGATCAGCGCGATCGCGCTCGCTGTCGCGGCCTTCACGGCCAGCAGCTTCGTCGTTTCGCTGATCGCCATCATCGTCGCCACGGCGTGCATGTGGGCGTCGTACACGGTGTTCTGGGCGATGCCGTCGACCTACCTGAAGGGCACGGCGGCGGCCGGCGGGATCGCGCTGATCAACAGCATCGGTCTGCTCGGCGGGTTCATCAGCCCGACGCTGATCGGCTTCGTCAAGGACGCCACCGGGAGCACGGTGGTGGGCCTGCTCTCGATGGTCGTCCTGCTGCTGATCGGCAGCATCGCGATCTACGCCAACCGGCTGCCGGCGAGCTGAGGCCGGAGCTGCCGGCGCCGGGCGATGAGGCGGGCGGTCAGGACGACGAGCCGGCACAGCGCGGAGGGGAAGCCGAGGGCCAGGCCGATCGCGATGTCGATCAGCGGCGCGGCCACCCCCGCGGCTAAGACGCGGTTCGAGGCGGTCGGCAGCTTCTCCTTCGCCGCCCAACCGGTGCGGCGCCGGGGTTCCCGGGCATCAAGCCCCCGCCTGGAAGATCCCCCGGTCAGCGCTCGGTCCGCAGAGCGGCGAGCAGGCCGATGGCGGCCACCACCGCGACTGCGATCGCGTACGCGTTGGCGGTCACGCCCAGCCCGACCCACGTCACGGCGATGCCCGCCGCCACCGCCGGGAGGCTGAAAGCCGAGTAGTTGACCGTGTACACCGTCGCGAACAGGGCCGCGCGGCTGTCCGGCGCAGCCAGCCGGGACACGCCGCCGAACGCGCCGAGGAACGCGGCGCCGAAGCCGAATCCGGTGATCACCGTGCTGCCGAAGAACAACGGCGCCGAGATCGTGGCCAGCGCGGCGAGGGTGCCGGCCAGACCCACCAGCAGCGTCGGCACGCCGGCGATGATCGCGGTGCGCGGGGCGACGCTGCGGAAGACGACCGATCCGATCGCGCTCGTGCCCATCAGGCAGCAGACCACGAAGCCGCCCACCAGATGGTTGGTGATGCCCAGCAGTTCGATGGCCAGGGACGGGCCCAGCGACATGTAGAAACCGGTCATCGACCAGGTGGTGATCAGGATCGGCACCACGGTGAGGAACCGGCCGCGCGCGTCGGCGGGCACGCCGATCCTGGGCCGCAGCGAAGCCAGCGCACCGGGCCGTCGCGGCGACGTCTCGGGCATCAGCGCGATGCCGACGGCGGCCACCGCGCACGCCGCGAGGAGCAGCACGTAGACCAGCGTGGTCGGGGCGGGCGCGTACTCGACGAGCAGGCCCGAACCGATCGCGCCGGCGCCGAGGCCGATGCCCGGGGTGGCGGTGTTGATCAGCGGGGCCGGCTTCGGGCGGAGGTCGACCAGGCAGGCGCTGGTCGCGCCGGTCGCCAAACCCGTTGCGAGGCCCTGCAAGACGCGTGCCGCGAGCAGCCAGCCGCTGCTGTCGGCGGTGATGAACGCGAGCATGGCGACGGCCTGGATGGCGAGCGCGGCGAGCAGCGTCGGGCGGCGACCGATGTGGTCGGACAGGGCGCCGACGGTGACGAGCGCAGCGAGGAGCGCGATCGCGTAGACCGCGAAGACCACGGTGAGCGTGATCGCGGAGAAGTGCCATTCGGCTTGGTAGACGGAGTAGAGCGGGGACGGGGCCGCGGCGGCGCACATGAAGGCGAGCAGCGTGGCGGCGAGGGTCCAGAACGCGGCGTTGCGTGACAGGCGCCCGGGCTGGGGCTTGTCGGTCGCCTGGGCCTGCGGGGCCGGCGGGGCAGAGGTCACCAGTTCTCCTAAGCGAGGATCGACGTTCTGGGAGACGTCGCCCGGCGCCGGACAGTTCCTGCCGCGGCCCGCGATCCCACCCAGTGGGCGCGAAAAACTCCCAGTTTTAGGCAAAATCGGACAACGCTGCCGGAGTCGGGGCTGCTCTGTGGTTTCCGATTTCGCCTAAAATTGCGAGGAATCCGAGCGCGGCGGCTCATCTGCCAGGGCCGCGAGGAACGCCCGGACCACCGGGCGCGTGTCTTCGGCGCGCCAGGCGATGGCGAGTTCCGCCGGGGACAACCCGGCGACCGGCCGCGTGGTGATGCCGGGGCGGGCGTAGAGCTCCGCGTTGCCCTCCGCGAGGAGCACCACGCCCAGCCCCGCCGCGATGGCCTCGAACACCTCGTCCGCCGCCTCCGCGACCGCGCCGATCACCGGCGCGCGGCCCTGCCGGGCATCGGTGGCCAGCCAGAAGTCGCGGAGCTCGGCCGCTTCCGGAGGGAGCGCGACGAACGGTTCGTCGAGCAGGTCGGCGAACGGGATTTCCGCCTTGCCCGCCAGCGCGTGGTCGTCCGGCAGGGCGATCACCCGCCGCTCGCTGAACAACGTCCGGGTGCTGATGTCGCGCGGTTGCACCGGCCGCCAGACGAACGCGACGTCGGAGCTGCCGTCCGCGAGTCCCGCGGTCGGGTCCGTCCAGTCCACGAGCCGCAGCACCACGCGGCAGTCCGGCATCTGCTCGCCGAACCGGCGCATCGCCCGGCGCTGCAGGCCGCGACCGACGGCGGTCTGCATGCCGACGACCAGTTCGCGCTGCTCCGCGGCTTCTCGTGCGGCTTGCTGCGCGCGTTCCCACTCGGCGACCGTCGCGGTGGCTCCGGGCAGCAGCGCTTCGCCTTGCGGGGTGAGCACCACGTCGCGCGATCGGCGCTCGAAGAGGTCGAAGCCGAGCTCGCGTTCGAGCACCCGGATCTGCTTCGACAGCGCGGGCTGCGAGACGAAGAGCCGTTGCGCGGCCCGGGTGAAGTGCAGTTCCTCGGCCACCGCCAGGAAGTACCGCAGGTGGCGCAGGTGGGCGTCCATAACGATCGGTTATAGCAGCGGATCTTCGACATCGTGCCGGATCGGCCGGAAGATCGTTGCCATGACTGGAGAACTTCCCGCCCGGACCCTGGGCGGCCTCGACGTTTCGGCCATCGGATTCGGCGCGATGGTGCTGTCGCCCGGCATGTACGGCGAGATCGACGACGACCGGGCGGTCCGGGCGCTGCGTCACGCCCTTGACGCGGGCACCACGTTCATCGACACCAGCGACGGCTACGGCGCGGACGGGCACAACGAGCGCATCATCGGCGAGACCGTGCGCGGCCGCCGCGACGACGTCGTGATCGCGACGAAGTTCGGCTTCCGGATCCCGGAGGGCGCGGAGTCGCACCGGTTCCCGGTGAACTACGCCTTCGGCGAGCTGGCGGTGAACGCCGAGCCGAAGCACGTCCGCGGCTACGCCGAGCAGAGCCTCGCCAACCTCGGTACCGACCGGATCGACCTGTACTACCCGCACTTCCCGGATCCGGTCGTGCCGATCGAGGACACCGTGGGCGCGGTCGCCGAGCTGATCCGGGACGGGCTGGTCCGGCACCTCGGTCTGTCCAATGTGGATGCGGATCAGCTGCGCCGGGCGCACGCCGTGCACCCGGTCGCCGCGGTGCAGACCCAGTGGTCGATGTGGCAGCCGATCGACGCGGACCTGCTCGCCACCGCCCGCGAGCTGGGGGTGGGCGTGGTGGCGTGGAGCCCGCTGGGCAGCGGGTTCCTCGCCGGCACGGTCCGGGAGGTCTCCGAGGGCGACTTCCGGCGCAACATCCCGCGCTTCGACGCGGCGCACCTGGCCGCCAACAACGACCGCTACGCGCCGATCCGATCGCTGGCCGCGGAACTGGGCATCTCGCCCGGTCAGCTCGCGCTTTCCTGGCTGCTGCACCAGGATCCGGCCGTGGTGCCGATTCCCGGATCGCGGACGCCCGCGCACATCACCGAGAACCTCGAAGCGGCCCGGATCGGCCTGCACGCCGACACCCTGACCCGGGTGGACCGGGCGCTGCGCGAGTTCTCCCCGATGGGCGCCGGAAACCTGCGCTGACGTCGTGAGCGAGCGGCCACGACCCGCACGGCTGGACGGCTCAGAAGGTGCCGCCGCCCGCGTGGATCACCTGGCCCGTGACCCAGCGGCTGTCGTCGGAGGCCAGGAACGCCGCGATGTCGGCGATGTCGCCGGGCTCGGCGATGCGGCCCAGCGGCGTTTCCGCCGCCATCCTCTCGATGGCCGACTCGGGCTGGATCGCGGCCAGCGCATCCGTTCGGGTCGCGCCGGGGCACACGCTGTTCACGGTGATCCGGCGCGGCCCCAGTTCCTTCGCCAGCACCCGGACCAGCTGGTCGCCGGCCGCCTTGGCGGCGCCGTAGAGGCCGGTGCCGGGCCGGTTCACCGCGGTGACGCCGCTGGAGATCACCACGATCCGGCCGCCGTCGCGCAGCCGGTTCGCCGCCTCCCGCAGGGCGATGAAGGTGGCGCGGGCGTTGGTGCCGAACAGCACGTCGAAGTCGTCGTCGGTCGCCTCGGCGATGGGCGAGAAGCGGGCGGTGCCGACGTTGTTCACCAGGACGTCGAGGCCGCCGAAGTGCTGTTCCGCGGCGTCGAAGAGGGCGCGCAGCTGGGCCGGGTCGGTGACGTCGGCCTGGGCCGCCGTCGCCCGCCCGCCGGCGGCTTCGATCTTGGCGACGACCTCGGCGGCGGCGGCCCGGTCGGACCGGTAGTTGACGACCACGCCCATGCCGTCGGCGCCGAGCCGTTCGGCGATGGCCCGGCCGATGCCGCGCGAGCTCCCGGTGACCAGGGCTACCCCGTCCACGTTCTCCTCCATTGGTAGAGATAGTCGTTAGTCGAGATCATTAACTAAATTTGTCGATCTTGTCAACATTTCGGGATAATCTGCGCGGATGGACCCGGACTTCTCGCGCGCCCTGATGGCCCTGCACCGCGAATTGCGCGGGCTCTACGCGGCCATCGCTCGCCGCTTCGGGCTGACACCGCAACAGGTCGAGCTGCTGTGCCTGCTCAAGGACCGCACGCCGTCCTTCGGCGAGCTCGCGGCCCTGCTCGGCTGCGACAAGACCAACATCACCGGCATGGTCGACCGGCTGGAGCGGCGCAGCCTGCTGACGCGCGTGGCGGATCGCAGCGACCGCCGGATCAGCCGGCTGAGCCTGACCGACGAGGGCAAAGCCCTGGGCGACGAGCTCCGCGAGGCCTTCACCGGCCACGCCGCCGAGCGCTGGGGCACCCTGCCGTCGTCGGCCGCCGCGGCGATCGTGCGCCTGGCGCAAGCCGATCGCGAGCGCTGAAACCGGTAAGAACCGGACTCGGCACTCACGACGCGACGGTGCCGATCCACAGGAAGTCGCGGGCTCGTGTCAGGGCGACCAGGCGTTGCCGGTCCAGCGCCTCGCGCTCCTCCCGGTAGCCGCCGGACAGCGACCGCTCGTCGGGCAGGAACACGCTGCGGAACTCGGTGCCCTTGGCGCGGTGCACGGTGCCGACGTGGATCGGCCCGGACTCCCGGCCGTCCCAGCGGTCCAGCGGCCGGACCGCGAAACCCGCCGCGCGCAACACCCGTTCCCAGTGCTCGGCGGCGCCGTTGGTGCGGGTGAGCACGGCCGCGGCGGTGTCGTCGTCGAGCCGCCGGAGCGCGGACACCAGCGCATCGTCCTGGTCGTCGCCCCGCCACTCGACGACCCGCCCGCCGCGCAGCACCGGCAGCGCTGAGCGCAGCGGGACGGTCGGGCCGCCGTCGAGGTCGTCGAACCGGTTGACCGCGTCGAGCTCCCCGGCCTGCTCGACGATCGCGGTGCGGTTGCGGTAGTTGCGCCGCAGGATCTCGCCGCGCCCCTGCAACGAGATCCCGGCCTCGGACAGCCGCCAGCCGCCGGCGTACACCTGCTGCTGGCCGTCGCCGACGAGCAGCAGCTGGTTCGGCCCGTCGCCGCTGATCGCGTGCACCAGCCGCAGCCCGATCAGGGTCAGGTCCTGGACCTCGTCGACGACCACCGCGGTGTACTGCCGGGGCAGCGGGCTGCGTTCGAGCTCTGCCAGCGCCCGCATCAGCACGTCGTTGTGGTCGGACACGCCCCGCTCGCCCAGCGCGCGCTCGTACTCGCAGTAGAACTGCCAGACGTGGGCCCGGAATTCGGCGGGCAGGTTCGCGCCGCGGCCCTTGCGCGGCACCGCCCGGTAGGCCTCCAGCGACCGGATGCCGCGGCCCTTGATCACCCGGTCGATCTCGTCCTTCCAGTAGCCGCGCGCGGCCCGGAAGTTCCGCAGCGGAGTGGCCAGCTCGGCCCGCTGCCACACCGCTTCCAGGGCCTGCTCCACCTGCGGTTCGTCGACGTCGGCGGCCCGGCCGCGTTCCTCCAGGAAATCCCGTGCCCAGGCGTGCAGGTGGGTGAACTCGATGCGCGACGCGAGGTGCGGGGCCAGCGACCGGAACTGCGTCTCGGCGATCTTCGGCAGGTTGCTCAGGTGCGTGGTGAACAGCAGCGGCCCGGTGCTCCGCCGCGCCAGGTAGGCCAACCGGTGCAGGGCCAGCACGGACTTGCCGGTGCCCGCCGGGCCGGTGATCCGCGCCGGACCGGAGTAGTGCCGGCGCACCGCGCCGTGCTGGGCGTCGTCCAGGAAGATCCGCCAGTCCCGGAACGGCCGGTCCAGGGCGTGCTCGACGCGCTCGCGACGCAGGTCCCGCACGTCGAACAGGCCCGCGGAGCCCGTTTGGCCCGGCCCGCGCTGCTGCGGGATCCGCTTCGGGTTCCACATGATCGGCGTCAGGTCGAAGGTGCGGCTGTCCAGGTGCCGGGCGATCGCCAGCGCATCCGCGGCCGTGAGCACCTCGTCGCCGCGCCCCAGGATCCGGTCCAGCTCGGCCTCGGTGATCGCGAGGTGCTCGCCGGTGTGCCCGCGGCGGCCCTGGTGGTCGACGGGATGCACGACCACCGTCCGGGCCGCGGACTCGGTCAGCACACCCGGCCCGATCGACGCCCCGGCCAGCAGTTCCGCGATCCACAGGAACGCCGCCCGCGAGTCCTCCCAGCCCGGTTCGGCCTCGCGCAGCAGGATCACCAGCACCCCGGTCGGCCCGACCAGCACGGCATCGGGGCGATTGGCCGGGGTGTGCGGCGCGAACTGGTTGAGCAGCGGGTACCAGCCGTTGTCGCGCTCCACCGCGAACCGCTGCAGCACCCGGTTCTGCCAGGTCGGCAGGAGCCTGTCGCGCAGTTCCGCCTCGGCCTCGCGGCGCAGTCTCTCCTGGCGGTGGTGGAAGGTCCCGGTCACGGCGCCTCCAAATCTCGCGGGGCACCCACGGCCGGACGGCCGGCACGAGCGCGGAAATCGAGATCGTCGCTCATGACGCCTCCGGCATCCGATGGGAAACCCGCCCCCGGTCGGCGGCCGGAGCCGCCGAGGGTCGACCACGGTAAGAGCACGCTCGGTATCGACATTAATGCGTTGCGTGTCGTTTTCGGGCGCCCTCGGGCGGGATCACCTGGATGTCGCAGGAGCCGTCAGGCGAGCTCCTCGCGGACCAGAACGTCCAGCGTGGACAGCGGAAGCGCGCCGTGCCGCAGGATCGCGTCGTGGAAGCGGCGGATGTCGAAGGCGTCGCCGAGCCGGTCGCGGGCGGCGTCCCGGATCCGCTCGATCTCCAACCGCCCGACCAGGTACGACAGCGCCTGGCCGGGAATGCTGATGTAGCGGTCGACCTCGGACGCGGCTTCCAGCGGGGACGACGTGGTGTGCGAGAGCATGAAGTCGAGCGCCTGCTGCTGGCTCCAGCCGAACTCGTGCAGCCCGGTGTCGACCACCAGCCGGGCGGCCCGCAGCAGGTCCTGCACGACCATGCCCAGCCGCGCCAGGTCGCCGGAGTACAGCCCCATCTCGTCGGCCAGCCGCTCGGTGTAGAGGCCCCAGCCCTCGCTGTAGGCGGTGATGCCGACCAGCCTGCGCAGCAGCGGGAGATCGGTGCGTTCCTGGGCCAGGCCGAGCTGCAGGTGGTGGCCGGGCACGACCTCGTGGAAGGCGATCACCTCGGCGGCGAAGCGGGGCCGCTGCTCGGCCCCCTGGGTGTTCGCGAAGTACACGCCCGGCCGCGACCCGTCGAGCGCGGGCGAGATGTAGAAGCCGATCGGCGTGCTGTCCGACGCGGTGCCCGGCACCGGCCGCACCTCGCACGGCTGGCTCGCCAGCAGCCCGAACCACTGCGGCGCAACGGCTTCGGCCCGGCTGATCGCCTCGCGCGCCGCGGCCAGCATCTCCTCGCCGTCGCGCCAGTACAGCTCCGGATCGGATTGCAGGCGGCGCAACACCGCGTCGAATTCGGCTTCGCCCCAGATCCTCGCGCCGAGCTCGCTGACCTCGCCGCGCAACGACGCGAGGTGGGCCCGTCCGGTCTCGTGGAGCTCCTGCGGGGTGCGATCGGTGGTGGTCTGGGCGTGCACCAGCCGCCGGTAGGTCTCGCGGCCGCCGTTGATCCAGCACAGCCCGGGCTCGTCGGCGGGGCGGGCGTGCGGGGCGATCTCCTCGGCGAGCACGTTCCGGTACTGCCGCAGCGCCGGGTGCACCGCATCGGCGAGCAGGCGCTTGCGCTCGGCTTCGAGGGCCGGTTCGGGCAGCTTCGGGGTCAGCAGCGGATCGGCTTCGGGCGTGGCGAGGTAGTCGTCGAGGTGCTCGATCGCGTTGTCCACGAGCGGCCGCACCGGGACGCGTCCGGCGGCGATCCCGTCGCGGAGCCGTTGCGCTGCGGATGCGGTGAACTCGGGGATCCGCCGCAACCGCCGCAGGAAGTCCTCGCCCTGCCCGGCGTCGGCCACCGGCACCTGGCCCAGGTGGAACAGCAGGCCCGCGACCGGCGCGAACAGGTTCCCGATCACGGTGTACTCGGCGGGGCGGGCGTCGAACTCGTCGACCAGCGCCTGAGCCTGCTGCACGACCACCGCGATCGTCAGCCGTTGCTCCAGGTCGGCGTGCGAGGTGTCGACGGCCATCGCGCGCACGCGGATGTCCTCGGCGCGCGTGCGCAGTGCCAGCTCGGCTTCCGCGGAAATGCTCGGCAGCCGGTCGTCGCGGTCCCGGATCCCGTAAAGCGTCGCGCTGACCGGGTCGGCGTCGAACATGACGGACAGCAGCTCGTCGGCGAGTTCGGTGGGCGTGCTCACAGCACTCCATCCTGCCTCAACGGTCCGACTGCGCGCTGCGTCGAATGGAGCGGGGACAATGAATGCGTGGATCCGTTGCACGACCCTGACGACGAAGCTCTGCTCGACCCGCGCCAGGCCCGCGATCTCGCCGGGCTCGTCGAGACCGCGAGGCTGGCCTCGGCCATCGTGCGGTACGGCCTGCGCACACGAGTGGGCGCCGCGACCGTGGTGCTCAACCAGGACAACCCGCTGCCGACCGCCAACCACGCGTGCGCGCTGTGGGGAACGCTCGCCGAGGTCGCCGGAACCCTGCTGGAACTGGAGCAGGTCTTCGCCGAGGCGGGCCGCGACGAGGCCGTCGTCTACGCATCGCCGACCACCGTCGCGGAGATCGAGGGCATCGCCGACGACGCCGGATGGCGTGCGGTGGAAGAACTCGTGGCGATGCTGCACCGGGTTCGCCAGTACGCCAGGGGCGAAGCGCGCCCGGCCGAAGATCGCGATCTGCCCGCGATCGTGGACCTGATCGCCGACGACGCCGAGCTCTCCGAGGCGGGCGAGCGCCAGCTGCTGCGCAACCTCGGGCACCGGATCGACGACCCGCGCTGCGTGCTGCGCGTCGTCGACGATCCCGGCGCCGACCGCATCGCCGGGTTCGCGCAGGGTTTCATCGAGCGCGGCATCGGCCTGGTCGAGCAGGTGATCGTGCGACCCGGTCGCCGGCGCCGCGGCGTGGGCCGGGAGCTGGTCGCCGACGTCGTCGACGAGCTGCGCGAGCGGGGATCGCTGCTGGTCGCGGCGCACACCGAAGAAGGCGGCACGGCCGAGCGGTTCGCCGAGGCCTGCGGTTTCGAGGTGGTCTACGGCGTGACCGCCTACGCGCGCCGGGTCGACGAACTCCTGTGATGTGCGCCGCTCACCCGGAATAGCGGTGCGGGGCAGGCGTTAACACTGACGAAACAGTGGCTGCGGCGCGGTAACTCGATTGACCGCGCCGCAGTGCGCTGCTTCCCTTAGTTTGCCTAAACACTTGGGAGGAACGGTGTCGAGCAGCCCGGTCACGGCGGACGAGACCACCGAATCCGTCGACAGCGGCGACGCCGGCATCAGCTCCTTACCTCGCGAGATCTGGATCCTCGTCGTCGGCAGCTTCATCGTCGCCGTCGGCATGGGCATCGTCGCGCCCGCGCTGCCGACGTTCGCCACCAGCTTCGACGTCGGCGTCACCGCCGCCTCCTTCGTGATCAGTGCGTTCGCCCTGATGCGGCTGGCCTTCGCGCCGGTCAGCGGCCGCCTGGTGTCGTTCTTCGGCGAGCGCTCGATCTACGTGTGGGGCATCACCATCGTCGGCATCAGCACCGCCGCCTGCGCGTTCGCGGGTTCCTACTGGCAGCTGCTGATCTTCCGCGCGCTCGGCGGCACCGGTTCGACGATGTTCACGGTGTCGGCCGTGGCGCTGCTGGTCCGCCTCGCCCCGCCGCACCTGCGCGGCCGCGCTTCCGGCGTGTGGGCGACGAGCTTCCTGCTGGGCAACGTCTCCGGGCCGATCATCGGCGGCGTCATGGTCGGCTACTCGCTGCGCCTGCCGTTCATCACCTACGGGATCGCGTTGTTCATCGCGGCGTTCATCGGCTGGCTGCTGCTGCGGAAGTCGACGCTCGCCGCACCGCAGCCCGACAACGGAGCACCGTCGATGACGGTCCGCCAGGCGCTGGGCCAGCGTGCCTACCGGGCGGCCATGCTGTCGAACTTCAGCAACGGCTGGGCCGTTTACGGCGTCCGCATCGCGCTCGTGCCGCTGTTCGTGGTCGAGGCGCTGCGCTCCACCCAGTCGATGGCCGGCGTCGCGCTTTCCGTGTTCGCCGTCGGAAACGCCGCGGTGCTGCTGCTGTCGGGCCGGATGGCCGACAAGCGCGGCCGCAAACCGCTGGTGCTCGTCGGGCTCCTGGTATCCGGCCTGGCCACCGCGTCGCTGGGCTTCACCGACTCCGTCCCGTGGTTCCTCGCCGCCTCGCTGATCGCGGGCATGGGCGCCGGAATCCTCAACCCGGCGCAGAACGCGGCGGTCGCCGACATCGTCGGTGCGAAGGGCAAGGGCGGGCCGGTGCT
This sequence comes from Saccharopolyspora sp. NPDC045839, assembly GCF_056431645.1. Classification (NCBI taxonomy): domain Bacteria; kingdom Bacillati; phylum Actinomycetota; class Actinomycetes; order Pseudonocardiales; family Pseudonocardiaceae; genus Saccharopolyspora; species Saccharopolyspora sp. NPDC045839. The sequence goes on from NZ_JBWKKH010000009.1 coordinate 176,222, forward strand.
GGCCGCGTTCCAGATGTCCGCCGACTTCGGCGCGATCCTCGGCCCGCTGATCGCCGGAGTCCTCGCCGACACGGTGTCCTACCAGGCGGCGTTCGCCGTCACCGGCTTCACCGCGGTCCTCGGCCTGGTGGCCTGGATCGGCGCCCCCGAAACCCGCCCGTCCGCCGCGCCCCGTCCCGCCCCGGCCGCCGACGCGGCGTAGCCGCCGGCTCTGCGCGGCGTTTTCGCGCGAAACCGGCGCGCGCCAGGCGTGGCCGGTGACGGTTTCGCGCGAAAACGCCGCCGCCACCCGCTCGGGTTCGAGTCGCCGAACGCTCTGCCGCGCCGCAGGCTGGGGGAACGATGGGGCAGGTGTCCGGCCGCGGACCGATGGGTATCCCGGCAGTGACGTCGATCCCGCGGCGTCGTGATCCGTGCGTGCCTGCGATGCGGGAGGACGACATGAGCACGACAACCGGAATCCCCGGCTTCGAGCTGAGCGAGGAACTGCTGCTGCAGGAGCTCCGCCACCTGCACACGACCCGCAACGACACCTTCCTGCACGGCTCGCCGGACTCGTTGCGGGAGCACACGGCGCGCACCTTCGAGCTCGAACAGGAGTACCTGCGGCGGCACCCGGAGCGCGAGGTGGATCCCCGCCGCACCCGATCCGGTGCGAGAGGAGAGCCGCAAAATGCCTGAACCACGTGTCGTGATCGTCGGCGGCGGACACGTCGGCCTGACGCTCGCGCTGCGCCTGCAGCGGAAGATGAAGCCCGGCGAGGCCAAGGTCACGGTGATCGACACCCAGCCGCACATGACCTACCAGCCGTTCCTGCCCGAGGCCGCGGCCGGCTCGCTCGAACCGCGGCACGTCGTGGTGCCGCTGCGGGAGGCGCTGCGCCGGTGCGAGGTGCTGACCGCGCAGGTCTCCGCCATCGATCACGCCACCCAGCAGCTGACCGCGACCCTCGGCGACGGCACCGTCGAGCGCTTCGGCTACGACATGCTGGTGGTGGTCCCGGGGTCGATCTCGCGGGCGCTGCCCATACCCGGCCTGGCCGAGCAGGGCGTCGGGTTCAAGACCATCGGCGAGGCGATCTTCCTCCGCAACCACGTGCTGTCCAGATTGGACATCGCCGCGAGCACGACCGACGAGCGGCTCCGCCGGCGGCTGCTGACGTTCATGTTCGTCGGCGGCGGCTACGCGGGCATCGAGGCGATGGCCGAGCTGGAGAGCATGGCCCGCTACGCGATCCGCAGCTACCCGCAGGTCTCGGCGGGCGACATGCGCTGGGTGCTGGTGGAGGCGATGGGCCGGATCATGCCCGAGGTCAGCCCGCCGATGAGCGAGTACACCAGGCAGCGGCTGGAAGAACGCGGCATCGAGGTGAAGCTGAACACCACCGCGAAGTCCTTCGTGGACGGACATGCGGTGCTCTCCGACGGAGACGAGTTCGACACCGACACCCTGGTGTGGACGGCGGGCGTCAAGCCGCACCCGATGCTGGAGGACAGCGACCTGCCGAGGGACGCCAAGGGCCGCCTCGAATGCACGGCGAAGCTGCAGGTCCGCGGCACCCACAACGTGTTCTCGGCCGGTGATTGCGCCGCGGTGCCGGACCTGACCAGCAGCGACCCGGACGTCCTGTGCAGCCCGTCGGCGCAGCACGCGGTCCGCCAGGCCAAGGTGCTGGCGGACAACCTCCTCGCGATGCTGCGCGGCGAACCACTCGTCAACTACAAGCACAAGTACGCGGGATCGGTGGCCGGGCTCGGCCTGTTCCAGGGCGCCGCCGAGGTCCACGGGGTCAAGCTCAAGGGCTTCCCGGCGTGGTTGCTGCACCGCACCTACCACCTCGCGAAGATGCCGACCGCGTCCCACAAGGCGCGCATCCTCGGCGACTGGCTGCTGGAACTGCCGTTCCGCCGCCAGGTCGTCGCGCTCGGCGAACTGCACGATCCCCGCGCCGAGTTCGTCAAGGCGGCCAACACCCGCGGCCTGCCGAAACCCCACGGCCACGCCGTCTGACCCCGTGCCCGGCGCCGAGGAGTTCGTCCCGTCCCGGGCCCGGTTGCCCGGCCTACGGAAAGCGGTTCAGGACTGCCAGGGCTGCGGCCTCTACCGCGACGCGACCCAGGCCGTGTTCGGCGCCGGCCCGGAGACGGCGGAGGTCGTGGTGATCGGCGAGCAACCCGGTGATCAGGAAGACCGGCGGGGCGTGCCGTTCGTCGGGCCTGCGGGCGGGATGCTGGACCGCGCGCTGGCGGAGGCCGGCATCCGGCGCGACGACGTCTACGTCACCAACACCACCAAGCACTTCAAGTTCGAGCGCACCAGCGGGAAGCGGCGAATCCACCGGAAGCCGTCCCAGACCGAGGTCAACGCGTGCCGCCCGTGGCTGGATGCCGAACTGCGGGTCGTCGCGCCTCGGCTGGTGATCTGCCTCGGGGCGACCGCCGCGCAGGCGATGCTGGGCACCTCGTTCCGCATCACGAAGGATCGCGGCACCGTGCTGGACCTCCCGGACCGCGACGCCCACGTGCTCGCCACGATCCACCCGTCGGCGATCCTCCGCTCCGACGACAGGGAGGCGATGTACCAGGGGTTCGTCGCGGACCTGCGGGTGGCGGCACGGACCCTGCGCTCACTCGATGCCGGGTAGCGGGCTGACCCCGTGCTCCCACCGAACCAGGCGTTGCGCCTTGCCGGTGGCGACCCGCGGCACGTGGTCGAGCACCCGGACGATGCACGCGATGTCGAGCCGGGCGAGCAGCGCGGCCGCCAGCTCGATCGCCAGGAGCTCGGTGTCGCCGTTCGGATCCCGCGGCTCGACCGCGACCCGCAGCTCCGGGCGCGACCGGTCCCGGCGGTCCTCGACGATCAGGTAGTGCGGCGCCACCCGCCGATCGGCCAGCAGCACGGCCTCGATCTCCGACGGGAACACGTTGACACCGCGGATGACCACCATGTCGTCGGTGCGCCCCAGCACCCGGCTCATCCGGCGCAGCGTCCGCGGCGAACCGGGGGCGGGCCCGCTCAGCGACGCCACATCACCGGTCCGGTAGCGCAGCAGCGGGGTGCCGGACTTCGTCAACGTCGTGAACACCAGCTCGCCGACCTCGCCGTCGGGCAGCGGCTCCCCGTCCGGGCCGACGACCTCGGGGAAGAAGTGGTCCTCGGCGATGTTCAGCAAGCCCCCGGAGTCCATCGACTCGCAGGCGACGCCCGGCCCGATCACCTCGGCGAGCCCGTAGACGTTGAGCGCACGCAACCCCAGGAGCCCCTCGATGCCCTGCCGCATCTCCTCGGTCCAGGGCTCGGCACCGAACAAGCCCACCCGCAGCGACAACTGATCGGCGGTGATCCCGGTCGACGCGAGCGCCTCGCCGAGGTAGGTCGCGTACGACGGTGTGCAGCACAGCACATCAGGACGCAGATCGAGCAACAACCGCAGCTGCCGATCGGTCGCGCCGCTGGACACCGGGAGCACCGTCGCGCCCAGCCGCGTCGCCCCGTGATGCACGCCGAGTCCGCCGGTGAACAGGCCGTACCCGTACGCGCAGTGCACGACGCTGCGCCGCGTCACGCCGGCGCCGCCCAGTGCCCGAGCCATGACCTGCGTCCACACCTCGATGTCATGCGCCGTGTAGGGCACCAGAGTCGGGCGGCCCATCGTGCCGGACGTGCCGTGCACGCAGACGATGTCGTCCTCGGCCGCCGCGCGAAGCCCGAACGGGTATTGATCCCAGAAGTCCTGCTTCGAGACGAGCGGCAACCGGTGCAGGTCTTCGAGCCGCACGTCGGAGCCGGCCGAGACGCCGCGCTCCCGAAGCCGCCCGGCCTGCAGGCCCCCGGCGGCCAACAGGCGGTCGACCAACTGCCGCAACCGTCGTTCCTGCAGCTCACGGCGTTGCTCGGGGGTCACACCCTCGGCCTCGGGAGCCACCAGCGGAGGATGCACGCGCTGTGCTGTCGCCACGACCCACGGTGTAGCAGCTCGACCGAGCCCGTGGGTAGATCCAACAGGGGGGACCCCCCTGAAAACCCCTCCGGAGCCTGTTGTACTGTTATGACACACGAGATGAGCGGGGCGGAAACGAACCGAACACCTCGGAAAAACAGAACAAGGGGCTGTGGCGCAGCTGGTAGCGCACTTGACTGGCAGTCAAGGGGTCACGGGTTCGAATCCCGTCAGCTCCACCCAATTCAGAGGGCCGGTTACCGGGGAGAAATTCCAGGTAATCGGCCTTTTGGTCGTTCTGCGGACGGCTTGGCCAGTGACTCGGGCTGCGCAGAGTTGTGGACCATCTGTGGACCGCCGGAGGTGCTTCGGCAGCAAAGCGCTGGCGTCCGTGACCGACTCGTGGCTGGTGTGCAGGTACCGCTGAGTTGTGGTCAGTGACGCGCGACCGGCGATCTTCCGCACGTCGTGCGCCTCCACGCCAGCGTCTTCGACCTGCGGTCGGACGGTGATCGGTGGGCTGTGCTGATCACCGTAGGTGCCGGTGCTGACATCGGGCTGGACCGTGATCTGGTGGAACAACAGCGCGTCCGGATTCAGCACAACCAACCCCCGCGACCACCGCCGAGCGTCGATCGCTTTAAGCGTCCTGCGGCGGTAGCACGCAATGCGTTTAGTGAATTTCTAGCGAAGATCGCTAATTTCCTGTGGCATGTTCACAAAGATTCGTCGTGCCGCGCTGGCCGCCGGAGTCGGGCTGCTGCTATCCAGCGGGATCGCGTCAGCAGACCAGGACACCACCACGTACGTGCTACGAACCTACGATGCGGATGGCCACTTGGTGTCCGTCGTCGGCGACACCAGCGGAACGGCCGATGTCGCATGCAGCAGCAGTCTCGAATACCCGCACTACTCTCCGCCGCCTCGGGCGGGGAGTGTGCTGTTCAAGGTTCGGGTGAAATGCGATGGGCAAGGAGCGCCCCCGGACGTTCACGTCAACGGCGTCCTCGGGTTCGTGCCTGGAGATCCGGCCGGGCCGCCACCCCCGCCCGGGCCAGTTGAACCGCGTTCGGTGTCCAGCCAGACCCAACGGGTTCCGGTACCCGGGGAGGCAACTTATTACACGCCGGCGCAAGGGCAACCGCCTGTGTTGGGTTCTGGCTGGTACACAGGTGGATATGAAGCGGGTTTCGTCGCTCCGATTCAGGGGCCGATCGGCAACGGGGACACCCCGCTGGTGCCCGTGACCACGCCCTAACGCAGGGAGGCTGCGATCATGGAGATTAGGCCCGTAGATGAGCGGGATGTGACGAGCGAGGATGATCATCCTGTCTTTCGGGTGCACCTGTGGTCGCAGCCCTTCCCCAATGTCCACGTTCCTCCGGAACGGGTCGGCTGGTGGAACTACTCCTATGAGCTCACAGGGTGCGACGTGCACCAAGCAATTGCGTGGGCACAAGACAACGTTGCCGAAGCTGGCCAGTACACGTTGTACGTGTGCTACCAGAGGGAGGGCGGCGGCTTGACCGCAATCCGGATCGCAGGCAAGGATCCGACACGGATCGACGCGTAGCGCCAGGCGCCGCCCCTGGCCAGCTGCGCCCTCTGCTCAGCCAGCCGCGGCGCTGCTTTGCGAGCTCTCCTGATCTCGCGGCGAGGTTTTGCCGGATCGGTGGGATAGCGGCCGTTGGGACGTCGTCGCGGTAGAGCCGGGGGTTTCGTTCGACTGGGCGACCCGGTTCGGGGGTGGGCGGATGGTCGCCGCGCACCGGATCGAGGCCACCGACTCGGGCAGCGAGGTGCGGTTGCGGATCGACTTCACCGGCGGTTTCGCCTGGCTGCTCACGCCGGTGGTGGCGGGCCGCATCCGCCGGTTCGTCGAGTCCGAGGCCGCCGCCCTGAAGCAGGCCTGCGAAGCACCCGGCCGCTGACCCGCAGTCCACTGTGGTCGCTGCTGGTGGTGAACGGGGGTGTCGATGGCCCCGCGCCAGCCTGGATCAGCCACGACGCGCAGGAGTGGCTTCCGTCGCGGTGGTAGACACGCTGACGTGCCGAAACGCGACTACTACAACGACCCCGGCGCTCCGGTGGCGCAGGCAGCGGTCCGCGAGACGGCGGAAGAAACCGGCATCGACATCGCGATCACCGGGCTGATCGGCGTCTACTCCGACCCCGGCCACGTCATCGCCTACGACGACGGAGAAGTCCGCCAGGAGTTCTCCCTCTGCTTCCGCGCCCGCCCCGTCGGCGGAACACCCCGCACCAGCAGCGAAAGCACAGAGGTCCACTGGATTGCCCCCGCCGACATCGCCGCGCTCAACATCGGCCAGGCCAACCGCCTCCGCATCGAACACGGCTTGCAGCAGCGTGTTGAGCCCTATATCGGCTGATCAGCATTAGTCAGGGTTCGGCCTCGTCGCGTGTGCCAGTCGGCCGTGGCGCAAGTCTGTCACTCCGTTGGGTGGATGTGGGTGTTGGTGGCCAACGGTGTCGCCGCGCCGGGCGTGTGTGGATGGCGGGTCCGGATCGGCCGGACCCCGGCAGTCTGTGAAGGGGAATGCTCATGAGTATCACCGGACGGGCAGCGCGAGGCGTAGTCGCTGTCGCCGCCACCGCGTTGGTGCTGGCCGCGCCTGCCGCGGCGAGCACGAGCGGCGTCACTGCGAAGGAAGGCGTCTGCGCCATGGGGCAAACGCTGTGCAACACCACCTACGGCACCGGCAACAGCGTCAATGAGATCGTGGCTTGGCGGAACACGAATGTGACAGCGGAGATCGGATTCTTCGAGATCTTCGGACCGGGTACTTACAAGGTGACCGGTCCCACCAACCGGGACCAGGACCACACCTTCAAGATCACCGCGAACTTCCCGCGCGGCTCGCTGCTCTGCGTGACCTTCTGGGGGAAGAACGCCAACGGCTCCTTCACCAAATATGGCGGCAAGAACGGCAACGCCTGCACTTCAACCCCCATCGGCTGACCGCGGCCGGATCCGGGAACAGGCGGCCTGAGCGTTCCTGACCGCCACGACCCCCGGCCGGCCTCGGCACCGGGGGGGGGGGGGGGGGGGGGGGGGGGAGAGGGGGGGGGGGAGGGGGGAGAAAAAGAAAAAAGGGGGGGTTGCGGTGTGGGTTCCGCCCCCCCTCTCCATAAACAAAGGGAGAAAGGGCAG
>NZ_JBWKKH010000009.1:183344-237862 GCF_056431645.1 Saccharopolyspora sp. NPDC045839
ACCCCCCCCCCCCACCCTCTCCCCCCCCCCCCCCCCACCCACCCCCCACCCCCCCCCCCCCCCCCCCCACCCCCCCCCCCCCCCACCCCCCTCCCCCCCCCCCCCCCCCCCCCCCCCCCCCACGGTCCGGGCCGCGCTGACCGAAACGGCATTGCGGGTGTTCCACGGTCGGCTCACCTCAGCCTTGCACCGACGTAGGCGGCGAATTCGACGGCTCCGAGGCCGACGAGACGAGATGGCCTCCGGCCTGACCGCGTCGAAGCAGTGATAGCCCTTGCCGCACAACGACTTCGGCTCGGATGTGGGTTTGTTCGCCGTGTCCAGGAGGGAAAGGCGGACCTCGTCGGATGGATCGAGGTCGAATCGTCTCGTGAGCTGGGGTTTTGGTTGGGTTGACGTCGTGTCAGGGGTGGCGTCAGGGCTGTGACCGTTCGGTGTCAGGTCTGCCGGTGATCGTGGTTGACATGACAGCCACGACTCCTCAGGAGGCCACCGCCATGCAGACCTTCGACACCCCTCGGCCGATCTCCGCGACCGTCGACATCACCTTCGGGAACATCCGGTTCGTCGCCGGCGACCGTTCCGACACCGTGGTCGAGGTTCGCCCCGTCGACCCGGCGTGGGAGCTCGACGTCAAGGCCGCCGACCAGACCGACATCGAGTTCGCCGACGGGAAGCTCGTGGTCAAGCAGCCGAAGCTGCGCAACCTGTGGACCACCAAGTACGGCACCGTGGAGGTGCTGGTGGAGCTGCCGACCGGGTCGGACGTTCGGGGTGACACCGCGAACGGCGGGTGCCTCGTCGAAGGCGCGGTCGGCTCGTGCCAGCTGAAGACCCCCACCGGGGACATCCAGGTCGAGCAGGCCACCGGCGCGCGGCTGAAGACCACCGCCGGCAAGATCAGCGTGGACCGCGTGACCGGCCAGGCCGACGTCAGCGGGAACGGGGACATCCGGCTCCGCCAGGTCGGCGGCGGCGCGGTGGTCAAGAACATCGGCGGCGACACCTGGGTCGGCGAGGTCGCCGGCGACCTGCGGGTCAGCTCGGCCAACGGCGCCATCACCGTCGACGTGGCGCGTGCCGAGGTCGACGCCAAGACCGCTTGCGGCGACATCCGCGTCGGCGAGCTCGGCAGCGGCGCGGTCGACCTGTACACCCCCACCGGCGTGGTGGAGGTCGGCGTCCCCCAGAGCACCGCTGTCCGATTGGACGCGCACGCCTCGGCCGGCCGGGTGCGCAACGACCTGGCGGCCGCCGAGCAGTCCGACCGAACCGTCAAGGTGCGCGCCCGCAGCCACGGCGGCGACATCATCGTCCGCCGCGCCTGACGTCCTCGCGCCCCTTTCTTCCTGTGCCGTGATGGCACCGCCGTGCCCGGAATCGACGCCGAAAAGGACAGAACAGATGACCGACACTCAGGACTACCAGGCCGCGGAGCAACTCCTGCGCCGAATGGCCCGCCCCGGCGAGCTCGTCGTCGGCGACAAGATCAGGCCGCAGTGGATCGACGGGGGAGACCGCTTCTGGTACGGGGTGAGCAATGGGGTCGGCAAGCGGTTCGTGCTGGTCGACCCGGCGGCGGGCACCCGCGAGCCGGCCTTCGACCACGCCCGGCTCGCCGCCGCGCTGGCCGCGGCCTCCGGGCAGCAGGTCGACCCCGAGGCGTTGCCGTTCCGGGCCATCGAGCCGAGCGGGAACGCCGTGGAATTCGACGCGTTCGGCGAGCATTGGCGCTGCCTCCTGGACAGCTACGCCTGCGAGCGGGCCGAGGGCACGCCGCCGGGCAACCCGCTGGAGGTGCCGTCGCCCGACAAGAAGTTCGTGGTGTCCCAGCGGGGGCACGACCTGTGGGCGCGCTCCCTTTCCGATGGCCGCGAGTGGGCGCTGACCACCGATGGCGAGCCCGCCTACCAGTACGGCTCCGGCCCGGACTGCACGCGCAACCCCACCTTGCTGCGCAAGTTCGGCCTGCCGCATCTGCCGCCGTCCGTGGCCTGGTCGCCCGACTCGACGCGCGTGCTGGCGCATCGGACCGATGAGCGCGGCGTCCGGCAGACCCACCTGGTGGAGGCCAGGCCCGCCGACGGCGGCGCCCCGGTGCTGCGCACCCAGCGGTACGCCTACGCCGGGGACGAGAACATGCCGCGGGCCGAACTGGTCGTGCTGGACGTCGCCGCGGGCACGGTGGTCCGCGCGCAGGCCGAGCCGCTGCTCATGGCGCAGCTGTCGCCGATCGTGATCAAGTGGGCTTGGTGGGCGGACGACGGCTCGGCGGTGTACTACCTCAGTCAGCCCCGCGACCTGCACACGCTCACCCTGCACCGGCTGGACCCGGCCACCGGTGCGGTCACCACCGTGCTCAGCGAGACCGGGGCGACCCGCGTGGAGCCCAACCAGTGGCTGACCGGGGAGCCGATCGTGCGAGTGCTGGCCGACGAGGTGCTGTGGTACTCGCAGCGGGACGGCTGGGGCCACCTGTACCGGTACGACCTGCACACCGGCGCTCTGCTCGGGCAGGTCACCTCCGGGCAGTGGGCGGTGCGGCAGATCCTGCACGTCGACGAGGCCGACCGGGTCGTGTACTTCACCGCCTCCGGGCTGGTCGAGGAGGACCCGTACCGCCGCACGGTGTGCCGGGCCAACCTGGACGGCACCGGCTTCGCCAAGGTCACCGACGACGCGCTGGACCACATCGTCACGGCGCCGGACACCATGGCGTACTTCATCGACTCAGCGTCCACTGTCGACACTCCGCCGGTGTCCAGCGTCCGGGACTGGACCGGCCGGGTGCTGGTCGAGCTGGAGCGCGCCGACATCGGCAAGCTCACCGCCATCGGCTGGACGCCGCCGGAACGGTTCCGCGTCAAGGCGGCCGACGGGGTGACGGACATCTACGGCGTGCTGTACCGGCCGAGGGGGTTCGACCCCGCCCAGCGCTACCCGGTGGTGGACAGCGTCTACCCCGGCCCGCACCTCACCCGGGTCGACCCGTGCTTCGACCCCGGCGGGATGGGCGCGGACGCGGAACCCATCGCGGCGCTGGGCTTCGTGGTGGTCGCGGTCGACGGGCGGGGCACCCCGGGGCGGAGCAAGGCCTTCCACGACGCCTCCTACGGCCGCTTGGCCGACGCGGGCTGCCTGGCCGACCACGTCGCGGCTCTGCGGCAGCTGGCCGAAACCCGGCCGTGGATGGACCTGGACCGGGTGGGTGCGTTCGGCCACTCCGGAGGCGGGTTCGCCACCGTGCGGGCGATGCTGGACTTCCCCGAGGTCTACAAGGCCGGCGTCGCCCTCGCCGGCTCGCACGACCCGCGCTACTTCACCCTGGGCTACGCGGAGGCCTACGACGGCGCGGACAACCCGGAGGCATGGGCTCGCGCGTCCAATGTGGACATAGCGGACCGGTTGGCGGGCAAACTGCTGCTCATCCACGGTGAGATGGACGACCAGGTCCACCCGGTCCACACGCTGCGGCTGGCCGACCGGCTCATCGCCGCAGGCAAGGACTTCGAGCTGCTCATCGTGCCCGGGGCCGAGCACCTGTTCATCGACTGCCAGCAATACGTCCGCACGCGCGGCTGGGACTTCCTGGTGCGCGAGCTGCTGGGCACGCAGCCGCCCGCCTACCGCCCCGCCCCCATCTCCATCGACCCCGAGTTGCTCGGCGAGCTCTTCGCCTGAGTGCCACACCGAAGACGAAAACCCCATCACGGCCACTGGCTGCGCATCTACGGCGCAGGTCTTCCGGGCCACATGCGCGGACACCGGGCCGAGCAGGCAGATCGCCTGCTCGGCCCGGCGTGCGTCGGCGGATCGGGTGGGCGCGCACGCCGTGTCAGGACCCGTGTCAGGTCGAGGGCAGGTCGGTGTCAGGTCGGCCGATGACAGTGATCGCATGACGGATTCAGCGATCACGGCTTCCGGGCTGCGGAAGTCCTATCAGGACAAGATCGTGCTCGACGGCATCGATCTGAACATCCGTGCGGGCACGGTCTTCTCCCTGCTCGGACCGAACGGGGCCGGCAAGACCACGACGGTGAACGTGCTGACCACGTTGGTGAAGGCCGACGGCGGGACGGTCCGAGTGGCCGGGCACGACCTCGCGACCGAGGCCAAGGCGGTGCGCGCGGCGATCGGGGTCACCGGCCAGTTCGCGGCGGTGGACGAGCTGCTGACGGGGCAGGAGAACCTGCAGCTGATGGTGGACCTGAACCGGGCCCCCGCGGGCGGCGGCAAGCGGATCGTCGCAGAGCTGCTGGAACGCTTCGATCTGGTCGAGTCGGCGCGGAAGCCCGCGTCGACCTATTCCGGGGGCATGCGCCGGAAGCTCGACCTGGCGATGACGCTCGTCGGCAACCCGCGGATCATCTTCCTGGACGAGCCGACGACGGGTCTGGACCCGCGCAGCCGTCGCACGATGTGGTCGATCATCCGCGAGCTGGTGGGCGATGGCGTGACCATCTTCCTCACCACCCAGTACCTCGAGGAAGCCGACCAGCTCGCCGACCGGATCGCGGTGCTCGACCAGGGCCGCCTCGTCGCCCAGGGCACTCCCGACGACCTCAAGCGCCAGATTCCCGGCACGCACGTCCGGCTCCGGTTCACCACCTTCGCCGAACTCGACGCGGCCGCGCGGATCATCGCCGGCTCCACGCGGGACGACGAGGCACTGACCCTGCGGGTTCCCAGCGACGGCGGGACGAAGTCGTTGCGGGCCCTGCTGTACAGGCTCGACGAGCACTCGCTCAGCGCCGAAGCCTTCACGGTGCACACGCCGGACCTCGATGACGTCTTCCTCGCCCTCACGGGCCACACCACGGAGGTGGTCGCGAAATGAAGTCCCACTCGATGGTGATGTTGCGCCGCAACTTCAAGCACATCGCCCGGAATCCGATCTCGGTGTTCAACGCGGTCCTGATGCCGGTCCTGGTCATGCTGATGTTCGTGTACATGTTCGGTGACGCCTTCAGCGTCGGGGTCGACTACGTCGATTACGCGACGCCGGGCATGCTCCTGCTGGCCGTCTGCTACGGACTGGGGGCCGTGGCGACGTCGGTGAACTCCGACATGACCAAGGGCATCATCAACCGCTTCAAGGTCATGGACGTTCCCCGCGGTGCGGTGCTGACCGGTCACGTCATCGCCAGCCTGCTGACCAATCTGATCGCCGCCGCGGTGATCATCGGAGTCGCCTTGCTGCTGGGATTCAGCCCGTCGGCGAGCTTCCTCGACTGGCTCGGCGTGGTCGGTGTCGTCGCGCTGCTCGGCTTCGCGACCGGCTGGCTGACGGTCGCCTTGGGATTGGCGGCGAAGTCCCCGGAAACGGCGGGTCTGGCGTCGGTGCCGCTGGTCATGCTCCCGTTCTTCAGCAGCGCGATCGTGCCGGCGGAGAAGATGGGGCCCGGTCTCCGGGAATTCGCGGAGTACCAGCCCTTCACGCCGATCATCGAAACCCTGCGCGGGCTGCTCGACGGCGCGCCGGCCACCGGCGACCTGATCGCGGCCCTCGCCTGGTGCGCCGGGATCGCCCTCGTCGGGTACCTGTGGGCGTCCGCCACGTTCAACAAGCGAGCGTGACCGCGACCAACTCGCGCCAGCTCGCCTGCGCCCCCTCCTGCGTCGCCTCGGTGAACCGCGCGTCACCGAGGCGACTTCGCGCGGCCTGCTCGATCCGGCCCACATCCGGTTGGGAACGGTCCGGCAGTCCGCGCACGCGGGTGCTCGCCGCGAGCAGGCGCGCGGCCTGCTCGTGCTCTTCCTGGCGCAGCGCCAGGTCCGCGATCCCCACGATCACCTGCGCGATCCCGAGCGCGTTCCCCGCCTCGGACGCCGCCTGGACGGCTGCGGCGCGGTGTTCGCGGGCCTCGTCGAGATCCTCGGCGAGGTAACCGAGCAGGTCGTGTCTCATCGCGCGGATGCTCGCCCGCTCGGCGTTGTCACCCAGCATCGCCGTCGCGACGTCGAGTTGCCGGTGTGCCTGCTCGGCGTCGCCGCTCCAGCGGGCGAACTGCGCCTTCGACAGGGCCAGCTCGGTCAGCGCCCCCGGCCAGGCGACCCGTTCCGCGGACCGCTGCGCCTCTGCCATGGCAGCCGCGCTCGACTCCTCTTTCCCCGCCAGCCAGTACAACTGGGCCTGCCGCGACCGCATCGGCACCACGTCCTCGGCGGCGCCGAACTCGGCGACGACCGCGATCGCCTGCTCGTAGTACGTGCACGCAGTGGCGAACTCGCCGCGCACCGCGATTCGATCCGCCAGCTCGGTCAAGGCGAACGAAATTCCCCACCGTTCGCCCAGCGCGCGGAACTCGGTGAGCGCCGTCTCGAGATGAGCATCCGCATCCCGGTCGCCGTGGCCGAGAATGATCCGCATCTTGCCCAGCTGCAGCCGGGCAAGAGCGCGCGCCCAGGGATCCTCGTCGGTGAGCAGCGGTTCCCACGCGGGAACGTACGCGTCCGGCGCCTGCACCAGGCGTTCCAGCGCGGCGACGAGCCCTACCGCCGGGTGGTGGCTCTGGACGCGTCGGCTGATCTCGTACACCTCGTGGATCCACTCCGCCGCCTGGAACTGGTCGCTCTCCCGCCCGGAGGTCATGAATCCCGTGGCAAGCGCGTACACGACGACCCGGATCTCGTCTGCCACCTCGCCGGGCATGGCGATCGCCGCCATGATCAGCTCGTTGCCCTCGACCTTGTGCCCGCCGAGCCACCAGTACCAGCCGGCGGTAGCGGCGAGCAGCATCGCCCCGTCCGCCTCGCCGGCGGCGAGCGCACCGCGCATCGCGGCGATGATGTTGTCGTGCTCGGCCTCGAGCGCGGCGAGCCATTCCAATTGCTCGGCGCGGCGAAGGTGCGGCTCCGCGACTCCGGTGAATCCGGTGAAGTAGGCGAGATGCGCACGGCGCGTCAGATCCGATTCCCCCGCCTCCACGAGGCGCTGCTCGGCGTACTCCTTGATCGTGCCGAGCATCCGGTAGCGCGTCGCCCGGTCGCCCTCGGCGACCACCAGCGACTTCTCGGTCAGCGCGGTCAGCAGCTCGAGCACCTCACCAGGCTCGACCGCATTGCCGGCGCAGACCTGCTCGGCCGCTTCCAGGCTCGCGCCACCGGCGAACACCGAGAGCCTGCACAGGACCAATCGTTCGGCGTCGGTGAGCAGCTCCCAGCTCCAGTCGATCACCGCGCGCAGCGTCCGGTGCCGGGGCAGCGCGGTCCGGCTGCCGCCGGTCAGCAGGCGGAACCGGTCGTCGAGCCGATTGGCGAGCTGATCGAGGGACATGGTGCGCAACCTGGCCGCGGCGAGTTCGATCGCCAGCGGCATCCCGTCCAGCGCCTGGCAAATGCGCGCCATGACCGACATCGTGCGGGCGTCGATCGCGAGGTCCTTGCGCACCGCGCCGGCTCGGTCCCGCAGCAGCCGGATGGCCGGAGCGGACTCGATCTCCCCGGGGTCGGCGTCTTCCGCGGGGAGGACCAACGGCGCGACTTGCCACAGCGCCTCACCGGTGATGCCGAGGGATTCCCTGCTCGTCGCGAGGATCCGCAGCCGCCGGCACTCTCCGAGCACCCGGTGGGCGAATGCCGCGGCGGATTCGATCACGTGCTCGCAGTTGTCCAGGACCAGCAACATCTCCCGCTCGCGGAGCGCGGCGATGACCCGATCCGTCGGCTCCGCGTCCGGTGCATCGCCGAGCAGCGCATCCCGCAGCCTGAGCGCGGCGAGCGTCGCTTGCGCCACGTCACCGTCGGCGCCGATGGCCGCGAGTTCGACCATCCAGGCCCCGTCCGGCAGGTCGCCGAGCAGCGTGCGCGCGGTTTCCGTGGCCAGCCTGGTCTTCCCCGAGCCGCCCGGCCCGATCAGGGTGGTGAGCCGGTGCTGGGTGCTGAGTTCGCGGACCGCGGCGACGTCGGCGTCCTTGCCGACGTAGCTGGTCAGCTCGGCACGCAGATTGGTCTTCCGGCTCTCCTCCGGCCGCCCCAACTCGCCCCGCAGCAGCGCGACGTGCAATCCGGCGAGCTCCGGTGAGGGGTCCACGCCCAGCTCGTCGGCCAGGGTTTCCCTCGTGCGCTCGTACACGAGCAGCGCCTCGGTGTCGCGACCGGTCGCGACGAGGGCGCGCATCAACGCGGCGACGAGCCGTTCCCGCACCGGATGCGCGGCCACCAGGTCGGTCAGTTCCGTGACCAGCTCCGCACCGTGGCCGAGGCTGATCTCCGCGTCGAACCGATCCTCCACGGCTGCCAGGCGCAGCCCTTCGAGCCGGGTGACCGCCGCGTCGAACGCTGCGCTATCGGCCAGACCGACGTCCTGCATGGCCGCGCCGCGCCACAGCGCGAGGGCCTCGCGCAGCCGCCGCACCCCCCGTGGATCCGCGTCGTCGCGGGCGTGGGAGACGAGGCGTTCGAACCGCACGGCGTCGACGGCGTCGGGTTCCACCCTCAACCGGTAGCCGTTCGGCTGCCCCTCGACCGCTCCTTCCGGCAGCGCCTTCCGCAGCCGGGAAACCAAGCGCTGCAAGGCGTTCGCCGTGTCGGCGGGCGGGTTCTCGCCCCAAATCCAGTCGACGAGCGTCGACTTCGGGACCACGCGACCCGGTTCGAGCGCGAGCGCGACCAACAGCCCGCGCAACCGGACGCCCGGCACGTCGGCTAGGACGCCGTCATCCGTGCGAACCTCGAATGATCCAAGCATCCCGATCTGCACCTGGCCGATTTTGCCATGGGCGACGGGCAGGCCTCCGCCTGTTGACGCGACGCGGGAGACGTTTCCGGCGTGGTCGGTGTCAGAGCCGTGTCAGGCGCATGTCAGGTCCGGCGGCGATCGTGGCCGCAACGACCGCCACGAAAGGAAAGACCGATGACTCAAGCGGTTCCCATCCCGCAGGGCCTCCCCATGGAGCGGAATGCGGGCCCCTTCGACCCGCCCCGCGAGATCTCCCGGCTGCGCGACGCTCGCCCGGTCAGTCCCATGCTCTTCCCCGACGGTCACCAGGGCTGGCTCGTCACCGGCTACGAGGCGGTCCGCCAGCTCCTGGCCGACACCCGGTTCAGCTCCCGCCAGGACATCGGCGTGATCCGCGTGCCGTACGAGACCCCCGGCATGCCCGTCGCCACCGAGCCTTCCCCGCAGGCGCCGGGCTTGTTCGTCGCCATGGACCCGCCGGACCACACCCGGCTGCGGCGCAAGCTCACCGGGGCCTTCACCGTCAAGCGCATGAGGATGCTCGAAGAGCAGATCGTCGCCATCACCGAGCGGCAGCTGGACGAGCTGGCGCGCCTCGCCCCGCCGGTCGACCTGGTCAAGGAGTTCGCGCTGCCGGTGCCCTCGCTGGTGATCTGCGAACTGCTCGGCGTCCCCTACGCGGACCGGGAGACCTTCCAGGCCAACTCCTCCCAGTTCTTGGTCAAGGACCAGACGCTCGAGGAGAAGGTGGCCGTGGTCGGCGCCATGAACGCGTACCTCGCCGAACTGGTCACGAGCAAGCGCGCCGAACCCGGCGACGACATCCTGTCCGACCTGGCCCGCCACGACGACCTCACCATCGAGGAGCTGACCGGCGCAGCCTTCCTGCTGCTGCTCGCGGGCCACGAGACCACCGCCAACATGCTGGCGCTGGGCACCTTCGCGCTCCTGGAGCACCCCGAGCAACTGGCCGAACTCCGCGCCGACCCGGATCTGCTCCCGGATGCCGTCGAAGAACTCATGCGCTACCTGTCCGTCGTCGACGTCTTCTACCGCTACGCCGCGGAGGACATCGAACTCGGCGGTGAAACGATCCGCGAGGGATCGACCGTCGTCGTCTCGCTGCTGGCCGCCAACCGCGACCCCCAGCGCTTCGACGACCCCGACACCCTGGACATCCACCGCAAGGCCCGCGGTCACCTGTCCTTCGGCCACGGCATCCACCAATGCCTCGGCCAGCAACTGGCCCGCATCGAGATGCGCGCCGGTTTCGACGGACTGCTGCGCCGCTTCCCGACCCTCGCGCTCGCCATCCCCACCGACGAGGTGAAGCTCAAGACCGACATGAACATCTACGGAGTCCACGAACTACCGGTCACCTGGACGACCCGGTAGAACCGTCGGCTCATGAGCGCCAAGGCACGCCGGCGAGGTCCCCAATCGGCGAGAAAGCTTGGTCGCGATACCTCGGAGTAACGAGCGCCCCGCCCTGCAACTGCCGGGCGGGGCGTCTTGGTCTGATGGTCAGCGGTCGAGCTCGCCAGCCTTGACCGAAGTCAGGAAGGCTGCCCAAGCGAGGCGGTCAAAGGCCAAGATCGGACTTGCCTCGCCAAGCTTGGAGTCACGAACGCCGTGGTAGCCGGGTGCGTAGCCGACCTCCACGCAGCCGTTGCCGGTTCCCGAGCTGGCCTGGGCTTTGCGCCAGCCGTCGAAGCTCCTAGTCGGGGTCATGGGTGCTACTCCTTCGAGCGGCGGATCATTCGAACTCGGCTGCCATCGAGAGCAGGAGCTCCCGCGACTCCACCGGGTCGAGGGCAGCTCCCAACAGCCCGCTCCACAACACACTGTATTCCGCTACCTCGTTCGGGTTATCGAGGTAGTCCCCGTTCGTGAGCTGTTCGACGAACACGAACTCCAACGGTGGAGTGTTGGCGTTGGCTGCTGGCACCCGAAACCTGATGAACGGATAGGCCAACGCCGCGACTGCTCGGCACCGGAACGGCGCGACGTGAAGATGGATGTTCGGCCGCTCGGCCAGGTCTGCAAGGTGCTCAAGCTGTTGGCTCATGATCTTGGGGCTTCCGACCATGCGTCGGAGGCCGGACTCGGACAGGACTGCGGTGACTTCAGGGGCAGCTGTCTTCGTGAGAACGTCCTGTCGTTCCAGTCGGGCTTTGATCATCATGTCGGTTGACTGGTCACCGCGGCGTACGCCTGCCTCGGTGAACAGGGTGCGCATGTAGTCCTCGGTTTGGAACAGGCCGTGGACGATTTCTGACTGGTAGAGATCGATCGCCGAGCATCCGCCGAATCCGTTGTCGTCGAGCGAAAACCGTCGGTACGTCCTCGACGTTCATGTTCTCAGCGATCAGGAGGAAGTCTTGCCATGCGGAAGATCAAACCTGGCACTCGACTCAAGCCTGCTGCGCGCGAAAGGCTCGCGCGCGTCCTCAGAAGTAAGTACGAGAAAGGCGCGAGTATTCGGCAACTCTGCAAGGAGTCCGGGCGGTCCTATGGGATCGTGCACCGCATGCTCGCCGAGGCCGGTGTCCGGTTCCGGCCTCGCGGCGCAGCCGGTAAGGCCCCCGAAGGGGCCGCGGCACAGCCTGGCGAGCGCTCAGTACCGATCCTGTCTCGCGCTGCGCTATGAGCAAGAGGGGGCCGAAGCGGTTCCTGCCGATGGCGTGGCGTGTCGAACGTGTCTCGCCGACTGAGGTCTACACGTTCCGCTGGGGGCGTGGTGCCGGTTGTTTCACCGTGCATCGCGGCGATATCGGAAGCTCGCATGATGACGATCACCTCATCGACACTGTCAGCGTTGGATGCGACTGGACCGATGAGTCGGACGTCGTTGCGCAAGCGCGGTTGTGGTTGCGCTCGCGGATCGGTCCGCGCCGCCGTGGTGCCTGAGTTTCAAAGCTGCTCGATGTCGATGTCCCCGATCGTCGGCATCGAGCTCGGCCGGTCGGTGCGGGCTTCTCCCTCCCAGGGCACCGACCGGCCACCCAATTCCGTCCATGCTCGAAAGGAGCCACCGATGCCCGCCCCGCGTGACGATCAGCCCGAGGTGACCGGGCTGCCGATCCCGGTGCCCGTCGAAGTCGACCCCGTGGCCACCGGAGTCGGAGCCGAGGTCGATCAAGACCAGGACGAAGTCGAAGACCATGGCTGAATAGTTTTCGCTGTTCCAGCCCGAGGCCGACGCGGTAGAGATGATCTGCGGCGTCGGCCTCGGGCCGCGTGAGCTGATCGAGTGACGTTGCAGCACAAGAGATTTCAATACAAGATCATCTGAGTATCGTTTCCCGCCTGGGCAAACCACGGTAAGGGGGAACGTTGGTTTACGGAGATCGCGACTTGCGCCGGGATCAGGACGATGTGGCGCCATCGGTGATCGGTGCTGAATTCGTTGCACCGCTGGATGGTGACGAGGAGCTGCCAGCGACCGTGTACCTGCCGACTGAGCGGGTCAACAAGGACGACAACGATGTCACGCTGGAGTTGCGCGACACGGAGGACGGCCACCGAGCACTTCTTGCGTTCACGTCACTGAAGCAGCTCGTTGCCGGGTGTGGGGACGGTCAGCCGTGGGTCGCTGTGCAGGGCGGGCAGGTCGAGGACATCAAGAGCCGTAGCAGCGCCGATGTTGTCCTGTGGGATGCCGCGTTGCCGCCCGAAGAACGTCGGACGAGGTTTCAGCAGGGGGACTGAATGACAGATCTGAAGGCGGACCCGGCGCTGTTGGAAGCGCTGGCAAGCCGACTCCGCAACGCGAGCGCGGACCTGGAAAGCCAAGCAGTGCCCCCGCCGGATCCGCAGGCCGGCATCGTCACCGGCGCCGTGCAGGGTGCGCTTGCGCTTTTGACTGATGCATTGGGCAATCTCTCGATCGGTATGGGCGCGATCGGTGACGCGACGGCCGAAAGCCAAGCCGTTTACGTCGAACACGACTACGAGCACGCTGCCGCCATACAGGTAGCCGAGCTCAACGCCGAGCAGCCGCGATAGACCTCGCTGGGAAAGGTCGCTGAACATGTCGCTGGATACCGAAGTCAAAGGAGATCCAGACAGCCTGACTGCCGTCTGCGACTGGGCGAACACGCAGTCCGAGGGCGCCGAGGAAGCAGCACGGCAAATTCAGCTCACCAGCGCCGAGTCGGAGTCCGGGTGGCTCGGCGCCGCAGCGGACGGTTTCCGTGCCGTGTTGATCGCGGCCGGAATGATGGCCGATACCGAGGTCCGGGCACTGAAAGACACCTGCCGCGCGCTGCAAATCCACGCCGACGACCTGAACACGGTCAAGGCGATGATGCAACGCGCCCAAGACGTGGCCGCCCTCGGCGGCCTTTTCGTCCACGGCTTCAAGATCGAAGAACCAGGGCCTGCGCCGGCCGATCCGACGCCACTGCCCACCGGGCGGCCGGCCACTCCGGAGGAGACCCAGGAGCATGCGGCGGCGGTCGAAGCCCAACGGGCCTTTGACCGGAAGGCGCAGGCGTACGCAGAGGCCAGCCAGATCGTGAAGGAAGCGCGGGATAAGGAATCGCAGTCCCAACACGTACTGGTGCGGTTCCTGTCGGGTGTCCTCGACCCGGCGAAACTCTCGCTCACGCTTACCGATATATGCGCGGGCTTCATCGGCGCGACCGCGGTTCGGAACAGCCAGTACAAGCAGTTCGCCGACGACGCGATGACGAAGGCCGAGCGTGCCGCGAAGCTGACGACAAGCCAGAACTTGAGCTTGGCCAACCGCGGCAAGGCCACGGCGATTCAGATCACGAACGACCTCAAAGCCAAGGACGCCCTCGATCAAGCCGTGGCTACTCGCGCGGCGCGGGTGATCGACCGGTTTCCGTCCAGGGTGCAGGCCACTCTCCGCGGGCTCGACGTGAAGCTCATTCCCAAAGGGTTCACACCTGCTAGCCCCTGGCTGCAAGGTGCGTCGAAGTTCGGAAAGATTATTCCTGGCCTGGGGCTTCTTGCCGCGGCTGGTGGCATCGGTTACGACATCAGCCAGGGCAAAGACCCGACCATCGCGGTCGCCAGCGGAACGGGCAGCCTGGTGACCGGGGCGTTCGTCGGCGCGGCGATCGGCGGCCCACCCGGAGCCATCGTGGGCGGCGTCGTCGGCATCGGTGTCGGCTTCGCGATAGACGAGTTCGGCGACGACATGATCAACATCGGCAAGCGTCTGGAAGACATCAACCCGAAGATGACCAGGTAGGGAACGTGCCCACATCACTTCCCCCGCGCCCTCACCCTCAAACTGGCGATCCTAGGCCGCCGAAGGCGCCCCGGATCACTGTGTGGACCAAACTGCCGCGGAGATCGTCGAAGCTGGCTCGGTACCCGAAGGCGCCAGAAGGCAGGGGCCCGGCGCTGGAGTGGTATCAGGCGACGATCGACTCGGCGATCCTGTCCGGCCTGGTCGTATCGGCAATCATGTTCGTCCTGATGTGCCTCCGGGACTGGGGCTTCGACTGGATGAGCACTTGGTGGCTTTGGATTTTCGTCGTCGCACCGGTGGTTCTCTGGCCACTGTGGATTCTGGCTTTCCACTCGTCCGGGATCTCGGCCGGCGCCGACTGGCTCGCGGTCAAGAAGGGCTACATCGACACCTACGAGCTCACCGAGGTCAGAGTCGAAGGCGCCAGCGGAGGACTCGCCTGGACCCTGGAACTCACGGACAAGAAGGGCGTGGAGCTGTCAATCGACGCAGCCGACATCGAGGCCAACCAGGCACTCTGGGATCTCGTCTACAACGGCATCCGCTACTCCGTCCAACGCGGCAGCGCCAAGACCAACCCGCGCGCGCTGGACAAGCTGCGGCTGCGGTAGCCAATAACTTTTCGCCACCCCTGCTCGAAGTTGCCGTCCGCCACGGTGTTCACGCCGTCGGTGCGGGCATCGTGATGCCTCGGGCGATGAGCCAAGCCGCGACCAGGCCGGCGGCGAGTGCACTCGCGATCGTGAAGGGATCGATGCCCGCAGCGAGCGTCGGCGTGAAGCCGATGCCGAACGCCGGTAGTGGGCGGGTGATTCCGGGGTATCTCATCCGCGGTGGTTTGTCGCGGCACGCGCTCTCGGAGGAGTCCTTCCAAGAGCGCGCGCTTCTCCACGATGTTCAAAGCCATCCGGGGGCTGGTGTTGGTGCCGACGGAATCCGCTAATAGGGGAACACGTCCCGGTAGTACTTCCCGGGCGGTGGCTCGTAGGCGGCGTCGAACCAGTCGTGCGCTATCGACAACCTTCCGGACAAGCGGGAGAGGATCGCGTCTGCGGCGCCTAATATCGCGGGGAACGAGGACTTCAGCTCGGGGCACGTGGTGTCCGCCGCGAGGAGCAGCGCGCGGAAGTAGAACTCGACCGACTCGTGCGCGTACCTCCTGCGGTAGCCGGTTTTGTGCACCAGGAGGTAGCAGAGCCGGCGTCCGCCGAGCCGGTACAGACGGACCAGCAGTCCGACGGCCAAGCGGGTCGCGTCCGGGGCGTGCGGTAGCCAGCAGAGCCGGTCGCGGCCCGGGATTTCCCCCATCCAGGTCGATTCGTGGACCAGCAGGCTGATCGGATCGTCCTCGGGGACCGTCAACTCGCCGCACGACGAGAAGTCCACATGCACGATGGGATTCGATTCGAACGGAGAACCCGCGCCCGGCGACCAGTTCGCCACCAAGTCCTGCACCGACCGGCGCTGCTCCGCCACCGACTTCCGGCCGCGCCACATCTCGGGCCACTCGAGTATCAGGTTCTTCGGTGCCGCGTCGCGGAACGGGACGAGGCAGGACACCTGCCGCAGGCAGTCCTCCGCCCACCGCGCTTCGGCTTCGATCGCGACCATGTCCAGCCCGAGCCCCAGGCCGTGGTCGATGATCTCCAGCAGGGTCGTCAGCTTCTGCCGCACCGGGTACAACTTCGGGGCGGCGTGCTCGCGCCCCGCATCTCGCACGAGCACCTCCTGCAATGCCGCGCAGGACGCCACGCAACGTTCGACGAGGAGGCTTCGAAGCCGGTTCGCGCGGTCGTCGACCTCCTCCAGTTCCCGCAGCAGCTCAAGCACGTTGTACACGCGGATGCCCTCCACGTACCGCAGGTCGACGTAGTTGTCGGCGACCCCGACGACCGACGGGGTGGAACCGCCGGCCAGCTCACTCGCGATGGCCAGGTAGCGGACCTCCGAATCAGCCTGCCTGCGGTCGGAGAAGTGCTTGCGCAGCAACCGAGTCCCGCTGTTCCCGACGACCACCTCCAGCAACCGCTGCTCCTTCCACAGGCCGTCGCGGAAGAGCGAAAGATGTTCGACCGTGGGAGCTACAACCGAGAACACCATCCGCTCTCCGCTCTCTGCCGCCGGTCACGAGCACATCCCGAGCGTTAGGCGTCGACGCTCCAGGAGTCGAAGGCGTCGAACATGGCCCGCCGAGCCACATCCCCGTCGTAGGACGCCTGGTACCAGGCCGACAGGATCTTCTCCAGGTCGAGTTCGTCCAGGGCCCACGACGAGAGGCACAGCACGTTGGCGTCGTCGTAGACGCGCGCCCACTCCGCGGACCGGGGGGTCATGCAGAGGCTCGCCCGAACCCCCGGGAACCGGTTGGCGCCGATTTCGACGCCGGCTCCGGTTCCGCACACCAGCACGCCGCTCGTCGCCTCCCCGTCGCGCACGGGCCTCGCCACTTGCGGGATGAACTCCTCCAGTTTGGCCGAGGGGTTATCGCCATCCCGGTAACCGAACTCCTCGAACGCGAAACCGGCATTTTCCAGGAATTCCCGAATTCGGACCATTGCGGGTTCGGCGTGGGAGTCGCCGGCGATGACAATCATGAAATCCTCCAGAATATCGTTCATCTTGAGGCGTGGAACCAGTACCCGCAATGATGAATGGTGCGGTATGCAGCCTAGCGGGGAATTACTCATCGGCTCTAGTCCGGGCGGGTAATGGTCGTTAGTTCCGCCGCAGTACGGACCGGGCCGCGACCTCGCCCAGCACCAATGCGCGGAGCGCTACGGAAACACCGTCCTCGTCGTTGCTGGGCGCGAGGTAGTCGGCCGCACTGCGCACCTCCGCGCTGCTGTTGGCGACCGCGACCGCGTAGTCCACCGTGGAGAACAGCGGCACGTCCGCGATCCCGTCCCCGATGGCCAGGGTGCGCACATCCCGGCGCGCCTGCATCAGCGATTCGACCACTCCGGCCGCCGTCGCCTTGGACACCCCGGCGGGCATCACTTCCAGGTAATCCGGGTACGAGACGAACGAGACGAGGTCCTGCCGTTCCCGCAGCTCCCGGTGCAGAACCCGAACGGTGGCCGGGGCTCCGACGATCATCAGCTTGACCGCGCCGGCCAAGCATTCGCCGATCGAGTCCACGTACTCCGGGACCGACTTCGATCTGCTGAGTGCCACCGTTCCGGCGTGCTCCGCGGCGACGTACCAGGTGGTCGGGTGGTACACCCACAGGGCGCACTCAGCGGAATCCGCCAGCCGGCGGACATGTTCGGCCGCGCCGACCGGGAAAGCAGCGGAATACGCGATTCCACCGGTCGCGCATTCGGCCACGACCGCCCCGTTGGAGGCGATCACGTAGGTCGGGAATTCGAGGAGTTCGCGGGCGATCCGGAAACACGCGGCCGTGGACCGGCCCGATGCGATCACGATGTCCGCGCGCTCCTGCGCCAGGTCCACCGCCGCCCGGACGCGCGGACTCAGGTTCAGCTGCGAATCCAGCAGCGTTCCGTCGACGTCGATGTACGCGATCCAGCCCTTGCCCATGCGAACCGACCCCAACAGGCATCGATGAACCTCGCTAGCCCTCGTCGAGGGCCGACAACTTCTCCTGAACCTTCGCGACGTCGAGCATCCGCAGCTGCGATCGGTAGAGTTCGAGCGCCTGCTGCCAGAGCTCCCGGGCACCGGCCCGCCGCCCCAGCGCCACATGCGATTCCGCGAGTCGGTCGAGTGCGCTGGGCTCCCAGTACTCGTTGCCCAATGCGCGGAACACCTCGATCGCTTCGCGGTAGTAGCCGATCGCCGCGAGGTGATCGCCGGTGTGGTGGGCTATGTACCCGAGACCGTCGAGCGCGTGGGCTTCCCCCTCCCGGTAGCCGGAACTGCGGTGCAGCGCGAGAGCTTCCGCGCAGCGATCCCGGGCCTCTTCGTAGCGTCCCAGCTGCGCGCTGAACCACCCTACTTGGCTCAGCGAGGTGGCCGTCCGGGTCGAATCCGCGAGCCGCCGGTAGATCTCGAGTGCGCGTTGCGCGTGTTCCAACGCCTGCCCGTTCTCGCCGTGGGACTCCCAGGCCAGCGCGAAAACCTGGTGGGTGTGGGCGGCACCCCGTTCGTCGCCGGACGCTTCCGACGACGAGAGGGCGTGCTGCAGGTGGTGCACCGCGTCGTCGTGGCGGCCGGCCCTGCTGTAGGCGTCGCCCAGATTCCGGTGGGCGGGCACCGCTTTCCCGGCGTCGCCCAGCTGTTCGGCCGCGACGAGCGCGGACCGCCAGTTGATCAGGTTCTCGTGGATGTAGGCCCGGCGCCGGTGGTAGGTGTCCAGCGCCTCGACGAGGTTCCACGCCCGGACGTACCAGCCGCGATCCACCGATTTCCGCACCGCGATGAGCAGATTGCCGTGCTCGGCGGCCAGCCATTCTGCTGCTTCGGAAGAATCGGCGGCCTTGAGCGGAAGGCTGCCGCGCTCGGGAGGCTCCAAGACGAGTTCCCGGGTGCGGGAGTACAGCTTCCGGGAACAGTCGTAGGCCGTGTGGAGGTAGCAGTCCACCAGCCGCTTGAGCGCCAGGTCCCATTCCTCGCCGGCTTCGAGCTGTTCAGCCTCTTCGGCGGCGTAGAGCTTGACCAGATCGTGCATCCGGTAACGACCAGAGGCGCTTGCGTGCACGAGATTCGCGCGTTCCAGATCGCGCAGCAGGCCAAGCGTTCGGCGGATCGGGAGCCCGATGAGGCTGGCGGCGGCGACCGAGCTCAGATCGGCGCCCGGGACGAGCCCGAGCAGCTTGAAGACCCGCGACTGCGGCTGCGAAAGCGCCTGGGTGGACCAGGAGAACACGGCACGCAGGTCGACCCCGGGGCCGCCCGCATCGAGAGCGTCGAGCCGACTGGATTCCTCGCGGAGCTCCCCGGCGAGCACGTCCAGCGGAATCTCCGGTTGCAGGGAGATCCTGGCCGCCACGATGCCGAGCGCCAGCGGTAGGCCGCCGCAGTGGTCCAGCAGGTTCGAGACCGCCGCCGGATGTCGATCGACGCGTTCCCGGCCGAGGTGGCCGACGAGCAGGTCGTGCGAGTCCGATTCGTTGAGCACGTCCACCGACAGCGGATGAGCGCCGTACACCGCGACGAGCCCGGCGAGCTGGTAGCGACTCGTGACCAGCACAGCGCAACCGGAACTCCCGGGTATCAGCGGCAGCACCTGGTCTGCGTCGCGGGCGTTGTCCAGGACGACGAGCATCCTGCGCCCGGCCATCAGCGTCCGGTACAGCGCCACCTGCGCTTCCGGATCGGCAGGCAGACTGCTCGGCGAAACGCCGAACGCCTCCAGGAACGTGCGCACCGCCGTCGACGGGTGGACCGGGGTCCCGGAAGGGTCGAATCCGCGGAGGTTCACGTACAGCTGGCCGTCGGGGAACCGGTCCGCGTTCTGGTGCGCCCAGTGAATCGCGAGGTAGCTCTTGCCGATTCCGCCGCTGCCGCTGATCGCCGTGATCATCACCGTGCTGTCGTCCGCGTGGGAGCGCAGTATCTCGGTGAGCTGCACCAGCTCGCGGACCCGGCCGGTGAAAAGCCGCGGTGCCGCCGGGAGTTGGCGGGGCAGAGCGGCCAGCCGGTCGGATCCCCCCAGGTGGATGTCACCGGAAATGGTGCCGGCCTGGATGACGTGACCACCGACCAGCGCGGTCATTTCGTTGCTCGCGGATTGCATCTTCGGTGCCGGGTTCTCATCGGACGCCATCGTCACCCTCCGACTGCCCTACCTGAAGATCGAGGCTAGCAGCGGTCGGACGACGTCGTGGCGAGCTTGGCGGATGACGAGCAGGTCGGGTTCGAAGTCCCGTCGGCCGGCACATCGGGGTGAGTTCGGTCAGGGCCGGTGCGGGTTCGCATCGGCCCTGACCGCCTCCTTCAGGATTTGTTCATTCCGGTAGGGGTTCAGCCGACCTTTGGTTCCTTCTCCGGTTCGGGCATCGTGATTCGTCGGGTGATCAGCCATGCCGCCGCCAGTCCTGCGACGGCGAGTGCGCTCGCCGTGACGAAGGGGTCGATGCTCGTTGCCAGGGTGGGGGCGAAGGCGATGCCGATGTAGAGGGCGATTCCCGTTGAGCCTCCGAGTTGGTCCGCCGCTCGCTGGACTCCCGACGCCACTCCCGCATCTTCTTCGGTCACGCCCGTGACCGCCGCGTACTGCAGCCCGACCAGGCCGAAGCCCATGCCCGCCGCGATCAGCACCATCGCCGGCATGGTCGCCGCCGCGCCCGCTCCGCCGGTCGACGGGATCGCGATCGCCGCCATTCCCGCTGCGGTCAAGGCGATCCCGGCCCCCGCGCACGCCCTGGCGCCCCAACGCTCCAGCAGTCGCGGCACGAACGTCGCGGCCGCGACGAGCGAGATGGCCAGCGGGAGGAGCATCAGCCCCGCCTCGAACGGGGTGAGGAGGGCGCGTTGCTGGAGGTGGAGGGTGAACAGCATGAACGACGTCGACAGCGCCGCGCTGAGGAGCGCGGTGGCGAGGTTGGCCATGACCCGCGTCTTGTTGCGGAAGAACGTCAGCGGGATCAGCGGCGCCGGCGATCGCTTTTCCACCACGACGAAAAGTGTCCCGGACACCGCCGACGCGATCAGGGCGACGGCCGTGGTCCACGGGGCCGTGCCGCCCTCGCCCGCCTCGATGACGCCGAACGCGAACAGCAGTGGCGTGAGCGTCAGCAGCAGCGAACCTGGCAGGTCGAGCGGAACGCGTGCAGCGGCGCTGTCCGCGGGGACGAGTGCGATGGCGCCGATGATCACGAGCACGACGAACGGAACGCTGACGAGGAAGATCCACCGCCAACCGTAGAGTTCCGTGATGATCCCCGAGAGCACGAATCCCACCACGAGACCCGTGCTCGCCACCGCCGCCCACACGCTCAGCGCGCGCGAGCGGCGAGGGCCCTCGGGGAACATCAGGACGATCGTCGCCATCGACGCCGGCAGCGCGAGCGCCTCGCCGACGCCCTGCAGAAGCCGCGCCACCACCAGCCACGGGAACGACGGCGCGAGACCCGCGAGCAGCGAGGCGGCTCCGAAGAGCACGGTCCCCGCGATCAGGACGCGTCGCCGGCCGAGCACGTCGCCGAGGCGGCCGCCGAGCATCAGCAGTCCACCGCCGGTGATCGTGTACGCGACGACGACCCAGGTCAGCTCGCGAGCGCTCACGCCCAAGCCCGCCCCGATCGACGGCAGCGCCACGTTCACCACGGTCACGTCGATGGCGATGAGGAACTGCAGCGTGGCGAGGCAGCCGAGAACGGACCACGCCCGGATGTCAGCCCGGCGTGGTTTCGAAATGTCTGAGGTCAAGAGGGTGCTCCGATATCCGAAAGGTATCTGAGCAGCACGAAGAGGCCGCTCCGGTCCAAGACGTGGAGCGGCGGAGCGTCAGGAGAGCACCGCCGCTAGCGGAGCGTCCTCGTGACAGCGGCGGCGGCCGCGGCAGAAGCGCCAGACATACCGAGCAGGCTAGCACCGCGATGAGCACGGGCCACAACGCTTTTCACGCCGTCGCGACCGACTTGCGAAGGCCGTCTTCCGGCGGGCCGGCGTTGGTAATCTTCCGGTATGCCTGTTTCCGGGGCCGTTCGCGAGCGAATCCGCGCCTTCTTGGATGAGGGCGACGAGATCCGGTACGTTTTTCCCGCCACCATTCCGATGAGCATTCAGTCGAGCGTTCTGGTCGTCGTGAGCCGCAAGGCGATCACCGTGTTGTCGACGGGTTTCTGGTCCACGAGGGCTCCGAAATCGGTTGTCGCGCGGCTTCCGCGCAACATCGTCCTTGGCCCTGTCGGCACGCAGACCACGCCGTACTTCTGCTTGGACGGCATCGACTACGAGATCGATGACGAGTACGTCGCCGTGGTCAACGCCGCCGACGCGGAAATCGCGTCGCCGCAGGACCTTCCGCAGGATCCGCTGCCGGACCTCTGATTCCGCGGTCCCCGGCGGACCGGCGGCGCTTCGGATCCGTGATACTCCGGTGGTTTCGTCCGGCGGGTCTTGGTTGGGGTTCTGCGTTGAGTGTTGGGTCTGCTGTGCTGGCCGGGCTCGTGCGGCGGGCGCGCGACGGTTCTCCCCGGCTCGGTCCTCCCGGCGGGGAGGGGCGGCTCGTCGTCGTCGACGGGCCCGCCGGTTCGGGCAAGACGACGCTCGCCGCTCAGCTCGCGGAGGCGCTGCCCGCCCAGGTCGTGCACATGGACGATCTGTACGAGGGGTGGAGCGGGATGGCCGGTGGCGTTGAGCGGCTCGGTGAGCAGGTGCTCGACCCGCTGGCCGCCGGTCGGGACGGCCGGTACCAGCGGTACGACTGGGACGCCGGCGCGTTCGCGGAGTGGCACGACGTTCCGCGCGCGCCGTACCTCGTCGTCGAGGGCTGCGGGGCGGGAGCGCGGCGGTTCGCCGACCTCACGGCGCTCCTGGTGTGGGTCGAGGCGGAGGATTCGGAGCGCCTCGATCGAGGCATCGAGCGCGACGGCGACGACGCGCGCGGCCACTGGCACGCCTGGATGGCCGCCGAGCGCGCGGTCTACCAGGCCGAGGGCACTGCTCGGCGGGCCGACGCGCGCCTCGACGGGTGGGGCGCGGTCACCTGGCCCGCGACGGGCCTGTAGGGACGGCTAGACGTCGAGGTACCGGTGCCGGTCGTCGGCGGGCGAGATCAGGACTCGGCCTTCGCGGATCTGCCATTCGCTGGTGCCGTCGATCTCGTGGCTCGCGAGGAACAGGCCCCGGACGCGGTCGCCGTCCTCGTCGGAGGCGGGGACCCGGGCGATCTCGGTGAGCTGGTCGAGCAGCCAGCTCACCGAGAGCTCTCGGACGTCGCCGCCGTAGAAGGCGTAGCAGGTCCAGTTGAAGTGCCGCCGGGGCAGGCCCCAGCCGTGGGAGTAGTGGTCGTCGTCGTGCGCGGAGATGATCTCCCGGATGGCGGCGAGCTGCTTCTGGTCGCACTCCAGCCAGCCTCTGATCGACACGTAGACACCCACACGTCAGCCCTCCGTCACTCGCACGGGTCATTATGATCTTCGGCCATGTCCGGCCCGTTTGACCAGGTCGCGCTGGGTGTGGGGGTTCTTCGCCGCTGCCGGAGGGGCGCCGCGCGCGGGTCTTTATTTGATTCGTTCCAGAAAAGCTGGTAGGTATGGATGCATGCCGTCCATCGATGCCGTCGCCCTCCTCAAGGAGGCGTCGTTGCGGGTGACCCGTCCGCGGGTTGCCGTGCTCACGATGGTCTCGGACAATCCCCACGCGGACACCGACGCCATCGCGACGGCGGTCCGCCGCGAGCTGGGTTCGGTGTCGACCCAGGCGGTCTACGACGTCCTGCGCGCGCTGACCGAGGCGGGCCTGGTCCGTCGCATCGAGCCGGCCGGTTCGCCCGCCCGGTTCGAGACGCGCGTGGGTGACAACCACCACCATCTGGTGTGCCGCAATTGCGGTGCCATCGCCGACGTCAACTGCGCCGTCGGCGAGGCGCCCTGCCTGCACACCGAGGGCCCGCACGGATTCGTGCTCGACGAGGCCGAGGTGACCTTCTGGGGCATCTGCCCCGACTGTCTCTCCCGGGCCGAGTGAGCCAGCCAACATCCCACCACCGAGGAGCGAGTTTTGCCCGAGAACAACCAGAAACCGTTGACCACGGTGGCCGGTGCGCCGGTCCCTGACAACCAGAACTCCCTGACCGCCGGTCCGCGCGGCCCGATGCTGCTGCAGGACGTCTGGTTCCTGGAGAAGCTGGCGCACTTCGACCGCGAGGTCATCCCGGAGCGCCGGATGCACGCCAAGGGCTCGGGCGCTTTCGGCACCTTCACGGTGACCAACGACATCACCCAGTACACCAAGGCGAAGATCTTCTCCGAGGTCGGCAAGAAGACCGACCTGTTCATCCGGTTCTCGACCGTCGCCGGCGAGCGCGGCGCGGCCGACGCCGAGCGCGACATCCGCGGCTTCGCGCTGAAGTTCTACACCGACGAGGGCAACTGGGACATCGTCGGCAACAACACCCCGGTGTTCTTCTTCCGCGACCCGCTGAAGTTCCCCGACCTCAACCACGCCGTGAAGCGCGACCCGCGCACCAACCTGCGCAACGCCGAGAACAACTGGGACTTCTGGACCAACCTCCCCGAGGCGCTGCACCAGGTCACGATCGTGATGTCGGAGCGCGGCATCCCGGCGTCCTACCGCCACATGCACGGCTTCGGCTCGCACACCTACAGCTTCATCAACGACGAGGGCGAGCGGTTCTGGGTCAAGTTCCACCACCGCACCCAGCAGGGCATCAAGAACCTGACCGACGCCGAGGCCGAGGCGCTGGTCGGCAAGGACCGCGAGTCCCACCAGCGCGACCTCTTCGACGCGATCGAGCGCGGCGACTTCCCGAAGTGGAAGCTGTACGTGCAGATCATGCCGGAGGCCGACGCCGACACGTACAAGTACCACCCGTTCGACCTGACCAAGGTGTGGTCCAAGAAGGACTACCCGCTGATCGAGGTCGGCGAGTGGGAGCTCAACCGCAACCCCGACAACTACTTCGCCGACGTGGAGCAGGCCGCGTTCACCCCGGCGAACGTGGTGCCGGGCATCAGCTTCTCGCCCGACAAGATGCTGCAGGGCCGGCTGTTCTCCTACGGTGACGCCCAGCGGTACCGCCTGGGTGTGAACCACCACCAGATCCCGGTCAACGCGCCGAAGAACCCGGTGAACTCCTACCACCGCGACGGTGCCATGCGCGTCGACGGCAACCAGGGCGCCACCCCGGGCATCGAGCCGAACTCCTACGGCCGCTGGCAGGAGCAGGCCTCCTACCGCGACCCGGTGCAGGCCGTGGGTGCCGTCGCCGACCGGTTCAACTACCGCGAGGACGACGACAACTACTTCGAGCAGCCCGGCATCCTGTTCCGCAACATGTCGCCGGAGCAGCAGCAGGTGCTCTTCGAGAACACCGCGCGGGCGATCGACGGCGCCTCGCAGGCGACCATCGAGCGGCACATCGCCAACTGCACCAAGGCCGACGCGGCCTACGGTGAGGGCGTCCGCAAGGCGATCGAGGCCCTGGCCGCGAGCAAGGGCTGACGCCGCCCAGGTCTTCGACCTGGACAGCGGGAACGGCGGCCACGGGAAGTCGTGGCCGCCGTTCCTGTTCCGGAACCGGAATTCCCAGACGTGATCAGGAAGAGCTGCTGATGAGCCACGGTGGACTGACCCCGGAGCAGACCGAGCGCGTCGTGGCGATCGCCATGGACCTGGCCCGGGAGGGCGAAACCGCGCAGCTCGCGGAGTTCGTCGACCACGGACTCCCGGTCGACGTGGCCGACCAGGGCGGCAACACCCTGCTCATGCTCGCCGCCTACCACGGGCACGCCGCAACCGTGCGCGCGCTGCTCGACCGCGGCGCGAATCCCGACCTGCGCAACGAGCGCGACCAGGCGCCCATCGCCGGTGCGCTGTTCAAGGGCGCAGATGAGGTGGTGGCCGTGCTCCGCGAGGCCGGCGCGGACCTCGACGCGGGGACGCCCAGCGCGCGGGCCGCCGCCACCATGTTCGGCCGGGAGCAGCACCTCCTCGCCGACTGAAATGCGACCTCGTCGCAAAGCGGTACCTGCGGGACTTCTTCGCCGGGCACTTCTCGGTCGAGGACGTCACCTTCATCAACTCCGAACTCACCAACGTGCTGGTCGATCCGCAGATCGAGCACCTCGCGGAGCAGCAGCGGGCCTCGGCGACGTCGGCGGAGCAGCGGGTGGACGCGGTCGTCGCGGAACTGTCGGCGCGACGCGCGGGAGGCGCGCGGTGAACTGGCTGCTGCTGATCGCGGCGGGACTGGTCGAAGTGGCTTGGGCGCAGAGCATCAAGCCCACCGAGAACTTCACCAAGCCGCTGCCGACGCTGCTGTGCCTCGTGCTCTGCGCTGCCGCCGTCTACCTGCTGTCGCGGGCGATGAACACGGTGCCGGTCTGCACGGCGTACCTGGTCTTCACCGGGATCGGGGCGGCGGGGGCGCTCGTGCTCGGCATCCTCCTCTACCGGGATCCCGTCAGCCTCGGGCGGATCCTCGCGCTCGCGCTGATCGTGGGCGGTGTCGCGCTCGCCAGGGTGAGCGAGACGGCCCAGTAGAACCGGACACGGCCGGCGACGTGCGCGAGTCGTCGGCCGCTACCGGTAGCTATGTGGCGACCGCGTGCAGACCTGCTGCTTCGAGCATCCGGATTCCGAATCCCTCCGAACCTCGTTGGCGCGGCCGGTTTTCCGGTGACCAATCGACGGCGACCCCGGCGAACTGGGGATTCGCCTGGGAATCCGCATCAGCACAGATGGTCGCACTGTTCCAGAACCGGTAGCCCGCAATGCCGACAATGGGACTAAACCCATCCGGCGATCGGTCTTCGCTCCCGCTCTTCGATGGGAAAACCGAGAAAACTGCGCGTGATTCGCATTCTCCGTCCGGGGCGATCGGGTGAATTCCGGCTTGCGCGCGGTGCCCGGCGGTCGGCATCGTTGGGCGACTCGGGCCTTGTCCTAGGGGAGGACATCGTTTCGGCCGACGGGTTATCGGGGGAGGGGGTGAAGTCTGTGAAGAAGACGACCGTGCACAACGACCCGAAGGCGATCGGCGGGACCGGCACCTCGGGGGTGCGGGTTTCGAAGTGACGCCGGCGGGGCCGGTGGGGTGCCGCCCCACCGGCCCTCCGGCCCGCTCGGAAGGTGACCGGATCGCATGGACGTGACACTGGTGAACATGCCGTGGGCCTCGGTCGGCTACCCGTCGCTGGCCTGCGGAATCCTGAAGACCGCCGTCGAGCGGGGTGGGGCGAACCGCGTTCGGGTGGTCGACGCGAACCTCGACTTCTTCGACTGGATGCACCAGAACCTGGGCACCCGGCTGCGCGAGTACGACTTCTTCTCGCTGGACTCCTACTTCGAGGGCTGCGGGGACTGGGTCTTCACCGCCGCCCTGCACGGGGTGCGCGGCTGGCGCGCCGCGGAGTTCCGGGAGGCGATGACCGGGCGCATCGACGCGGACCGGCTGGAGCTGTGCCTGCGGCTGCACGACCTAGTGCCCGACTGGATCTCGGCCTACGCCAAGGAAATCGCCGACACCGCGGGCGGCCTGATCGGGTTCACCACCACGTTCCAGCAGAACACCGCTTCGCTGGCGCTGGCCCGCGAGCTCAAGCAGCTGGACCCCGCGTCGCGAATCGTGTTCGGCGGCGCCAACTGCGACGGCCCGCAGGGCGCCGCCTGGCACCGCAACTTCGAGTTCGTCGACTTCGTCGTGCGCGGGGAAGGGGAACTCGCGCTGCCCGCGCTGGTCGAACACCTCGACCGCGGCGGTGACCCGGCGCGCATACCGGGTCTGTGCTGGCGGGACGGCTCCGGCGAGCACGTCAACGAGCTGACCGCCGCGCCGCTGCCGCCGGCGCAGATCGCGGCCCCGGACTTCGACGGCTACCTGGAGCGGTTCGCCGGGTGCGCCGCCGCGTCCGAGACCGAGCCCAAGCTCGTGGTGGAGGGCGCCCGCGGCTGCTGGTGGGGCGAGAAGCACCACTGCACGTTCTGCGGGCTCAACGGGTCGTTCATGCAGTTCCGCAGCAAGAGCCCGGACCGCTTCCACGACGAGCTGGTCGGTCTCGCCGAGCGGTACCGGGTGCTGGACATGTACCTGGTGGACAACATCCTCGACATGGAGTACCTGCGCACCGTGCTGCCCCGGCTCGAAGCCGCCGGCTACGACCTGCGGTTGCAGTGCGAGATCAAGGCGAACCTGCGCTTCGACCAGCTGCGCCAGCTGGTGCGGGCCGGGGTGGTCCAGGTGCAGCCCGGCATCGAGAACCTCAGCAGCCGGGTGCTGCGGCTGATGGACAAGGGCGTGGACGGGTGCCAGAACGTGCGGTTGCTGCGGGACGCGCGGTCGCTGGGGCTCACGGTGATGTGGAACTACCTGTACGGATTCCCCGGCGAGCTCGACTCCGACTACGCGTCCGTCGTCGGGCAGCTCCCGGCCCTGAGTCACCTGCCGCCGATGGACGGGGCCGGCCGCATCGCCCTGGAGCGCTTCAGCCCCTACTTCGACGACCCGGCGCTGGGCTTCGCGGCGCGGGAACCCGACCCGCAGTACTTCCTGAACTACGACCTGCCCGCCGAGGAACTGCGCGACCTCGCCTACCTGTTCAGCACCGAGCCCGCCGGTATCGGCGGCCGCGCGGAGGCCGAGCTGCTGGCGGCGGTGGCCGCGTGGACCGAGCACCACCCGACGAGCGTGCTGGAGCACGTGGAGCTGGACGGCGAGGTGGTCGTGATCGACGACCGGCCCGGATTCGGCCCGGACGAGCACGTGCTGACCGGCGCCGATGCGGAGCTGTTCCGGGCGTTGGAACGGCCGCGCTCGCTGCCGAACCTGGAGTCCGGGTTCGGGCCGCAGGTGCGCGACCGGCTCGACCTCTGGCGGCATCGGGGCCTGCTCTTCACCGACGACGGCCGCTACGTCCACGTGGTGCCGCAGGCCAACAACCAGCAATTGCTCCAGATCGGATGACTGCGAGGCAGCAGGTGCAGATCGAGTTGTTCCGCCACTACCTGGGCGCTCTGGGCGATGAATCCCTTGGCCTGCAAGCGGTTTCCGCGGACCCGGTCGGCCAGGCGCGCCGGCTGTTCGACGGCGGGGTGCGCAAGGTCGTGTTCACCGCACCGGTCCGGCTCGACGAGCCGGGGTCCCGCGGCGCGCTCGACCTGCTGCGGGAACTGGCCGCGTGGGGCGTGCGCTGCGAGTGGCGCGCGTCCGGCCGGCCGCCGGCCTGGCAGGCGTTCTCCCATCTGCCGCCGCCGAGCGGGGGTGCCGATCTCGACCCGTGGCGGGCGGCGTACTTCCCGGCCAAGTGCGTCTTCCGGGAAGGGCCGGGCTTCGTCCAGATCCGGGACCGGCGCAGCGGATCGCTGGAGTGCTACACGGTGGACGAACCCGACCTGATCGCGGCCATCCGCAGGCTCGCGGCCGGCACCGACCCGGACGCGTGCGACCCGGCCGCCACCTCGTTGTTCGCCGAGCACGGCCTGCTGGTCCGCGCGGGCGGGCTGCGCTGGTGGGCGCCGGCCCGGCTGCGGCGCTGGCCGGTGCCCGCGATGGTGGTCTGAACGGCGCGGGGAGGCGGCTTGCGGATGAGTGGTCCGGCAGCGGGGGTGCGTTCCCGGCCGTTCGGGCTCCTGCTCGCTGCTTGGGCCGTTTCGTCGGTCGGCGACGGGATCCGGGCTGCGGCGCTGCCCTTGTTCACGGCGGTGAGCACGCGCGATCCGGTGGCCGTTTCGGCGGTTGCGGCGGCGACCGTGCTGCCGTGGCTGCTGGTCGCCTTGCCCGCGGGCGCGATGGTCGACCGGTGGCGGCCCCGGCACGCGCTGATCTGCGCGCACGCCTTCCGCTGCGCCGTCACGTTCGCGCTGGCCGGCCTGATCCACACCGGCAACGCCGGGCTGCCCGCGTTGCTGGTGTGCGGTTTCCTGCTCAGCAGCGCGGAAACGTTCGCCGATTCGGCGGCGCAGACGCTGCTGGTGTCGTTGGCCGGACGGGCGGAGCTGGAACGCGCCAACGGGCGGTTCGTCAGCGTGGAGACCGCCGGTGTCGAGATCGCGGGCCCGCTGGCGGCGGCGGCGCTGTTCGCGTGGGATCCCGCGCTGTGCTTCGCGGCGAACGCGCTCGCGCTGGGGCTGGCGCTGCTCCTGGTGATCGCCGTGCCCGGCCAGGCGGCCCCGCCCCAGGATCGCGAAGCGACGTCGTTGCGCGCGGAAGTGCTTGCGGGGCTGCGCTTCCTGGTGCGCAGCCCGGGCTTGCGCGCGGTCGTCGGCGTCGTCGGCGTGACCGCGCTGCTCACCAGCGGTGTCAACGCGGTGGCGTTCCTGTTCGCGATCGAGTCGCTGCGCCTGCCCGCGGCGTCCGTGCCGACGCTGCTGGTCTGCACCGCGATCGGCACGCTGCTGGCCGCCCCGGTCGCGTCCCGGCTGGCCGGCCGGCTGGGCGGCGGATCGGTGATGATCGGCGCTTTGTTCGTGCTGGCCGCGGGAATCGCGCTGCTCGGTGTGGTGCGGGCACCGGGCGGAGCGTGGGTCGCGTACTTCGTCATGGGGCTGGGCGCGGGCGCGTGGAACGTGCTGTCCGCGGCCAACCGCCAGCGCCTCACGCCGCGCCCGATGATGGGCCGGGTGACCAGCGCGCACCGGGTGCTCGCCTGGGGCCTGATGCCACTGGGTGCCGCGCTCGCCGGGCCGCTCGCCGAAGTCACGTCGCTGCGCGCGGTGATCCTCGGCGCGGCGTTGCTGACGGCCGCGGTGGCCATCGCCGCCGCGCCGCGCCTGCGCGGCGTCAGCCAGCCGAAACGCTGATCGTTCTCGGCCGTGGACCGGCCCGCGCCGCGTCGTGTGGCGCGCCGAGTGCCATGGGTGGTTGCATTGGTGCCATCATGATGCCATGATGGTGCCATGGATATTGGGGTGTATGTCGACGGCATCCGGCGGGAGCTGGCCGTCGCCGCCGAAGTCGGTGGTGACGATGCCCGGGAGCTCGCCGAGCGGCTCACGACGCCATTGGAGTCCGCCCTCCGGCTGACGCTGCTGGACGCGTTGTCCTCGGCTGCCGACGAGATCACCCGAGAGCTCGCGCCGGGGTCGGTGGACCTGCGGTTCCGCAGCGGGGAAGCGGAGTTCGTCGTGACGGCGCCACCATCGGTGGTGGCCCACGGCGAGGCGGCCGACGGCGGCGAGAGCGCGCCGGCGGAGGTCCGGCCGGTCCTGGAGGCCGACGAAGGTGCCATGTCGCGGATCAACGTCCGGATGCCCGAAAGGCTCAAGGCCCGCGTCGAGGAAGCGGCCGGGCGAGAAGGCCTGTCGGTCAACGCGTGGCTCGTCCGGGCCGCCGCCGCCGCGGTGGAACCCGCCGAGCGGCCCGCCGGGCGCGGCACCGGCCGGCGCGGACAGCGCTACACCGGGTGGGCGCGCTAGCGGCGCGCTCCGACCCGTACACCACACGTCCTACCAGCGAGGACGCTCACCGAACACGATCTGAGGGGACAGTCATGCCAACTTTCGACACTCCGGAACCGATTTCCGCCACGATCGACGTCGTCATGGGCGACGTGCGGATCGTCGCCGCCGACCGGGCCGACACCGTCGTCGACGTGCGACCGACCGACCCGTCCCGGAAGGCCGACGTGCGGGCGGTGGAACTGACCCGCGTCGAGTTCTCCGATGGCGAGCTGGTGGTCAAGACGGAGAAGCGGTGGCGGCACTACGGCCCGCGCGACGGCGGATCGGTCGAGGTGCTGATCGAGCTGCCGACCGGGTCGCGGGTGCGCGGCGAGTCGGCGCAGGGGGACTTCCGCGGCGAGGGGCGGCTCGGCGAGTGCCGGGTCCGGACCTCGGTCGGCGCCATCCGGCTCGACACCACCGGCCCGCTGAACGCGAAGTCCGCCACCGGCGCGGTCGCCGTCGACCGCGTGGCGGGCCCGGCCGAGGCCGCCACCGGGTCGGGCGAGCTGCGGATCAGGCGGGTCGACGGTGCCGGGGTGTTCAAGAACTCCAACGGGGAGACCCGGATCGGCGAGATCGGCGGTGAAGCGCGGTTGAGCGCGGCCAACGGCAGCATCACCGTCGAGAAGGCGCGCGACTCCGTCCGGGCCAAGACCGCCAACGGCGACATCCGGATCGGCGAAGTCGCGCGCGGCACGGTCGAGCTGGACGTGTCGGTGGGGGAGCTGGAGGTCGGCGTCCGGGAAGGGACCGCCGCGTACCTGGACCTGAACACCACGATCGGTCGCGTGCACAACTCGCTGGACAGCGTCGACGCGCCGGGAGACGCGGAGGAGACCGTCGAGGTCCGCGCCAGCACCGTGAGCGGTGACATCATCGTGCGCCGCTCCTCGCTCGTCGACGAATGATCGGCGAATAGACCCCGAAAAGCACCGCGCCGCCGTACTTTCCGGCGGTGACCTTCGCCAGGACCGAGGTCCTGCGCCACGATTCCGGCCCTTGCCGCGGCCGATGTTCACGCGGATGCGCCCGTGCGCTTCCTGCTGCCCTCGCTCCGGCCTGGTGCCGATCCTGATCGGACCCGCCCGTTTTCCTTTTACCCCAACGAAAGGGAAATCCCGTGATAATCGATGCTGCCCGCATGGCGGTCGACCCGCAGCACTTCTGGCTGCGCGGCGAGAAACCGGCGAGCCCGGTCGACTTCGACGAAGAGCGAGGCGTGTGGAACGTCCACGGCCACCCGGAGACGGTCGCGGTCCTCAGCGATCCGAAGACGTTCTCCTCCGACATCACGCGGGTCATGCCGATCGAGCTGGACCCGGCTTTCCTGGAGGGTGACCTGACGCAGATGGATCCGCCGCAGCACCGCAAGCTGCGTCAGCTGGTCAGCCACGCGTTCACCCCGAAGATCGTGGCCGACCTCGAACCGCGGATCGCCGCACTGACGCACGAACTGCTCGACGAGGTGGCCGGCCGGGACCGGTTCGAGCTCGTCGCGGATCTCGCCTACCCGCTGCCCGTGATCGTCATCGCCGAGCTGCTGGGCGTGCCCAGCAGCGACCGGGATCTCTTCCGGGAATGGGTGGAGGAGCAGCTCAGCGGTGGCCAGCAGCTCTCGGTCTCCGCCCAGGGCGAGGAGCAGCTGCGCGAGATGAACGCATCGCTGGATAGCATGCGGCAGATCTACGACTACATCCTCGAGCACGCTGCGGAGCGGCGTCGGAACCCCCGCGAGGACCTGCTGACCCAGCTGGTGCAGGCGGAGATCGACGGCGAACGGCTCACCGACAACGAGATCGCGAACTTCGCCAACCTCCTGCTGGCCGCCGGGCACATCACCACCACGATGCTGCTGGGCAACACGGTGATGTGCCTGGACGCGCACCCTGAGCAGGCGGCGCGGGTGCGCGCGGACCGCGCGCTGGTGCCGGGCGCGATCGAGGAATCGCTGCGCCTGCTGACCCCGTTCGCGCTCACCTACCGGGCGACGATGACCGAGACGGAGGTCGGCGGCCGGCGGGTGCCCGCGGACCAGGTGCTCTCGGTGTGGCTCGGGGCGGCCAACCGCGACGGCCGGGTGTTCGCCGATCCGGACGCCTTCGACCCGGCCCGCGACCCCAACCCGCACATCGCGTTCGGGCGCGGCATCCACTTCTGCCTGGGCGCGCCGCTGGCCCGGCTGGAGGGCCGGATCGCGATGAACATCCTGCTGGACCGCTTCCCGGTGCTGCGCACGGATCCGGCGAACCCGCCGGTCCTCATGCCGGGCACGGACATGATCGGCGCGACTTCGCTGCCCTTGCTCACCGAATAACGCGTTCGGCTGCTCCCGGCCGGAAAAGGGTCGGCGCGGTGGGGCGGCGTGGCAAGATCGCCGTCGAAATCCATGCCGGTTCGCGGCCGATTGCTGGGAGGAATCGTGGCGACCTGGGAAGACCTTCTCGAATTCGTCCGGACCGAATACCGGGTCGTCCCCGGTGAGGCGGAGGAAGGCGAGCCCGAGTACCGGATCATCGAGGACAGCGAGGACGAGATCCGGCTCCTCGTCGAGTACGAGGACGACCGGAGTCAGATCGTCATCGTCTGCCACGAGCGGCTCGACGGCCGCGAGGACTGGGTGCAGGTCGTGTCGGTGATCGGCCTGGCCGAGACCGTCAACCTGCGGAAACTGCTGGAAGAGCTGGGACAGACCTCGGTCGTGTGCGGGGCGCTGATCATCGGGGACCACGTCGTGCTCCGGCATTCGCTGCCGCTGCTGAACCTCGACATCAACGAGTTCACCGATCCGCTGAACTTCGTCGCGGAAACCGCGGATCATCTCGAAGAGCTCTTCTTCCGCAACGACGACCATTGACCCGTTTCGAGCATTTCGGGGCTTTTGGGGTTGAATGGGGGAATGGGATTCTTCCAGAACTCGAAAGCCGATCTCGGCGCGATGGCCGCCGCCGCTCTCGAAGCGGAGCGGCGGCGGTTCACCGTTCGCCTGGTCGCGCTGCCCGGTAGCAAGGACGACGCGATCGATCCGTGGTCGGAGCGGATCGAGGCGATCGAGGGCGAGGGCTGGGAGCTCGACCGGTTCTCGGTGGTGCCGAACGAGAAGGGCTGGGTCGAGGCGTACGTGCTGTTCAAGCGGAGCTGAGCGGCCCGATCCGTTGGGCGGGTGCGGGTTTCGTCCCGATCGCGGTGGCCGGCAGGTCGGTGCTGACCGGGGTGCCCTGGCGGCGCGAGTCGGCGCAAGGCGTGCACGGGTAGTTGCAGGCGCGCGATCAATGCTTGCACACGCTTCATAACCGCGCAAGCTGCTATAGTCGTAGGAGGTACGCATCACGGGAGGTGTGCGGTGGGGATCGCCGACGATGCCGTCGAGATTCGGGCGCACGGCTGGCGCACGCTCGCCGCGCTCCACGGGGCGCTCGAAACCGCGCTGGAGAAGGCGCTGCAGGCCGGGCACGGGCTGTCGGTCGTCGAGTACACCGTCCTGGACGCCCTGAGCAGGCAGGACGGCTGGCACATGCGGATGCAGCAGCTCGCCCGCGCCACGGCGCTCAGCGGCAGCGCGACCACCCGGCTGGTCAACCGGCTGGAAGACCGCGAGCTGCTCACCCGGGTCCTGTGCAAGGACGACCGCCGCGGCATCTACACGGAGCTGACCGACGCGGGCCGGGCCCTGTGGGAGCAGGCCCGCCCCACCCACGACGAAGCCCTGGAGAAGGCGCTGGTCGAAGCCGAGCAGGTCCCGGAGCTCGCGCCGCTGGTGGCGGCGCTGCACAACCTGCCGCAGCGGCCCGGCGGCTGACCGGGCGTGCGGGCGACGCAGGCGACGATCGCCACGCCCGGCCGGCCGAACGAGGACTACCTGACCACCGGGCCCGATTGGGCGTTCGTCCTCGACGGCGCGACTGCTCCGTCCGGAGTGGACAGTGGCTGCGTGCACGACGTGCCCTGGCTGGTACGTCGGCTCGGAGGCGAGCTGGCGCAGCGGCTGGCGGCGTCGGACGGGACAGCCGCCGACCTCCTCGCCGACGCGATCCGCGCGACCTGCGCAGCGCACGCGGACACCTGCGACCTGCGAAACCCGTCGAGTCCCTCGGCGACTGCGGCGCTGCTGCGACTGCGCGGCGACGACCTGGAGTACCTCGTGCTCGCCGACAGCCCGATCGTGCTCGACGTGGCGGGCGAACCCCGGCCGATCATCGACGACCGGATCGACCACCTGCCCAGCTACACGCCCGAAGCGGTCCGTGACCTGCGGAACCGGCCGGGCGGATTCTGGGTCGCCGGCACGAAACCCGAAGCGGCGTACGAAGCCGTGCGCGGCGTGCTCCCGGCGCCCGACGTGCGCCGGGCGGTGCTGCTCACCGACGGCGCGTCCCGCTACGTGGACCGCTTCGGCCTCGGTGACTGGACCGACCTGCTGGACCTCGTGGAGCACGCCGGCCCGGCCGAGCTGCTGCGCCGGGTGCGAGCCGCGGAAGCAGCGGAAACCCCGGCGGAAAGCCGCGGGCGAAGGGGAAAACCCCACGACGACGCCACCGCGGTGTTCTTGCGGTTCTGAGCCCGCCACGATCCGGGCGCGGGTCTGCTCTGTTCGAGCGGAAATCCGCTTGAACGGTTCCGCCGCGCCGGACGCCCGGTACTGAATTGGGGAGTGCAGCCCAGTGCGTGGAGGACGCCGGATGAATCGTGAGCAGCGTGGTGTCGTCAAGGCGGTGTCGGTGATCGCGGCGGCGCTCTGGATCGTGCTCGGATTGCGTTTCGGCTGGCCAGCGTGGCTGTGGCTGGCGCTGGTCGCCGCGACGTGCGTCGCTCCGTGGGTGATCTTCTGGCGGTACCGGCGCTGGCAGGACCAGAAGCTCGCGGCGGAGTCGCCGGTCATCGAAGCCGCCGAACCGCGGGAGCGCCCGCAAGCGACCGAGCGGTCATTATCGGACCTGCCGATGCGAAGCGCGCACCCGGACTACAAGTTCTTGTTCTCCGGCAAGGTGTTCTGGTACTCGAAGCCGGACGCGCCGGGGCTGCCGCACGCCGACCCCGGCGGGCTGGCCATCGACCTGATCCTGGAGCAGGCCGCTCACTTCGTGGCGGAAGTGCCGCCGGACGAGGGCGCGCTCGCGCAGTACCGGCTGAACGCCGCGCTCGGCGTGGAACGCTCCGATCCATCCGGGCGCGTGGCGGCCTGGGCCGGCGACGTGCGGCTCGAACTGCCCGACTCCGACGCGGACACGCTGCGTCGCCTCGCCGAGGCGCGCAAGCAGGAAGAGCTCTGGGAACGCGCGCGGAAACACGAGCGCGAGAAGCGCGCCTACCTGGCCGAAGACGTGCTGAAGGATCCCGGCAGCGCGCTGGTCTGGTGGTTGGCGAGGGAAGACGGCAACGTCGACGAGGCGGTCCGCCAGATCGCCAACCTGCGGAGGCTCACCGCCGCCGCGCACGACACCCGGATCCCGGACCCGGACCTCCATCCTCCACAGTGGATCACCGCGATGCCGGGCGACCAGCACACGATGCGCTCGTTCCGGCTGGAGGAATTCGAGGTCCAGGGCAGCAGGCCGGGCGCGTCGCAGCACGTGCTGGCCGCGATCGAAGGCCTGGCGACGGGGGAGGAGCGCGCGGCGCTCGGCCGCCGGGTGGCGGAGGTCCTGGCGTCGCACGGTCACGACGAACTGGCGGAACTGATCCGGAGCACCTTCGACGCCCGCCCGGAACTCCCGGGCCCGGAAGCACCCTGAACGTCCCCGAGGCGACCAGCCCGCCCGGCACGGTCGGCGTCAGGGCGGAGCGAACGGCCTGTTCGCTCCGTCTATGGGTGCGAACGGTCCGTTCGTTCCGGGGTGGTGGGGTTGGAGGGGGCGGAGTGAACGGCCTGTTCGCTCCGTCTATGGGTGCGAACGGTCCGTTCGCTCGGTCGGCCAGCCATCGCCGCGCGGCGTGCGTTCAGCGCCTTGCGCAGCGTTCGGCGAGGGACATCGCGTCGTGGGGTGCGTGGGCCTTCACGTCGTTGTCGAAGTAGGCGTAGACGTCTCGGCCCTTGGTCGTTCGCGCCGGGGTCGCCACCGTGTGCTCCGTTCTCGGGCACTTGCCCTCGTGCCACGACCGGATCAACTTCGCCCAGTGGTCCAGGTCCTCGGCGCTGTAGCCGCTGGCGTACAGCTCCTCGGCGCCGTGGAAGCGGAGGTAGACGAAGTCGCTCGTGACGTCCTCCAGGTGCGGCCAGGCCCCCGCCGCGTCCGCCACCACCAGGCCGATGTCGTGGCTGCGGAGCAGCTCGACCGCCTCGGCGGAGGCGAAGCCGGGATGGCGGACCTCCAGCGCGTGGCGCAGCGGCCGATCCGCGTCGGTCTCGGTGAGCGAGCGGCCCGCGAGCCGATCGTCGTGCCGAGCGGCCAGCGCAGCGGCCGCGGCGG
The DNA here is from genome assembly GCF_056431645.1 of Saccharopolyspora sp. NPDC045839. Taxonomy (NCBI): domain Bacteria; kingdom Bacillati; phylum Actinomycetota; class Actinomycetes; order Pseudonocardiales; family Pseudonocardiaceae; genus Saccharopolyspora; species Saccharopolyspora sp. NPDC045839. The sequence continues at coordinate 220,687 of NZ_JBWKKH010000009.1, forward strand.
TGCTCCGGGGGAGGAGGCGGAAGAACGCCGTCAGGCGTTCGACGTCGACGCCCAGCGACGGCGGGAGCTGCCAGAGCAGCGGCCCGAGCTTCGAGCCGAGGGCGAGAACGCCGGAGGCGAAGAAGTTCGCCAGCGGCGTTTCGGCGTCGTGGAGCCTTTTCATGTGGGTGATGTAGCGGCTTCCCTTGACCGCGAACAGGAAGTCGTCCGGGGTCTGCTCCGCCCAGCGGCGGTAGGTGTGCGGGCGTTGCAGGGAGTAGAACGACGCGTTGATCTCCGCCGAGCCGAGCCGGCCCGAGAGGTACTCCAGTTCGGCGCCGCGGCGCAGATCGCGCGGGTAGAACGGACCGTGCCAGGGGCCGTACACCCAACCGGACGTGCCGATCCGGATCCTGCGCGATGCGGAACGAGCTCGCATGACCCTTCCCACGGTACCCCTCGCGTTGCCGCACGCCGGACTACTCACCGCGGCAAAGCGCGGCACGTCGGAACGGGATTTCCAATTTTGCCTAAAATTGGGCGAACTCCACCACGCCGCCCACCTCCGGGCGGCGCCGGTAGGTTCGCGATTTTGCCTAAAATTGGACGTCCTCGGTCAGGCGGCGGTCGTCAGCGGAGAATGACCGGGAGGGTGCGGAGGCCGCGGTTGCGGAAGGAGTTCCGCCACTGCAGCTCCTCCTCCGGCACCGCCGGCGCCAGGTCCGGGAACCGGCTCAGCAGCGCGCCGAAGCCGATCTCCCCCTCCATCCGCGCCAGCGACGCCCCGAGGCAGAAGTGCGGCCCGTGGCCGAACGCCAGGTGCGGGTTGTCGGCGCGGGCGAGGTCCAGGCGCTCCGGGTCGGCGTAGCGGTCCGGGTCGTGGTGCGCCGACACCAGCGAGAGCAGCACCGTCTCCCCGGCCGGGATGGTCACGCCGCCGATCTCGACGTCGGTGACCGGGAATCGGCGGATCGCCAGCTGCGGCGGGGGATCGAACCGCAGCAATTCATCCACAGTGGCCGGTGTGACTCCGCTGCGGGCGGCGGCGAGCGCCGACGGTCGCGTCAGCAGCGCGGCGAGCCCGTTGCCCAGCAGGTTCACCGTGTTCTCGTAGCCGGCGAACAACACGAGGAACGCCGCCGACGTCAGCTCCTCCTCGCTGAGCCGGTCCTCCTCGTCGCGGAGCCCGATCAGGCTGCTGAGGAAGTCCGCGCCGGGATTCGCGCGCTTCGCCGCGATCAGTTCGAGCAGGTAGCCGTACAGCGCCTGGAGCGAATCCCGGGCCTGGTCGGGCGTCTCGGGCGCGAGCATGCCGTCGGTCCACGAGCGGAAGTCCGGCCGGTCGGCGGCGTCCACGCCGAGCAGCTCGCAGATCACCGTGATCGGCAGCGGCGCGCAGTAGGCCGGCATCAGGTCCGCTTCGCGCTGCCCGTCCAGGGCGTCCAGCAGCTCGTCGGCGATCTGCCGGACCCGCGGGCGCAGCGGCTCGATCCGGCGCGGGGCGAACGCCTTGCCGATGACGCGGCGCAGCCTCGTGTGCTCCGGCGCATCCATGTTGAGCAGGTTCGCGTCCAGCGCGGGCGGCAGCGAGAAGCCGCGGTAGCCGCCGCCGGAGTGCTTCTTGTCCAGCGACAGCCGCGCATCGGCCAGCGCCGCGCGCACGTCCGCGTAGCGGGTGACCAGCCAGATCGATGTGCCGTCCGGGGCGGTCGCGCGGTGCACGGGACCCTCCTCGCGGAGGCGGGCGTAGGTGGCGCGGGGAGCGGTGACGAAGGCGGAGTCGATCTCGATCACGGTGTCGAAGCTACGCGAGTTGTCAGGTCAGATGCGCCGGACCGTCCGCAGCCGTTCGGCTCGGCGTAACCGGGAGCCGGTCACCGCTCCACCTGGTTTCCGCACGCTGACCGCGCACCTCAGCGATGGAAGGACCTGCCATGTTCAAGACCTCCCGGCGGTTGCTCACCGTCCTCGCCTGCGCGGCGCTGCCGCTGGGCCTGACCGCCTGCGGCCCGAGCGCGGCCACCGAGCAGGGCGGCGCGCGCAACCCGGACGAGCTGGTGTTCGCCTCGATCCCGACGGAGGACTCCACCAGCCTGGAGCAGGAGTTCCGGCCGCTGATCGACATGCTGGCGAAGGAGACCGGCAAGAAGATCCGCGTGGAGAAGGCCACCGACTACGCGGCGGTCATCGAGGGCCAGCGCACCGGCAAGATCGACATCGCCATGTACGGGCCGCTGTCGTACGTGGTCGCGAAGAACAGCGGGGTGCGGATCAGCCCGCTCGGCGCCCAGGTGGAGACCAAGGGCGGGGCGCCCGGCTACCGGTCCTACGGCGTGGTCAAGGCCGATTCGCCGATCCAGCGCATCGAGGACTTCCGGGGCAAGCAGGTCTGCTTCGTCGACCCCAACTCGACCTCCGGCTACCTCTACCCGAAGGCGGCGCTGCAGAAGGTAGGCATCGACGCCGAGCGCGACGTCAAGCCGGTGCTGGCCGGGGGGCACGACGCGTCCGCGCTGGGCGTGGCCAGCGGCCAGTGCGACGCCGGGTTCGCCTACGACGCGATGGTCGACAAGCTGCTGCCGGAGAAGGGCGGCATCAAGCCCGGTGACCTGCGGGTGGTGTGGCGCTCGGAGCTGATCCCGGGCTCGCCGGCCGCGATCGCCGACGACCTCGACCCGGCCCTGAAGAGCAAGGTCGTGGAGGCGTTCGGGACCAAGGCCAACGCCGACTACCTCAAGGCGAACGGCTTCTGCACGGCGGACGACTGCGAGGTCGGCGGCTACTGGGGCTTCGTCCCGGCCGACGACGCGACGTTCAACAGCGTCCGCGACGTCTGCGCCATCACCCGCGACGAGCAGTGCACTGAAGGCAGCTGACGTACGACCGGCCGGTGGGGGACCGCAGTTTCAATTGAAACTGCGGTCCCCCACCGCTTCGGATTCGCGACAAGTGTCCGGGGTGTTCACCTTCGCGGTTCTGCGCGTTGGGGTCGGCGAAGTTGTCCGGACAAGCTCGGCGCGCAGGCTTCCGGGCGTGGTCAGAAGCCGGTACGTGGAGATAGCCGACACCCTCGCCGCCGAGCTCGCGCAGCTGCCGGCCGGCAGCCGGATCGCCGGCGAGCACGAGATCGCCGCCCGGTTCGAGGTGGGGCGGGCGGCGGCCCGCGCCGCCATGCAGGAGCTGGAACAGCGGCTGCTGGTTCGCCGGGTGCGGGGCGCCGGCACCTTCGTGAACCGGCGCATCGACTACGTGATTTCCCAGCGGCGGGCCCCGTCGTGGCACCAGACGGTGCGCGAGGCGGGTGCCGAGCCTCGCTCGGTCGTGCGCGACGTGCGGCGCGCTCCGCTGCCCGCGGCCGAGGCCGAGCTGCTGGAGCGGCCCACCGGCAGCCCGGCGAGCCTGCTGATCCGCCAGTACTACGTGGACGACCTGCTGCACGGCTGGTCGAACGAGTGGATCCCGGCCGACGTGCTGCCCGACGTCGAGATCGCGGTGCACAGCGTCGAATCGGTCGACTCGATCCTGCGCCAGATGGGCAGGGTCCGGCCGGTGCGCTCCTGGTGCCGGGTCAGCAACGCGCTGCCGGAGCCCGAGGTCGTCGCGGGCCTGGAGATCGAGTCCGGCCGCCCGGTGTGGCTGGTGGAGAGCGTCAGCCGGGACTCGGGCGCCGGGCTTCCGGTGCTGTTCAGCCGCTCTTGGTCGCGCCCAGATTCCGCCCGGATCGTCGTCGAGATGGACGGGCCGTACCAACCGGAGGACGAGTGAACAGGGAACAGCGTGCCGCGCTGCTCGCCGCGGCCGAACCGGCCGAGGTGATCGAGCTGGCCGATGCCTGCCTGGAGGCGGCGCCGCCGCCGAAGGTGCTGGTGTCGCCGGAGGTCGGCTGCGTGTCGGTGCAGGTGCGGGAACCGATCGTGCGGGACCGGTTCCTGCTCGGCGACGTGCTCGCCTGCCGCGCCGAGGTGGAGCTGGACGGGGCCCGCGGCTGGGCGATGCGGCTCGGCGACGACCGGGCCGCCGCGCTGGCCGCGGCGATCCTCGACGCCGCCGTGGAATCCGGCCGGGCGCGGGCCGAGGTCGAACAGCTCTGCGCGCGGGTCGCGGAGCGGCGGCGGCTGGCCGAGGACACCGAGTGGGCCGAACTGGCCCCGACGATCGTCGAGTTCGAGGAATTGTGATGACTGCGACCACTTCCTTGTCGCCCGAGCAGGCGCAACTGGTCTTCCGCACCGTGCTGGACGCCCTGTCCCGCCCGGGCGAGGTGCTCCGGTTCCCCGCAATTTCCATTGAAATTGGACCTTCGATTTCAATGGAAATTGCGGACCCCCGGGTTCCGGAGGCGTTGTTGCCGGTGTTGGCGCTGGCCGATCTGGATACCCCGGTGCACGTCGACGACTGCTCCGACGTCGTCCGCACCCAGACCTCCGCGCCGATCGTCGACCGCCCCACCGCGCGCCTGGCGGCGCTGCTCAGGCCCCTCGACGACCTTGCCGGGTTCCGCACCGGAAGCGCCGCCGCGCCCGAAGACTCCGCGCTGATTTCCCTTGCCGTGGAAGGTTTCGGCCATGGCACGCCACTGCGGCTGGCCGGGCCGGGCGTGCCGGGCCGCCGCGAGCTGCGCGTCGCCGGCCTGCCCGCCGACTTCGCCGCGCAGCGCCGGGATCTGATCTCCTTCCCGGCCGGTTTCGACCTGCTGCTGGTCGCCCCCGGCGGGGAGCTGGTCGGGCTGCCGCGCTCCACCCGAGTCGAGGAAGGTGCCTGATGGGATATTCCGGAGTCCGCGGCGGGATGAACGCCATCCTCGCCGCCGAGCGGCTGGTGCGCCGGTCGCGAGACCACGCCCCGGCGGAGTGGGCGAGCACCGAGCAGATCGTGCTGCGGTTCCGCCTGGCCGTCGACCGGATCATGGGCGAGGCGGGCCTGTACGACCCGCCGACCGCCGCCGACGCGTTCCGGCAGGCCGAGGGCGACGTGCTGGAAGCCGCGCACCTCGTGCGGGCGCACCGGTCGACGCTGCCGCGGCTGGCGGTCACCGAGCCCGTCGACCCGGACGAGATGGTGGTGCTGCGCCGCATCGTCCCGGCCCACCGCACCCCGGACGGCCCGCAGCTGCTGGGCCGCACCACCGACTACACCGGTCGCCTCCTGGAGCGCCCGGCCGGAGAGCAGGGCGACGATTTCGCGCGAAATCACCGTCCCGCAGGCGTGGAGAGCGACGATTTCGCGCGAAATCGTCGCGACGCCGAGCCGGCCGAGCGCACGCCGGAGCAGCGGCGCCCGCGCCGGTTCTACCAGCTGCTCCGCGACCTGGACCTGGTCGTCGAGCACGGCGAGCCGGCCGAGGACCCCGAGCCGTTCGACATCACCCGGCGGGCCGCCCGCCCGCCGGCGCCGCGCTCGGCGGTGCTCTCCAGCATGGCCCGCGCGGAGACCGGTGCGCTGGTCGGGCTCTGGTACCGGTCGATCCTCGGGCCCGACGGCGACGTCCACGAGATCACCCTCGGCGACACCCGGCACGGCCGCGTGCCGCTGCGGGTCGTGCACCCGCACACCGGGAATCCGGTGGAGATCGGGCAGATCCGGGTGACCGAGGTGGAGGGCATCGAGGACCTCGACGGCGCCGAAGAGGACCGCACCCGCTTCGACGTCGGCTACGGGCTCTGCTTCGGGCACAACGAGCGCAAGGCGATCGCGATGGCCAACCTGGACATCGCCTGGCGCCGCGCCGCGCCGGACAGCCCGCTGGAGCAGCTGCTGCTGCTCACCACCGACGGGCTGGATTCCGGCGGCTTCCTGGAGCACCTCAAGCTGCCGCACTACGTGACGTTCCGGTCCATGGTGGACCGCAAGATCGCCCGGCGGACGGCGCGGAACTCGACCGAGCCGCGCGTGCCGGAGCCGTTCGGGGAGGAGTGCCGATGACCACGGCCGTGCGGGATCTGCTGTCGGACACCGACGACAGCGCGGGGATCCTCGACGAGGGAGCGAAGCGGGAGATCCGGCGGGCCGCGCTGGTCGCGGTGTGCGTGCCCGGCTACCAGGTGCCGTTCGGCTCCCGGGAGATGCCGGTGGCCCGGGGCTGGGGGTCCGGCGGGCTGCAGGTGACGCTGGCCGTGATCGGCGAGCAGGACGTCGTGAAGGTGATCGACCAGGGCGACGACGGCGGCGTCAACGCCGTCAACCTGCGGCGCATGATCGCGGGCACCACCGGCTGCGACGCCAGCACCGACACCCGCCGGGCGACGGTCATCCAGTCGCGGCACCGGATTCCGGAGGAACGGCTGGGCCGGCAGCACGTCCTGGTGTACCAGGTGCCGGTGCCGGAGCCGCTGCGCGGCGTGCAGAAGTCGGTCGTCGAATGCGCCCGGATGCACGCCGAGAACGACTACTCGGCGATGTGGGTCAGCCTGTACGAGGACATGGTCCGCAACGGGGTGATCACCAAGTCGACCGGCTACCCGGTGCTGGTGGACGGCCGCTACGTGCTGGCGACCAGCCCGGTGCCGCGCTGGGACGTGCCGAAGCTGCACCAGTGCGAGCACCTGAACCTCTACGGCGCGGGCCGGGAGAAGCGGATCTACGCGATCCCGCCGCACACCGACGTGGTGCCGCTGACCTTCGACGACATCCCGTTCGAGGTCGAGCAGGTGCCGGGCGCCGGCTGCAAGTACTGCGGCTCGACGACCAGCTTCCTGGTCGAGGGCGGCGAGGACACCTACGTGTGCAGCGACTCGGACTGGTGCTCGCGGGTGGAGGCCGGGGACGCCGACGTGGCGGGGCACCGGCTGCCGGTGGACATGCTGCCGGAGGTGGCGTCGCGGCCGGTCGAGGTCGTCGAGGCGCCGCGCCCGGTGGACGGTCCGGAGTGGACGCTGCGCGTCGACGGCATCGGCAAGGTGTACGGGCCGGGCGGCGCGGGCGCCGTCGCGGGCACCGGTCCCGAGCACGGGACCGCGGTCAGCCCGGAGACCGGCGCCGTGGTCGCGGCCTGGGACGTGTCGTTCGACGTCGCGCCCGGTGAGGCGCTCGGGATCATCGGGGAGTCGGGTTCCGGCAAGTCGACGGCCCTGCGCTGCGTGATCGGCGACGAGCCCGCCACCGGCGGCGGCGTTTATCTGTCCAGCGTGGACGGTGGCCGGACGGACCTGCTGGGCCTGGATTCCGCGCGGCGCAGGCGGCTCCGGGTGGACACCATGGCCGTCGTCTACCAGGACCCGGCGGCCGGGCTGGACCTGCGGGTGACCGCCGGCGGCAACGTCGCGGAGCGGCTGACCGCCGCCGGGTGGCGCGGTTACCACGCGATCCGCAAGCGCGCGGCCGAGCTGCTCGACCGCGTCGAGGTGCCGCTGTCCCGCATGGACGACCCGGTGAGCACCTTCTCCGGCGGGATGCGCCAGCGCGTCCAGATCGCGAAGGCGCTGGCCACCGAGCCGCCGGTGCTGCTGCTCGACGAGCCGACCACCGGGCTCGACGCGTCGGTCGCGGCGGGCGTGCTCGACCTGCTGCGCGGGCTGCTCAGCGAGCGCGACATCGCGGCCGTGGTGGTCAGCCACGACTTCGCGGTGATCGAGGCGCTGACCGATCGCAGTCTGGTCATGCAGCTCGGCCGCGTCGTCGAGCGGGGCCTGACCGACCAGCTGTTCGCCGACCCGCACCACCCCTACACCCAGCGGCTCGTCGCCGCCGCCCGGAGGTGAGGTCCACAATGGACGCCAAGCCCGTGCTGACCGTTCGCGGCCTGCACAAGACGTTCACCCTGCACACCGTGGACGGCCGGACGGTCGTCTCGCTGCGCGGCGTCGACCTCGACGTCTCCGCCGGCGAGCACGTCGCGATCGCCGGGCCCAGCGGCGCAGGCAAGTCCAGCCTGCTGCGCTGCACGCAGCGCAGCTACCTGCCGGATTCCGGCTCGGTCGTCCTGCACACCGATGACGGGCCGGTGGAACTGACCGCGCTCCCGGATCGCGCGCTCGCCCGGCTGCGCGGCCGGCAGCTCGGCTACGTCTCGCAGTTCCTCGCCACCCCGCCGCGCACGGGGCCGCTGGAGGTCGTCGCGGCCGCGGCCCGGCGGCGCGGGCTGGACCGGGCGGAGGCGCGCGACGCGGCGGCGGAGTCGCTTCGGCGGCTGGCGCTGGACGAGGTGCTGTGGGACGTCGACTGCGGGGTCCTCTCCGGCGGAGAGCGGCAGCGGGTCAACCTCGCGGCCGGAACCGTGCGGCCGCCGCGACTGCTGCTGCTGGACGAGCCGGTTTCGGCGCTCGACCCGGCGAACCGGGAGCGCGCGCTGGAGCTGATCGCGTCGCTGACCGGCCAGGGCGTGGCGGTGCTGGCGGTGTTCCACGACCTCGACGCGATCCGGCGGCTGGCGACGCGGGTGGTGGAGATGGCCGACGGCCGGATCGTCCGCTCCGGCACGGCCGAGGAGGTGCTCGCCGCATGAGTAGCCCTGTGAACCGCACCCCAGGGGACCGTGACGCGAACCAGCCATAGGAAACCACGAAACTCGAGTTTGACCTGGCACGTAACCACAACTGTGAAGCGCGGAGAGGCGGAACGGGCATGAGTAGCCCGGTGTCAACCGCAGCCCTCCTCAACCGCACCCCAGGGGACCGTGACGCGAACCAGCCACGAGAAACCGCGAAACTCGAGTTTGACCTGGGACGTAACCACAACTGTGAAGCGCGGAGAGGCGGAACTGTGAATCGCGGAGAGGCGGACCAGTCATGAGCAGCGCGGTGGAGGAGGTCAGCTGGCCGTTGGCGGCGGCGCCGAAGGATTACGTGCTGGGGCACGTGCGCGCCGTGCTGCCGGACCGCGTCACCGACGACAGCCGGATCGTGGTGCGCGCCGGGCGCATCGAGGCGGTCGAGGACCACCCGGCGGGATCGTCCTGCGACGTCGACGGCGGCGGCCTGCTGTGCATCCCGGGCCTGATCGACGTGCACAGCGACGCGCTGGAGCGGGAGCGAATGCCGCGCCCGTCGGCGGCGCTGCCGTGGGATTTCGCCCTGCTGTCCATGGAGGGCAAGCTCACGGCGGCCGCCGTCACGACCGTGTTCCACGGCGCGGCGTTCCAGCACAAGACCTCGCGCGGGACGCAGCGCTCGATCGGCGGCGCGAGCGAGTTGTGCGAGACGGTGCGCGCCAGGGGAGCGGGTCCGGTGGACCACCGGGTGCTGTACCGGCTGGACGTGCGTTCCGCCGAAGGCGCCGCCGCCCTGCGAGCGCAACTGGACACTGTGGACGATTGCGCGCTGGTCTCGCACGAGGACCACACGCCGGGCATCGGGCAGTACGCCGACCGGCGGCAGATGGAGCGCTACCTCGTCGGCGCGGACGGGATGACGCCGGAGGAGGCGGAGCAGCACGTCACGGAGATGATCGCCGAGCGCGGCGAGCTGCTCGACGTGCGGGACGAGAACCTGGCCTGGCTGGGCGACCTCGCGCGGTCCGGGCGGATTCGGCTGCTCGGCCACGACCCCGAGTCGGCCGAGGAGATCGCCGCGCTGTGCACCAGGGGCGGCGCGGTGGCGGAGTTCCCGACCACGATGGCGGCGGCCGTCGCGGCCCGCGAGCACGGCCTACCGGTCGTGGCGGGCGCGCCGAACGTCCTCCGCGGGCACTCGCACAACGGGAACGTGTCGGCCCGGGAGCTCGCCTCGCGCGGGCTGGTCACGGCGCTGGCCTCGGACTACCTGCCGTCCGGGCTGCTGGCCGCGGTGTTCGGGCTGGCCGGTGAGCTCGGGTTGCCCGCGGCGATCGCCCTGGTGACCGCCGGGCCCGCGGCGGTCGCGGGGATCGCCGACCGGGGGCGGCTGGAACCCGGACTGCGCGCGGACCTGGCGCTGGTGGAGCCGGGGCCGAAGTGGCCGCTGGTCCGGGCCGTGCTGTCGGGAGGTGCGGCGTGATCGGATGGCCGGTGCCGGACCCGCAGATCCCGACCGCCGCGCACGCGGTGCTGGCCGAGGCGGCCAAGGCCGCGTCGGCGGCGTTCCGCGACGCCCGGGCCCGCTACGACCGGGCGCAGCTCGCCGAGACGTCCTCGATCGGCGCGGACGGCACCGCGTCGATGCGGCTGGACCTGCTGGTGGAGGCCGCGATCGCGGAGGTCGTCGAGGCGCACCGGATCAACCTGCTCAGCGAGGAGGCCGGGTTCGTCGACAGCGGCTCGGCGGTGACGCTGGTGGCCGACCCGGTGGACGGCACGGCGAACGCCGCCGCCGGGGTACCGCTGTCGGCGTTCTCGGGCGCGGTCGTGCTCGACGGGACGCCGGTGGAGGCGCTGACCTGCTGGCTGGACACCGGGCGGTGCTGGCACGCGGTCGCCGGGCAGTCGCCGGAGTTCCGCACCAGCGGCCGGCGTTCGCTCGACGGTGCGGCGGTCAGCCTGCTGCGCCCGCACGAGCGCAGCGCGGACGCGTGGTGGCGGGTGGCGAAGCGGGCGGCGCGCGTGCGGATCCTGTCCACGACGTGCCTGGAGACGATGCTGGTGGCGGAGGGCTCGACGGACGCTTTCGCCGACGCGGGCTCCGACACCCACCGCATCGTGGACCTCGTCGCGGCGATGGTGGCGCTGCCGGGAGCGGGCGGCGCGGTCCTGGACGTCCACGGCAGGCCACTGGAGGTCGACCCGGACCTCCGGCGCCGCTGGTCCGGGGTGGCGGCGGCAACGCCCGAGCTGGCGGAAGAACTCGCCGCCACCATCCGCGGCTAGGACCTCCAGCCCGCTCGAACCCGCAACGCCACATCAGTCCAGGTGAACGCGGGTCACGCAGCGCAGGAGCTGAGGAGGGGCCCGATTTTGCCTAAAATCGGGAGCTCTCCGCTCCGGATAAGCGGGCTCCCGGTTTTGCCCGAGGGAGGGGTTTCCGGTTTTGCCTAAAATTGGGCCAACTCGGCGTGTCGGGTGCCGACGCGTCCCGGCGTGTCGTGGAGGCGCAGGGGATCCATAGTGGATTTCGCTGAACAGGCGAGGGCGCCCTCGACCGAGCGACTCGGTCGAGGGCGCCCTCGTCGGCTCCGCTACGCGCCGCGTGCCGCGGCGGCTTCCAGCGCCCGGCGCACCAGCACCTTCGCCAGGTGCCTCCGGTAGTCGGCGCTGGCGCTGGCCTGGTCCGGCGGCGACGTGTCCTCCGCCGCCCGCTCCGCGGCCTCGGCGGCGCTCGCTCCGCTCGCCAGGGCCGCCTCCACGCCGTGCGCCCGCATCGGCGTCGGGCCCATGTTCACCAGCGCTACGCGCTGACCGGCGACGGCTACGCCGACCACCGCCCAGTCGATCGCCCGCTTGGTGAACTTCTGGAAGTCCCAGCCCTGCGCGGGGTTCTTCGCCACCCGGATCTCCACCAGCAGCTCGTCCTCGCCGAGCGCGGTCTCGAAGAAGTCGGTGAAGAACTCCGTCGCCGGGATCTCCCGGGCACCCGATGGGCCCTGCGCGACCAGCACCGCGTCCAGTGCGAGCGCCACCGCGGGCAGGTCGGAGGCCGGGTCGCCGTGCACCAGCGAGCCGCCGATGGTGCCGCGGTGGCGGACCTGCGGGTCGCCGATGGTGCCCGCGGCGTGCGCCAGCAGCGGCACCTCGCGGGCCAGCAGCTCGGAGTGCTCCAGGTCGTGGTGCCGGGTCAGCGCCCCGATCCGGATCTCCGAACCCTCCTCGCGGATGTAGGACAGGTCGCGCAGGCCGCCGACGTCGATCAGCACCTCCGGCACCGCCAGCCGCAGCTTCATCAGCGGCAGCAGCGAGTGCCCGCCGGCGAGCAGCTTCGCGTCGTCGCCGTGCTCGGCGAGCAGGCTCAGCGCCTCCTCGACGGTGTCGGCCTTCTTGTAGGTGAACGCGGCAGGGATCATTCCGCGGCCCCCGACTTCTTCTTGGCCGCGGTCAGCACGGCTTCGACGATGTTGTGGTAGCCGGTGCACCGGCAGAGGTTGCCCTCCAGGCCGGACCGCACGTCGGCTTCGGTCGGGTTCGGGTTCTCCTCGACCAGCGACACCGAGGCCATCACCATGCCCGGCGTGCAGAAACCGCACTGCAGCCCGTGCTTCTGCTGGAAGGCGCGCTGCATCGGGTGCAGCTCCTCGCCGTCGGCGAGGCCCTCGATGGTGGTGACGTCGTGGCCGTCGGCCTGGGCCGCGAGCACGGTGCAGGACTTCACCGACTCGCCGTCGAGCAGCACCGTGCAGGCCCCGCACGACGTGGTGTCGCAGCCGATGTTGGTGCCCGTCAGGCCGCAGTCCTCCCGCAGGTACTGAACGAGCAGCGTGCGGTCCTCGACCTCGTGGCTGCGCTGCTCGCCGTTGACGTTGATCGAAACTTGCACGAAACGAACTCCTAAGCACTTGTCGGGTCAGCGTGATCCACTCACCCGAACCAACTCCGCGGGCTGTCTATGCCTCGTTATGTTGCCGTCTTTCAAGCGGCGCAGCCGCTTGGCCCACGCACGCGGGGTGTCCACCGCGTTCTCAGAGGTCGTCTCGGGAGGACCTTGCCCCGACGTGGCGCATTGGGCATGCGTGATGTCGGGGATCCCGGACCGAGGCGGCGTCTGAGGTTCCGCTGCGGGACCACCTCCGCAGGTTGAGTCATGAATGGGCTTGGATGGCCTTCCACACCCTTTCGGGGGTGGTGGGCATGTCGATGTGCCTGACACCGAGGTGGGCCACGGCGTCGACCACTGCGTTCTGGACCGCCGGGGTGGCGCCGATGGTGCCCGCCTCGCCGATCCCCTTGACGCCCAACGGGTTGAGCGTGGTCGGGGTTTCCATCGTCAGCAGCTCGAAGCTGGGCAGCTCGGCCGCCGTGATGAAGGCGTAGTCGGCGAGGTTGGCGTTCTGCGGGTTTCCGTCGGCGTCGTAGGAGACCTCCTCCAGCAGGGCTTGGGCGGCGCCCTGCGCGATGCCGCCGTGCCGCTGGCCCTCGGTGAGGATCGGGTTGATGATCACGCCCGCGTCGTCAACGGTCACGTGCCGAAGATAGTTCACCTTGCCGGTTTCGGTGTCGACTTCGACGACCGCCAGGTGCGATCCGAACGGGAAGGTCGGCCGGTCCTCGGTGAAGTGCACGTCGGCGGCCAGCCCCTCGTCAGCGCGCTGGGCGAGCTCCGCCCAGGACAGCGCGACGCTCGGCGTGCCGCGCACCTGCCACGTGCCGTCGGTGAGTTCGAGGTCGGCCTCGTCGATCTCGATCAGCTCCGCGGCCAGCTTGCGGGCCTTCTCCTTGACGTCCACCGCTGCCCGGTGCACCGCGGACCCGCCCAGCTGCAGCGAGCGGGAACCCATGGTTCCCACGCCCTTCGGGATCAGGTCGGTGTCGCCGTGCACGACCTCGATCTTGTCCAGGTCGATGCCCAGCTGGTCGGACACCAGCATCGCGTAGGAGGTCCAGTGGCCCTGCCCGTGCGGGGAGCTGCCGGTGAGCACCAGAACGCTGCCGTCCGGGCGGATCTCGACGTGCCCGGTCTCGCCCTCGGTGTTGTTCGGCGCGGTGATCTCCACGTAGCTGGCCAGCCCGATGCCCAGCTGGAGCGCGGCGCCTTCGGCGCGCCGCTTGGCCTGCTCCTCGCGCAGCGCCTGGTAGTCGGCGGCTTCCAGGACCGCGTCCAGGCCCTTGACGTACTCGCCGGTGTCGTAGGTCATGCCGCCCGGCGTGTCGAACGGGAACTGCTCGGGGCGCACCAGATTGCGGCGGCGCACCTCGGCCGGGTCGACGCCGGTCTCGGCCGCGAAGAGGTCCATCGCGCGCTCCACGGCCGCGGTCGCCTCCGGCCGCCCCGCGCCCCGGTAGGCGCCGATCGGCGTGGTGTTGGTGACGACGCAGCGGGCGACGGAGTCGACCTTCGGGATGTCGTAGACGCCGCTGACCATGAACCGGGTGAACAGCGGCAGGAACGCGCCCATCCGCGGGTAGGCGCCGACGTCCTGGACGATCTCCAGCCGGTAGGCCAGCACGGTGCCGTCGCGGCGGCCGCCGATGGTCACCACCTGCCGCTGCGCGCGGCCGTGGGTCATCGCGACCAGGTTCTCGCTGCGGCTCTCCACCCACTTCACCGGGCGGCCGGCGCGCTGGGCCAGGAACGCCAGCAGCGCGGCCTCCTGCTCGACGCCGATCTTGGCGCCGAAGCCGCCGCCGACGTCGGGCGTGATCACCCGGATCCGCTCCTGCGGCAGCCCCAGGTTCGCCATCAGCTCGTCGCGGCAGCTCTGCGCGTTCTGGTTGGACAGCCACAGGGTGACCTTGTCGCCGTCCCAGGCGCAGGCGGCGGTGCGCACCTCCAGCGGCGCGGCGGCGAGGCGCTGGTTCTCGATCTGCTTGGTGACGACGACCTCGCAGCCGTCGAACAGCGCGTCGTCCAGCTCGCCGCTGGTGCCGGTGATGTTGGTGCCCGCCTCCGGGAACAGCAGGATCTCGTCGCGCAACGCGTCGGCGACGTCGACCACCGGGTCCAGCGGGTCGTAGTCGACGGAGACGAGTTCGGCGGCGTCCTCGCCCTGCGCGCGGGTCTCGGTGAGCACCACGGCCACCGGTTCGCCGACGTAGCGGACCGTGTCGCGGGCCAGGTGCGGTCGTTCCATCGCAGCAGGTGGGGGGCCGCTGACGCCCATCTGCGAAACGAACGGCGGGAGGTCGACGTCCGCGCCGGTGAACACGCCGGCCACGCCGGGCAGCTCGCGGGCCGCCGAGGTGTCGATCTCGGTGATCTTGGCGTGCGCCAGCGGGCTGCGCACGAAGGTGACGTGCAGTGCCCCGGCGAGTGCGGGATCTCGCAGGTCGTCCACGTAGGTGCCGCCGGCGGTGAGTAGGCGCGGGTCCTCGCGGCGCTCGACCCGGGTGCCGAGAATGCTCAATGGTGCCTCGCAGTCAACAGGATCAGAATCGGGAACCGACCAGTGAGTCTGGTGCGACGTCCCGCGCCGCACAAGACTCGCGGCCGTTTTCAGGCGTAGCCGCCGGCGCCTGCGGCTCGTCCGGCTCGTCCCGTCACCTGGCGGACCGCCGCGGTGGCCGCCTCGCGGAGCAGGACCGCGTCGGAGCTCAGCGACGCCAGGTCGAAGCCCAGGTCATGCCAGCGTTGCACGGTTTGGGCGCTGTCACAATGGATGCCCGCCAGCACGCCGTTGCTACGGCAACTGTCCAAAATGGAGCGTACGAGCTGCTCGTGCTCGGCCTCGCGGACCGCCAGGACGGGCGCCATCCCGTGGCCGAGGGCGAGATCGGACGGGCCGATGTAGGCCGCATCGATGCCCGGCGTGGACAGGATCTCGTCCGCGTTCCGCACGCCTTCGGGGGTCTCGATCATCGCGGCGAGCACGGTGCGCCGGTTGCCGGCCTCCGGCGTGTAGTCGTCGAGCTCGAACGCCGCCCGGATCGGGCCCCAGCTGCGCGAACCCATCGGCGGGTACTTCGCCGCCTCGACCGCGCGGCGGGCCTCCTCGGCGTTGTTGACCATCGGCACGATGACGCCGTGCGCGCCGGCGTCGAGGGCCTTCATGATCTGGTCCGGCTGATTCCAGGGCACTCGCACGAAGGTCGGCGTCCCGGTGATCGCGAGCGCCTGCAGCATGGGGACCATCTGGTCGTAGCCGACGAGCCCGTGCTGGGTGTCGATGCACACCCAGTCGTATTCGCAACGGCCCATCAGCTCGGCGGCGAAGGGGCTGGGGATCGAGCACCAGCCGCCGACCGTCGGGCGACCGGCCTCCAGGGTTTCACGCAGCGTTGCCATCATGCTCCTTCGAACTCGATCGCCGACCGCGGCTTGCCGGCGTTCGGCGGGGTCGTGCCGGGCCGGCGCCGTCCCGGCGTTGCGGGCGAAAACGGTGCTGGTCGAAGGGATTCGACGGTGCTCGGGACGTCCGCGACTCTAGGACACATCTGATGTTTCGAGCAATACGCCGAGCATGCTTCCGCAGCCGCTGACCGGCCAATACCCTGTCGAACAACCGATTTCACCGTAGTTCCCCGATCGAACGATCAACGTTGACGACCCGGAACATCTGATGTATCGGCTGCGATGGCTCGTGAGTACTTTGGAGCGCTACAGAGGTTGTTTTGGATGTCGTGGTGTGAGGGCGGGTTTGTCTCTGAAGCGGCGCAGCCGCTTAGCCCACCTGCGGAGCTTGCACCGCTGCGGGTTCTCAGGTGTCTTCTCGCGAGGACAGCCCCGACGTGGTGAATTGGTCATTCATGATGTCGGGGATCCCACAGCGAGAAGGCACCTGAGGTTCCGCTACCTGCACCGCCACGCAGGATGAGTTTGGAAACAAGGCTCTATAGCGGACCAAAGTGCTCACGAGCAGCGCGCGGGCCGACTGATGTGGAGGGCGCGGGATGGGGCGGAGCAACGACGCGATCGAGAAGATCCGCCAGCTCATCGCCTGCGGCGAGCTGAGCCCCGGCGCCCGGTTGCCGCGGGAACCGGACCTCGCCGCGCAGCTCGGGCTCTCCCGCAGCTCGATGCGGGAGGCCGTGACGGCGCTGGTGCACGCGCAGGTGCTCGACGTCCGGCGCGGCGACGGCACGTACGTGACGAGCCTGGAACCGCACCGGCTGCTGGAGGGCATCGCCCACGCAGTCGAGCTCATGCAGGACGACACGCTGCCGGAGATCTTCGAGCTCCGCCGCCTGCTGGAGCCGCAGGCGACGGCGCTCGCCGCGGAACGGATCACGCCGGAGCAGCTGGCGCGGCTGCGCGGACACCTCGACGCGATGCGCCGATCGGAGACGATCGAGGAGCTCATCACGCACGACGCCGAGTTCCACGCCTGCATCATGGCGGCCACCGGCAACCGGACGCTGACCTCGGTGGTCAACGGCCTGGCGGCGCGCGCCTTGCGGGCCCGGACCTGGAACGCCCTGAACATCGCCGACGCGCGCGAGCGGATCATGTCCCAGCACCAGGCGATCTACGAGGCGCTCGAAGCCGGTGACGCGGCGCTTGCCCTGTCCTGGGCGACGATCCACGTCACGGCGTCGGAGAAGGACCTCCTCCGCACCATCCCGCCCACCGACCGGCGAAACCCCGGATCCGCCTGAAAGCCGCGTGCTAGAGCCGTTCGCGTGCGCCCGTGGCGGCCTGGCGGCATGCGCCGTTTTCGCGCGAAAACAGCGGCGAGCACCCCCAAACAAAAACAGTTTTGCAAGGAAAACACAACACACACCCTCACACAAAACACCCCCCACCCTTCTCGGACCACCCCCTCCTTC
>NZ_JBWKKH010000009.1:237870-276032 GCF_056431645.1 Saccharopolyspora sp. NPDC045839
ACCTCCCCCCACCCCCCCCCCCCCCCCCCCCCCCCCCCCCCTCCCCCCCCCCCCCCCCCCCCCCCCGCCACCGGGCACCCTCGGCCGAGCGTTCCCGGAGCTTTCTGGCACAACTCCCTAGTCCGCGAAGACCTTCTCCGCTTCGCGGATCGTGCGCAGTGCCGCTTCGCGGGACCCGGCGCCTTCGGGCATCAGGAGGACGCGTCCGACGCCGAGGGTCGCGACGCGGTCGGCCAGCTGCCTGCGGCATTCCGCCACGTCGCCCGCGATGTGGCAGTCGGCCAGTGCGGCGGCCTCGTCGAACGCCTGCGCGGCCGTCGGCGCCGGACGCTCGACCAGCGGCACGGCCTCGCGGGAGATCTGCAGGTTCAGCTCGGCGATCCCGTTCGCCAGCAGCCGCCTCGCGGTCGGGGTTTCGTCGGCGATGGCGAAGTACGCCGAGTCGATGTTGTCCAGCGGGTCCAGCCGGTGACCGGATTCGGCCGCCGCCGCGGCGTGCGCGTCCAGCACCGCGCGCTTCGCCGCCACGTCGATGAACGGGCTGAGCAGCACCGGAAGTCCGCGGCGCGCGGCCGATCGCGCGGATTCCGGCGATGACGAGGCCAGCACGAACGGCGCGCGGGACGTTTCCGGCGCCGGCACGATCCGCACCTCGTCGAAGCGGTACCGCTCGCCGCCGCCCTTCGCGCGTCCCTGCCGCAGCGCCTCGTCGAGCAGGGCCACGGATTCGTCGATGTCGCGGAAACCCTCCAGTCCGGTGCCGAATATCTCCAGGTCCACCAGCGGTTGTCCGCGCCCGACGCCGAGCGTGAACCGGTCGCCGGAGAGGTGCTGGAGCACGGCGGCCTGCTCGGCGAGGGCGAGCGGGTGGTGGTTGGGCAGCACGCAGACCGCGGTGCCGACGCCGAGGTTCGTGCGGCCCAGCAGGAAGGCCGCCATCGCCAGGGCCGACGGGTTCTGGGCCCGGGTGTTGAAGTGGTGCTCGGTCGTCCAGGCCTCGTGCCAGCCGTGTCGTTCGGCCTCGCGGACGTATTCCAGCGACCACTCGAAGACCTCGCGGCCGCTCGCCCCGCTCCCGAACGAGTCGGTGAACAGGACCAGCCCGTACTTGGTGCGCATGCGCCCTCCTATTTTTCGTCGGCTAGACGAAAAATCTAGCAGCTGGTATCGGCCCGGTCGAGGAGGTGCGTTAGGTTGGGCTCGTGACCACGCCGGATGCCCCGAGGCGGCGCGGGCGGCCGCCGAAGCTGACCCGCGACGCGGTCGTGGCGGGCGCGCTGGAGGTGCTCGACGAGTCGGGCCACGACGGGCTGTCCATGCGAGCGGTCGCCGAGCGTCTCGGCGTCGGCAAGATGAGCCTGTACCACCACGTGGCGGACCGCTCGGAGCTGGAACGCCTGGTCATCGAGCGCCTGCTCGCCGCGGTCGAACTGCCTGACGCGGCGCTGCCCTGGCAGGAGCGGATCACGGCGCTGGCGCACGGCATCCGCGCGCTCGTTTTCCGGCATCCCAACGCAACTCCGCTGCTGGCGCTGCGGGAGTACAGCGACCCGGTGGCGCTGCGCCTGCCGGAGGCCGTCATGACCGCGTTGCACGAGGCGGGCCTGCGCGGGGCGGCGATGGTCGGAGGCTCGCGCCTGGTCTTCAGCTATGCCATCGGATTCGCCCAGCTCGACCTGGTCGCTCAGGCGGACTCGCCAGGGGACTCGCCGATGGCGGCCCTGCCGGAGGCCGAGTTCCCGCACATCGTGGCGGCGGCGCGGGAAACCCGGAACCACAGCCTGGACGAGCAGTTCGACCTAGGCCTGAAGCCCGTGCTCGCCGGCCTCACCGCGATCGCGTCCTGAGCCGGCTCGCCGCCCACGGCTGGCTCGGCACCCTTCCACGTCGTGGACATCGTCTTCCGTTTCCGCAATTTCAATGGAAATCGGAGGTTCGATTTCCATTGAAATTGCGGCGGAACGACGGAGTCCGCGATCGACCACAGTGGATGGTTCGGCGGTGCCGAGGGTTCCCAGGTGAATGGTCGTGAGTACGTTGTATCGCTATAGCAGCACAAAGTGCTCACGGGTCGCGTTCGTCCAGGCGAACATCCGCGGTGGAACGTCAGCCGGACAGGAGGAGCAGCAGGCCGGTGCAGGTGAGCAGGACCATCGCGATCACCATCGGGAGCTGGCCGCGGCGGGCCTGCTTCGGCGGGAACAGGCGGAGGGCCTGGTCGTGGGCCGCGGCGGTGCCGGCGATGTGGCCGAGCACGATCGCGTTGATCTGCACCACCGCCACCAGCTCCGGCGACACCAGCCGGTAGTCGATGGCGTGGTCGCGGATGCCGAACAGATCCAGCCCGGTCCCGAACGGATCGCCGGCCAGGATCAGCGTCGTCTGCCCTTCCAGCAGGAAGAACGAGAAGTAGTGCGCGATGGCGTAGCCGAGCGCGATCGGCAGCAGCGTCGGCGCGAACAGCCCGGGAAGCCCGCGCGCGGGCGAGACCAGGGCGCTGAGTCGCATCGCGATCGCGTAGAGCGCCGAGACGGCGGCGATCGAGCCGAGCAGGCCGAGCGTGTCGCCGAGGACGCCGCCGGACTGCCAGAAGGTCGTCCTGGTCAGGCCGTCGAACCCGGTGGCGCCGATGAGCACGCACGCCACCGCCGCCATGCCCGGCTCGTCGTCGGTGCGCACCAGCCCGGCCAGGGGGTTGCGCAGGATCAGCACGCCATCGCTGCGGCGGCCGATGGGGCACAGCCGCGCGATCAGCGTCGCGTACGCCTCGAAGCCGTCGCCGCGCGCGAACCAGCCCGACCCGAAAACCCGCGCTGCGACGAGGTTCACCACCGCGTAGCCGACGATCACGCCGCCGACCACGCGCGGATCGGATCGCGCCGGCAGGACCAGTTCCAGCCACACGAAGGCGCCCAGCCACATCGCGGCGGGCCAGTACCCCAGTCGTGAGGGGTAGTGGTCGCCATGCCGGCCATTGCCACTCACGACGGATAGGCACGAATGCAGCGTCCGCAGCGGGTTGACGACCCGCCACACCGGACCGAACAGCGCGCTGAGCGGCACCAGGCCGACCCAGAACGTCACGTACAGCGCCCAGGGCGCGAGGTTCCGCTCCGTCTCCGGTGGCCCGAAGAACGCCGCGGCCGCCACGAGAACGGCCAGCGCGAGCGTCAGAATCCTTGCTGCCCAACGAAGTCCGGGCGAATCGACGAAGCGCAGGAACGGCAGCGGCCGCCCGGCGTCGGGGTTCAGCCACGGCCGCGACCCCTCCGCGGGCTGCCCGGCTGGGCGGCGCTGCCGATGCAGCTCGCATTCGGCTCGCTGGTGCTCGCGCTGCTTGGCATGTACTGGGACATCTCGCTGCACATCACGCAGGGCCGCGACGAGGGGCCGCTGGCGAACATCGCGCACTACCCGATCCTGTTCGGCCTGTTCGGCCTGTTCGCCGCGGGCATGCTGGCGATGGTGCTGCCGCTGGGCGAGCGCCCCGGCCGCGCGGCGGTGCGGATCACCCGCGACTGGTACGCGCCGACCAGCGGAATCCTGTTGGCCAGCGCGGGTTTCTACGCGCTGCTGGGCTTCCCGCTCGACGACGTCTGGCACCGCATCTTCGGCCAGGACGTCACGCTCTGGGGTCCGACGCACCTGATGCTCATCGGCGGCGCGGGCCTGTCGCTGATCGCCCTCGCCCTGCTGGAGCGCGAGGGCCGGTTCGCCCGCACCGGCCGGGCCGAAACGATGCTCGCCTGCTACGTGCGGCGCGGCATGATCGGCGGCGGAATGCTCGCGGGGCTGTCGGTCTTCCAGGCCGAGTTCGACTTCGGCGTCCCGCAGTTCCGGCTGGTGCACCAGCCGCTGCTGATCTCCGTCGCCGCCGGGTGCGCGCTGGTGGTCGCCCGCATGTGGGTCGGGTGGGGCGGCGCGCTGTTCGCGGTCGGCTTCTACGTCCTGATCCGCGGCGGCGTCTCGGTCCTGGTCGGCCCGGTGATCGGGGAGCTGTTCGCGGCCGTCCCGCTGTACGTCGTCGAGGCGCTGTGCGTGGAGGTCGCGGCGGTCGCCCTGCTGCGCAGGCCGCTGGCGCTGGGCACGGTGTCCGGCCTGCTCATCGGCACGATCGGGAACGCCAGCGAATACGTGTGGACGCAGTTCGCCTTCGTGATGCCGTGGACGCCGGACATGCTGCTGGAAGGCGTGCTCATGGCCATCGTCGGCGGCGTCAGCGGCGGCCTGCTCGGGGCGTTGCTCGTGTGCGCCCTGCGCGGCGAGCTGCCGAGCCTGCCGGTGCGGCGAGCGGTGTTCGGCGGTGCCCTGCTGGCGATCGCGCTGGGCGTCACCAACGGGCTGATCGGCACCGCGCCCGCGGGAGTGCGCGCGACGATGGCGCTGGACCAGCGGACCGGCCAGGCGGACGTGCGGCTGGACCCGCCCGCGATCGCCCAGGACCCGACGTGGCTGGCGGTGACGAGCTGGCAGGGCGGCACGCTGCAGGTCGACCACCTGCGGCGGATCGGCGACGGCCACTACCGGGCCACCGACCCGGTGCCGGTCGACGGGACGGGCAAGACCCTGCTGCGGTTGCACGACGGCCGCGCGATGCTCGCGTTCCCGATCCACATGCCGGCCGACGCGGCGCTGGGACTGCCCGAACTGGCCGCCGAACCGCAGTTCACCCGCGACGGCCGACCGGAATGGCAGGTGCTGCAGCGCGAGACGAAGCTGGGCATCCCGCCGTGGTTGTGGGTCAGCGCGTCGCTGGTGGTGCTGGCGTGCTCGGTGGCGCTGGTGGTGTCGCTGGGCTGGGGAGCGCAGCGGGTCTCGCGCGCGATCTCGGGCCCGCCGACGGCCCGCCGGGCCAAGCATCGCGCGGTCCGGATCGCCCGGCTCGCGGACGGCACGGCATGACGCCCGCGTCGGCGGAGCTGGTCCTGGCGAGCCACCCGATCATCACGGCGGTCCCGTTCTTCGTCCCGACGTTCGCGGTCGTGGCGGTGGTAGCGGTGATCGTCTACCGGGACCGCCGCAAGAACCCGCGAGAAGACGACGACCAGGACACCTGATCTCGGCGGGGGTCCCGTGAGTGCTTCGGGGTGCCATTGCGCCCCAGAGCACTCACGGGTTCTGAGGTCGCCTGACCCCGGTGGGGGAATTCGAGCAAGATCTACAGTGTGGCACTTGTCACATTACGTCGTTGGGGGCAGAGTCGGTGCGGTACTGGCCCCGCTAGGCGGAAGAGGTGTTCGCCCATGGCCTCGACGACGACCGAACTGGCCGATCTCCAGCGCGTCCTGGCGCAGCTCCGCAGCAGCGTCGGCGCGCTGCGGTCGCGCTACGGCGACGCCCCGGCCGTGCGCCGGATCCACAACGATGTGGAGCGACTGGACATAGACATCGCCGAACTCTCCGGCACCATGCCCATGCAGCGGCGCAGCACCGAGTCCGCCGAGGACGTGGTGATCGTGCCCGACACCCCCTACGACCCGTCGCTGTGGCGCGACGCCGACGACGAGGGGCTGGGCGGGCGGGCCCCGCACTAGGCCGCCACAGGCACTGCACGCCGCCAGTCGGCAGCCGCTCGCCTGTCCGCAGTGGACCGGCCCGGATGCGGGGGAGGAGCTCCCCCGCATCTCGCTTGATCGGGGGAAGGCCACGACCGGGTTGCGCCGGTTGGGGGACTACCTGGGTCGAGGCCGTTGATCCACAATGAGCGACCTCAGGTGAGCACCGCCGGACGAACCTAGACAACGAGGTCTGCGAATGTCCGCACCACCTTCCGCCTCAGGCAGGGCACGGATCTCCGTGCGAACCCTCCGCACCGACCGGTGGTGGCTGCCGCCGCTGGTCACCTTCCTCGGGCTGCTGGCCTTCGTGGTCTACGGCCTGATCCGCACCTTCATGAACCAGTGGTACTGGGTTCCCGAGTACCACTACCTGGCGCCGTTCTACTCGCCCTGCCTGTCCACGGCCTGCGTGCCCGGCTCGAGCCACTGGGGGCAGCCGGCGCCGGATTTGGGGCCGTTCGTGCCGCCGCCGATCTTCGTGCTGCCGTTCGTCCTCGGCTTCCGGCTGACCTGCTACTACTACCGGAAGGCCTACTACCGGTCGTTCTGGGCGTCGCCGCCGGCCTGCGCGGTCACCGAACCGCACCGCCGCTACTCCGGCGAGACCCGGTTCCCGCTGATCATGCAGAACGTGCACCGCTACTTCTTCTACGCGGCGCTGGTCGTGGCCGCGGTGCTCACCTACGACACGGTGATCGCCTTCCGGGGCGCCGACGGCGGCTTCGGCATCGGGCTGGGCACGCTGCTGATGGTGGCCAACGTGGTGCTGCTGTGGTCGTACACGCTGTCCTGCCACTCCTGCCGGCACCTGATCGGCGGCCGCATCAACCACTTCTCCAAGCACCCGGTGCGCTACTGGTTCTGGACCAAGGTGACCTGGCTCAACGGCAAGCACATGCTGCTGGCCTGGTCGTCGCTTGTGTCGGTGGCCCTGGTCGACCTCTACGTGCTGCTGGTCGCCAGCGGAGCGTTCCCGGACCCCAGATTGTTCAACTAGAAGGAAGTCGATGGTGGAGATCGAACGGCACGAGTACGACGTCGTCGTGATCGGCGCCGGCGGCGCGGGTCTGCGCGCGGCGATCGAGGCGCGCTCCCAGGGCCTGCGCACGGCCGTGGTGTGCAAGTCGTTGTTCGGCAAGGCGCACACCGTGATGGCCGAGGGCGGTATCGCCGCCTCGATGGGCAACGTCAACTCCCGCGACGACTGGCAGGTGCACTTCCGCGACACCATGCGCGGCGGGAAGTTCCTGAACAACTGGCGGATGGCGGAGCTGCACGCCAAGGAGGCGCCGCAGCGGGTCTGGGAGCTGGAGACCTACGGCGCGTTGTTCGACCGCACCCCGGACGGCCGGATCAGCCAGCGCAACTTCGGCGGCCACGAGTATCCGCGGCTGGCGCACGTCGGCGACCGCACCGGCCTGGAGCTGATCCGCACGCTGCAGCAGAAGATCGTGTCGCTGCAGCAGGAGGACCACGCCGAGCACGGCGACTACGAGGCCCGCATCAAGGTCTTCCAGGAGTGCACGGTCACCGAGCTGCTGAAGGATTCCGCGCGGATCTCCGGGGCCTTCGGGTACTGGCGGGAATCCGGTCGGTTCGTGCTGTTCCAGGCGCCGGTGGTCATCCTCGCCACCGGCGGCATCGGCAAGTCGTTCAAGGTGACCTCGAACTCCTGGGAGTACACCGGCGACGGGAACGCGCTGGCGCTGCGGGCCGGGGCGTCGCTGATCAACATGGAGTTCGTGCAGTTCCACCCGACGGGCATGGTCTGGCCGCCGAGCGTGAAGGGCATCCTGGTCACCGAGTCGGTGCGCGGCGACGGCGGAGTGCTGCGCAACTCCGAGGGCCGCCGGTTCATGTTCGACTACATCCCCGAGGTCTTCAAGGACAACTACGCGGACAACGAGGCCGAGGCCGACCGCTGGTACGACGACCCGGACAACAACCGCCGCCCGCCCGAGCTGCTGCCGCGCGACGAGGTGGCGCGCGCGATCAACAACGAGGTGAAGGAGGGCCGCGGCTCGCAGCACGGCGGGGTGTTCCTCGACGTGGCGACCCGGCTGCCCGCGGAGCAGATCACCCGGCGGCTGCCGTCGATGTACCACCAGTTCAAGGAACTCGCCGACGTGGACATCACCGCGGAGTCCATGGAGGTGGGGCCGACCTGCCACTACGTGATGGGCGGCGTGGAGGTGAACCCGGACACGGCGGCGTCCCGGGTGCCGGGCCTGTTCGCGGCCGGCGAGGTGGCCGGCGGGATGCACGGCTCCAACCGGCTGGGCGGGAACTCGCTGTCCGATCTGCTGGTCTTCGGCCGCCGCGCGGGTGCGGGCGCCGCCGAGTACATCGCGGGTCTCGACGCCCGCCCGGCGATCGTGGAGTCCGATGTGGACGCCGCTGCGCGGCGTGCGCAGGACCCGTTCGCCTCCGCGGCCTCGCCGAACGCGGAGAATCCCTATGCGCTGCACGCCGAACTGCAGCAGACGATGAACGACCTGGTCGGGATCATCCGCAAGGGCACGGAGATGCGGCAGGCCCTGGAGCGGCTGCGGGACCTCCGGGCGCGCGCCGAGCACCTCGCGGTGGAGGGCAACCGGCAGTTCAACCCGGGCTGGCACCTGGCCCTCGACCTGCGAAACATGCTGCTGGTCAGCGAATGCGTGGCGCGCGCCGCGCTGCTGCGCACCGAGAGCCGCGGCGGTCACACCCGCGACGACCACCCGGGAATGGACGCGAACTGGCGGCGCAAGCTGCTGGTCTGCAGCATCGGCCACGAGCGGATCGAGGTCGTCGAGCAGCCGCAGGGGCCGATGCGCGAGGACCTGCTGACGCTGTTCAAGGTCGAGGAGCTGCGCAAGTACTACACCGAGGAAGAACTGGCGGACGTCCAGGTGAAGGGGCTGTAGATGGGTTACCAGGCGCACTTCCGGGTGTGGCGCGGTCCGTCCGACGGGACGCTCCGCGACTACACCGTCGAGGTCAACGAGGGTGAGGTCGTGCTCGACATCATCCACCGGCTGCAGGCCACCCAGTGCCCGGACATGGCGGTGCGGTGGAACTGCAAGGCGGGCAAGTGCGGCTCCTGCTCGGCGGAGATCAACGGCCGGCCCCGGCTGATGTGCATGACCCGGATGTCGACGTTCGAGCGGTCCGAGACGATCACGGTCACCCCGATGCGGACGTTCCCGCTGATCAAGGACCTGGTCTGCGACGTGTCCTACAACTACACCAAGGCCCGCGAGGTGCCGGCGTTCGCGCCGCCGGAGGGGCTGGAAGCGGGCGAGTACCGGATGCAGCAGGTGGACGTGCAGCGCTCCCAGGAGTTCCGCAAGTGCATCGAATGCTTCCTGTGCCAGAACACCTGCCACGTCATCCGCGACCACGACGACAACAAGCAGGCGTTCTCCGGGCCCCGCTTCCTGATGCGGGTGGCGGAGCTGGAGATGCACCCGCTGGACGCGGCCGAGAACCGCCCGGAAGAAGCGCGCGGCGAGCACGGCCTCGGCCTGTGCAACATCACCAAGTGCTGCACGGACGTCTGCCCGGAGAACATCCAGATCACGGACAACGCGCTGATCCCGCTGAAGGAGCGGGTGGCGGACCGCCGCTACGACCCGATCCTCAGCCTCTTCCGCCGCAAGAAGGACTGAGCGCGACGCGAGCCCTGCTCACCTCGCCAGGTGAGCAGGGCCCCGTCGTGTTCAGCTGTCCCCGGTCAGATGCCGAATGGGGCCGGGTACCGGACCTTGCCGCCGGGGATCTCGGCTTCCGGGTCGAGTGGGAGGGCCATCATGGCCTCGTCCGGGACCTCGATCGTCAGGCCGATCCCGAACTCCGATGCCCGCCTGAACCCGAAGCGCGGGTAGTACTCGGGGTGCCCGAGCACCAGGACCAGCTTCTCGCCCATGGCGCGCGCCGCTTCCAGCCCGGCCCGGATCGTCGCCGAGCCGGCTCCGGTGCGCTGGTAGCGCTGCAGCACCGCGCATGGGCCGAGCGTCAGGGCCGGGAAGCCGTCGACGTGGCTGCGGGTGAGCAGCGAGTGGCCGACCACCTCACCGTTCGCGTCCTCGGCCACGATGGACAGCCCGTCGATCCACGCCGGGTCCTCGCGCAGCGCCTCGATCAAGTCCGCCTCCAGCGCGGTCGGGAAGGCGTCGAGGTTGACCGCGCGGATCGCGGGGATGTCGGCTTCGGTCTCCGGTCGGGTGGTCCACATCTCGGTGCTCTCCTCGTGATTCGGGCGCAGTACGTAGCCGGTGTAGCGGTAGTCGTGGCCGTGCGCCCGGCGGATCTCGATCTCGGCCCGGGTGGCCGCGACCGCCTCACGCATCCCGGGCGCGGTCAGGTCGGCCGCCGCGATGCGCTCGGCGAGCGGGGTGTAGTACTCGTCGAACCAGTCCGTCCCCGGCAGGTGGTAGATCGCGGACACCTCGTATCCGGCCCGGACCGCGGCGGCCGCGTTGGCCTCGGTCGTGCGCAGCGCGTAGTGCGAATCCCAGAACGCCCGGGTTTCGGGAGCCGGATCGTCGGTGGCCCACTCGCACTCGGTGACGACCAGCGCGCCGCCCGGGGCGAGCAGACGCCGCCAGGACGCCAGCGCGGTGTCGAAACCGATGTTGTAGGCCGAACCTTCGGCCCAGACCAGGTCGAAACTCCGGTCCGGGTAGGGCAATTCCGCCATCGTCCGCACGTCGGTGTCGATCGCGTCGCCCACCCCGCTCGCCTCCGCGGCGGCGCGCAACTCCGCCAGGAACGGCTGGTGCAGGTCGACGGCCGTGACCCGGGCCCCGGCCTCGGCGGCCAGCAGCAGGGACGCCCGTCCCGGCCCGCAGCCGATGTCGAGCGCCCGGGGATCCCCGGGCGGTGCGGCGAGTTCGAGCAGGTGCCGGGTGGTCGCGTCGGATCCGGGCCCCTGCCGGGGCAGACCGTGGTGCAGCGCGAAGAACGCGTCGCGCACGGCATCGCGGTCCGCGGCGTGCGAATCGTTGTCGTTCACAGCGGTTCTCTCCGTGGTCGTGGAAGTCCGATTCGGTCGGTCAGCGGTCATTTCCTGCCCCGGAACCGGTAGGTGGCACGCAGATGCCGGGTGATGGCCTTCTTGCGGTCGTCGCGTTCGGCGCGCAGCCGGGCGTCCGCGCGGGACGCCGCCCAGGCGTTCTCCCGCTGGAGCTTGCGGTAGCTGTCGAGCCGGCGGGCGCTGAGCTCGCCTGCGGCGATCGCGGCCCGGACCGCGCAGCCGGGTTCGGTGTCGTGGCCGCAGTCCGCGAACCGGCAACCGCGGGCGAGCTCCTCGATCTCGGCGAAGACCCGTTCCAGCCCCTCGTCCGCATCGAACAGCCCGACGCCGCGCAGGCCGGGGGTGTCGATGAGCACCCCGCCGCCCGGCAGCGGGATCAGCTCGCGGCGCACCGTGGTGTGCCGGCCCTTGCCGTCCTGCTCCCTGACGGCGCCGGTGGCCAGCCGGTCGGCGCCGAGGAGGGCGTTGGCCAACGTGGACTTGCCCGCCCCGGACCGGCCGAGCAGCACGACCGTCCCGGTCAGCAGGCCGCTGAGCCGGTCGATGCCTTCGCCGGTGACGACGCTGGTGGCGACGGTCTCGGCACCGGGCGCCAGCAGCGCGAGCTCGGTGATCAGCCGCTCGGGGTCGTCGGCCTGGTCCACCTTGGTCGCGACGACGACCGGTACCGCGCCGCTCTCCCAAGCCAGCGCGAGCAGGCGCTCGATCCGGCCGGGGCTCGGCCGTTCCACCGCCGGAACGACCACCGCTGCGGTGTCGACGTTGGCCGCCAGCACCTGCCCGTGCGATGAACGCGACGCGCTCGACCGCACGATGGCGCTGCGCCGGGGGAGCAGGACCGCCAGCCGCGGATCTGCGCCCGGGCGCACGGCGGCCCAGTCGCCGGTGCACGGCGCGTCGAGCGGGTCGGCCGGAGTCGGGGACGTACCGACGCGCATCGGTCCGTCGGCGGTGATGACGTCGCAGCTACCGCGGTCGACGCCGATGACGCGCGCCGGGATCAGCCCGGCCGCTCGGTGCTCGGAGAAGGACTGGTCGAGCGTCTCGTCCCAGCCGAAGTAAGCGAGATCGCCTGGATGTGCGGAAGTGTTGTGTGACAACGGAGGGAACTCCTGGTGATGGGAGTCCCGGTGGAGGCGCGCGCAGACACGTCCGCAACGCGGGCGGACTTGTCAGCGAAGACGGCGCATCAGACCGGGACTCGGGACGTGAGAACGGTCCGGGCGCTGCGTGCGGCAGCGATCACCAGGGCAACCATTAAATCTCACCTCCCGTTCCACCTGCGTCGTCGAGCACGAACGGACCCAAGGCTAGCAGGACCGGATTCCCGGGAGCACGTGATTTTTCGCACCACCGCGGCGGCCGGGCGCGGGCGGGTCGGCCGACTTCGCGCCGGTCGGGCGATTCCCCGCTATTCCGCCGCCGTTCACCGCGCGTTACCCGGAATTCACGAGGATTCGCGATGTTTCCCGTTTGGGAATTGTGGGAATTATCTTCCGCTGTGTTGTGCAACGACGGGCCTCTTGTCGAAACCCCTGCTCGGGGCGCTCTTCTGGCGACGTGTCCGTCCTCAATAGACACCAGTGTCGGAGGTGGCGGGTTTTTGCCATGTTCCTGGCGGGTTCTGGGGCGGCGGTTAGGTTCGACCGCAACCAAGTTGATTTCGGATCTTTACCAGAGCAGTGCGGGGAATGGCGGAGGTAGGTCATGCGGCAGGCGCTCGTCGGGCCCCGACAGCGGCGGCGTCACCGCACCGGCCGGATCGTCCCGCCACCGGAACACCCCCGGCCTGCCGCGACTTCGCGGCAGGGCTCACCGGCGGCCGGGCCTCGGCGGACCCCGGGGCGATGTCCGGCCGCCGCCAGCCCCTGATCCCTTGCAGGTACCGGTCAACGCAGACCGCTGGAAATGAGAGTTCCCAACGGTTCCAGGTCATTCGGCGATCCACTGTGGATTTCCGGTGGCCGCGTCGTCCTGGCGCTGGCGGCCAGAGGAAGTGCGGCGAACGTGCAGCAGATTCTCGTGGCATTCGACGGATTCCTACCAGTGGTCACCGTTCTGCTCCCGGTCGCCGTGGCGGCGGCGCTCGGATCGGCATTGGTGCGCAACTACCTGACGGAAAGATCTGTGCGGTGGGGCCCGCTGATCGACGGAGTGCTGGTCCTCTCGGTGCTCTGCGTGGCGTACCTCGTCTTCACGCCCCAGCGGCCGGCGGCCGAACCGGTCCGGCCGGACCTGGGGAAGGACGTGTCGATGGCGCTGGCCGCCGACCCCGGCGACTCGCTGCCCTGGGTGCAGCTGGCCGGGAACCTCGTCCTGCTGCTGCCGCTCGGCGTGCTGGTGCCGCAGCGGGTCCGGTGGTTCGACAGCATCGTCAAGATCGCGTTCGGCGGGCTGGTGCTGGCCTGCTCGATCGAGCTGGTCCAGTTCCTGGCCGTCACCGGCCGGGTGGCGTCCACCGACGACGTCGTGTGCAACACGATCGGCGCGACGGTCGGCGGCATCCTGGTCCGCGCGCCGAGCTGGATCGCCGCGGCGACGCCCGGCCGCCCGCAGCACAGCGCGACGGGCCGCGACGACCAGACCGTCTGGCTGCTGATCGCCAAGGTCGAGCGGGAGCGGCAGCGCGAACTCGCGGCACCGCTCCGGCGGCGGGTGGGTCCGCTGGTCGGCGAGCAGCGCTCGCGTTGAGACTCCGGTGGCCGGGGCCGCCTTCCGCGTCAGACAACCCGGCCACCGGTCCCAACCGTCCGGGACCGTGTGTGCTTCGTGCTGCCATGGCAGCACGAAGCACACACGGCATCAGCCCTGGAGCTTCTGGTGGCGCTCGCTCAGGGAGCGGCCCAGCCCGGTGACCTCCTTCTCCAGCTGCGGGATGAGGCGGCGCAGGACGGGGAGCATGAGCCGCTCCGCGAGTCGCGAGGACGGCACGTTGCGGAGCCAGTGCATCACCATGATCGCCCGCGGCACGTAGATGCGGCGGGCGCGGCGCTCGACACCGTCGGCGAAGGCCTTGCCGCAGTCCTCGACGCTGGTGGTCGCCCGCATCGGCCACGGCAGCCGCTTGCGCATCGCGGCGAAGGTGCGCAGGTCCTTCGCGACGTCGCGCACCATGTCGGTGTCGATCCACGACGGGTGCGCGCTGCCCACCGCGACGCCGAGGTGCGCCACCTCCGAATGGATCGCGCTGGCCAGCGCCTCCGAGCCCGCCTTGCTCGCGGTGTAGGCGGCCATGCCGCCGGTCGGGCTGAACGCCGACAGCGACGAGACCACCAGCAGGTAGCCGCGGCGGTCGATCAGGTGCGGGAGGGTGGCGCGGGCGGTGTGGAAGACGCCGTTGAGGTTGACGTCGACGGCCTTGACGAACGCGCGCGGATCGGAGTGGCGGACCGTGCCGACCGGCGCGATCCCGGCGTTGGCGATGACCGCGTCGAGGCGGCCGAGCTTCTCGACGGCGGCGGCCACGGCGGCCTCGATCGAGTCGGGGTCGGTGACGTCGGCCTCGGCCCAGAAGTGGCCGTCGCCCAGTTCCGCGGCCACGGCGGCGAGCTCGTCGGGCTCCAGGCCGACCAGGGCGAGCCGGGCACCGCGCCGGGCCAGCTCCCGCGCGGTCTGCGCGCCGATCCCGCGCGCGGCGCCGGTGATCAGGACGACTTTCCCGGACACGTTCGGCATGAGCACTCCCTAGGTCGGCGCTATCTACTCAACAGTAGCCTACTCATAGTAGGTTTCGCCGATGCCGCGCGGAAGAGGCGGATCCGGTTCCGCCGGCGAACTTGACTCTCCCGTTGCTGGAGACCGCACCGTTGATCTCGCTCGATCTTGGAATGGAGGTCTTCGATGCGACGTGGAATCGGCCTGCTGGCCGTAGGGCTGCTGCTCGCCGGGTGCGCGGGCACCCCGCGAGCCGCCCCTGCGCTGGATGGCGGCGGCGGTGCGATCGACGGGCCGCTGAAGGTGGTCGTGCGCGGCCTGGCGCCGGGGGAGCAGGCCGTGGTGTGGGCGCGGACGACCGACGACCGCGGTCGGCTGTGGACGTCGTGGGGGATGTTCGCGGCCGACCGCGGCGGGCGTGTCGACATCGCCACGCAGTCCCCGACCAGCGGTTCCTACACCGGAGTAGACCCCACCGGGTTGCTGTGGTCGATGCGGCTGCCCTCCGGCGAGCCGGTGTCGGACCCATTTGCGGTCGTGCGCGGACCCGAACTCGGGCTGACCATCGGCGTCGACGTCGGAGGGCGCACGTTGGCGCAGTCGCCGGTAGCGGTGCAGCTGCACACTCCGGGCGTTCGGTCGGTGCCGATCGCCGAGGCCGGGCTGGTCGGTGACCTCCACCTGCCGCCCGGTCCGGGGCCGCACCCGGGCGTGATCCTGCTGGGCGGGTCCGACGGCGGGCGGCCCGATCCCGGGCTGGGGCGTTTCCTGGCCGGGAAGGGGTTCGCCGTGCTGGGCCTGGCCTACTTCGGGCTGCCCGGGCTGCCGCCTGCGCTGGAGCGGATCCCGGTCGAGTACGGGACGCGCGCGGTGGACTGGCTGCGGACGCGGCCGGACGTTTCCGACGGGCCGGTCGGAGTAGTCGGGTTGTCCCGGGGTGGCGAGTTCGCGCTGCTGCTCGGCGCTTTCTCGCCGGACGTGGGGGCCGTGGCATCGGTGGTGGGTTCCGGTGTGGTCTTCCCCGGCGCGACGCCGACGGCATCGTCCTGGACGCACGCCGGCGCCGAGCTTCCGCCGTTGACGACGGACTTCGCCGGAATCCCGCCCGCCCTGCTGTTCTCGGCGACGCGCGGGCGTCCGGTGCGGTTCGTCGACACCCAGGGCACGACGGCCACGCCGGAACAGCTCGACCACGCCGCGATCCCGGTCGAGCGCAACAACGCGGCATACCTGCTGGTGTCCGGCGAACGGGACGAGATGTGGCCGTCGCAGCGGCTGCTGGATGTCGCGGCACGGCGGCTCGGCGACCGGGCCGAGCACGTGGTGCAGCCGGGAGCGGGGCACTTCATCCTCGGCGTGCCGAACCTCCCGACCTCCTACACCAGCGCGGTTCCGCTGGTCCCGGAGGTGTTCTGGGCCGCTGGCGGCGGCGCCCCGCAGGCCAACGCGGCAGCCACCGCGGACACGGTGCGCCGCGTCGTCGAGCTGTTCCGGGAGGAGCTGTGATGAGCAGCATCGTCTTCGGAGTGGCTTACGCGGCGCTGATCGCGCTGCTGGGGGTTCTGTTCGGATACCCCGTCGACCCCGTGCTGATCGCCTTGGCGGTGCCCGCCGCTGTGGCCTTCCTCGCACGCGGGATCCCAGTTTCAATTGAAACTGCGATCCCCACGAGCCGCCGCCGCACCTGGTTGCCGATGTGGTGCCTGGGCGGCGTCACGGCACTCGTGGTGCTCGGCGAGGCCCTCTCCAATGGCGAGCGGTTGGTGGTGGGCGGTGTGCTGGTCGGCTCCGGTCCACAGTGGATCGATGCGCTGGTGCTGGGGTGGCCACGGCTACTCCTGCTCATCGGCGTTGCCGCGCTCTGCGGGCTCCGGCGCGGCCAGGAGCGGCCGAGCCGTTGGAGGGCGTTCGGGCTGGCGGCGGTGCTGTCCGTGCTCGCGACCGGATGCATCGCGTTCGGGACGACTTTGCCCGCTGGGCTGCCGGCCTGGGCGCTGCCGGGGCAACTGCTCGCGTTCGTGCTGGCAGGCGTCCTGCTGTTCCGGTCCGGGCTGTTGCTGCCAGTCCTGCTCCTCGCCGTCGGCGCGTTGTTGGGCGGATTCGACGAGCAACTCCTGGACGTTGGTGTTCCGGCGGCTGTCCACCTGGTGCTCTGGCCCGCTTACCTGGGCGTGGCTCTGCTGGTGGGAGCGCTGGAAGCCCTCGGCCGCCGCCTGCTGCGGGTGGTCGGTCGAGCTCGGAGGTCTCCCGGGCTTGCCTGAAATCGGGAGCTTCCGAGGGCCACGCGCACTGGAAGTCCGCCGTGCCGGCCGGGGTGGTCCCGCTGGATCGGAAACGAGAACGGGGCCGCAGGCGGAATGCCTGCGGCCCCGTTCGGCGCCTCGGATCAGAGGGCGTTGAGCTTGCTGAGGGTGGTCTGCTCCTCGGCGACGAGCTCCTCGGCCAGCTGGCGCATCTGCTGCGCAGAGCCTTCCTCCTGCTCGGTGCGGGCCAGCGTCCCGGCGCCCTGCTGCAGCGACAGCATCGCCTGCTTCCACTGCTGGTCGAACTGCGCGCCGGACAGCTTCGAGATCTGCTGCAGCTGCTGGTCGGTCTGCAGGCCGGCGTCGGCGGAGTCGCCGGCTTCGTCCTCCGGGGAGCTGCCGGACTGCTGGCCGGCAGCGGAGTTCAGGAACGCGGTCAACTGGTCGACCTGCGGCTGAGCCGCCTGCTTGAACTCCGCGGCGAGGGACTTGACCTCGGCGCTCTGCGCACTGGTGCCGGCCAGCTCGGCGAGGTTCACGACCTGCTGCCGGTTGGCGAGCAGCTGCTGCGCGAACTCGCGGTCCGTCGCGGTGTGCTCGCCGGCCGGGGCGTGCCCCTGCCCGGCGTGCTGCTGCGCGGTCGCGGGCGGCGGCGTGCCCGGGGCCGGGGGCTGGTCGCTGGGTTCCTCGCTCGGCGTGCAGCCCGCGAGTGCGAGACCGCCGGCCAGCACGGCGCCGATGATCGTGCTCCTCCGCACGTGCTTCCCCTCCAGGATCTGGTGGACGTCGTCCCAGGGCGGCCCGTTGATCGATAGCTGCTGATCGCAGCTGGGCTGCCGGACCTATTGCCCCGTAGGCTAACCGGCGCCCCGCGGGCGCGTGCGGCCGACGTCGCCGGGAACCGCCCGCCGTGCGCGTGCTGTCGACTTGATCTCACTACGCGTGACGGGGCACGTCGCAATGAATAGGGTGGCTACGGCCCGGCCGAACTGCGGCCGGACGCCCGGACTAGTATCCGCAGTCGGCAGGCATCGCGACTGACGTGTGCTGCAGGGGTCCTGCAGGGTGTCGCGTGCTGTCAAACCGACCCAACCGGGTCGGGCGAGCCCTAGTCGGGTTCGAAGAGGCTTCAAAGGGAGTGCAGGAGGCACCGTGACGGCCGTCGCGCCACAGCCGATCGCCACGCGCCCCTATCCGGTGCGCAAAACGGTCAAGGGGTCATTCCTGGCGCGGATGTTCCGCACCACGGACCACAAGCAAATCGGCATCCTCTACCTGGTCACGTCGATGGCGTTCTTCCTGGTCGGCGGCCTGATGGCGATGCTGATCCGCGGTGAGCTCGCCGTCCCGGGGATGCAGTTCCTCTCGCAGGAGCAGTACAACCAGCTGTTCACCATGCACGGCACGATCATGCTGCTGCTGTACGCGACGCCGATCCTGTTCGGCTTCGCGAACTACGTGCTGCCGCTGCAGATCGGTTCGCCGGACGTCGCGTTCCCGCGGTTGAACGCCCTCGGCTACTGGCTGTACCTGTTCGGCGGCCTGATGGTCGTCAGCGGCTTCCTGCTGCCGGGTGGCGCCGCCGACTTCGGCTGGTTCGCCTACACCCCGCTGTCGGACGCCCTGCACTCGCCGGGTCACGGCGCGGACATGTGGATCGCCGGCCTGGCGGTCTCCGGTCTGGGCACCATCCTCGGTGCGGTCAACATGCTGACCACCGTGGTCTGCCTGCGCGCGCCCGGCATGACGATGTTCCGGATGCCGATCTTCACCTGGAACATCATGGTCACCAGCCTGCTGATCCTGATGGCGTTCCCGATCCTGACCGCCGCGCTGCTGGGCCTGATGGCCGACCGCCACCTCGGTGCGCACGTGTTCGACCCGGCCAACGGCGGCGTGATCCTCTGGCAGCACCTGTTCTGGTTCTTCGGCCACCCCGAGGTCTACATCGTCGCGCTGCCGTTCTTCGGCATCGTCTCGGAGATCTTCCCGGTGTTCAGCCGCAAGCCGCTGTTCGGCTACACCGGCCTGGTGCTGGCCACGCTGGGCATCGCGGCCCTGTCGGTCGTCGTGTGGGCGCACCACATGTACGCCACCGGCGCGGTGCTGCTGCCGTTCTTCGCGTTCACCACGTTCCTGATCGCGGTCCCGACCGGTGTGAAGTTCTTCAACTGGATCGGCACCATGTGGAAGGGGCAGCTGACCTTCGAGACGCCGATGATCTTCAGCGTCGGCTTCCTGGTCACCTTCCTCTTCGGTGGTCTCACCGGTGTCCTGCTGGCCATGCCGCCGGTCGACTTCCACGTCTCGGACACCTACTTCGTGGTGGCCCACTTCCACTACGTGCTCTACGGCACGATCGTGTTCGCCACCTTCGCCGGCATCTACTTCTGGTTCCCGAAGATCACCGGCCGGATGATGGACGAGCGGTTGGGCAAGCTGCACTTCTGGCTGACCTTCATCGGCTTCCACGGCACGTTCCTGGTGCAGCACTGGCTGGGCAACGAGGGCATGCCGCGTCGGTACGCCGACTACCTGGAGTCCGACGGCTTCACCATGCTGAACACGATCTCGACGATCGGCGCGTTCATCCTGGGCGCCTCGATGCTGCCGTTCCTCTACAACGTGTTCAAGAGCTACCGCTACGGCGAGGTCGTCACGGTCGACGACCCGTGGGGCTACGGCAACTCCCTGGAGTGGGCGACCTCCTGCCCGCCGCCGCGGCACAACTTCACCGAGCTGCCCCGGATCCGTTCCGAGCGGCCGGCGTTCGAGCTGCACTACCCGCACATCTCGGAGCGGATGCGGCTGGAGGCGCACCTCAGCCTCACCGGCAAGACCCTCGCCCACAAGCACGAGGAGAAGCCGGCGGTCGGCGCGCCGGACGACGACGCGGAGAAGTGACCTGCGCGCTAGCCCCGCACGGCGAAACTGTGCCAGGGTAGGGCTAGCTCGACGATGAGCCCCGGCGGCATGCCCCGCCGGGGCTTAACGTTTGTTGGGGCCGAGAGAGGAAGTACCGCAGCCGTGAACGCGACCACCGTGCTGATCACCGTGACCGGGAAGGACAAGCCGGGGGTCACCTCCGTGCTGTTCGCCGCGCTGACGCGGCACGGCGTGGACATCGTCGACGTGGAGCAGGTGGTGATCCGCGGCAGGCTGGTGCTCGGCGTGCTCGTGTCCACCGAGCGCGACCCGGAGCAGCTGCAGGAGGCCGTCGAGCAGGCGATGGCCACCGTCGGCATGACCGTCGACGTGGCGATCGGCACCGAGGACGGCGGCGCCGCGAAGCTCGGCTCGACGCACGTCGTGGTGGTGCTCGGGCAGCCGGTGACCGCCCGGAACTTCAGCGACGTCGCGCGCGGCCTCGCCGAGCTCGACGTGAACATCGACTCCATCCGCCGCGTCGCCGACTACCCGGTGACCGGGCTGGAGCTGCAGGTCAGCGCCCCGGACAACGGCGAGGGCTCGGACGACGTGCTGACCTCGGCGGTGGCCGACCTGGCCGCGCGCACCGGGGTGGACCTGGCCGTCGAGCGCACCGGGCTGGCCCGCCGGGCCAAGCGGCTGGTGGTGTTCGACGTGGACTCCACGCTGATCCAGGGCGAGGTCATCGAGATGCTGGCCGCGAGGGCCGGCTGCGAGCAGGAGGTCCGCGAGGTCACCGAGCGGGCCATGCGCGGCGAGCTGGACTTCGCCGAGTCGCTGCGGCAGCGGGTCGCGGTGCTGGAGGGCCTGCCCGCGTCGGTGCTCGACGACGTCGCCGCGGAGCTCGAACTCACCCGCGGCGCCCGCACCACCATCCGCACGCTGCGCCGCCTGGGCTTCCACACCGGCGTCGTGTCCGGCGGGTTCACCCAGATCATCGACCAGCTGGTGGACGAGCTGGGGCTGGACTTCAGCGCCGCGAACGAGCTCGAGATCGTGGACGGCAAGCTCACCGGCCGCGTGATCGGGGAGATCGTGGACCGGGCCGGCAAGGCCAAGGCGCTGCGCCGGTTCGCCGAGTCGTTCGGGGTGCCAGCGGCGCAGTGCGTGGCGGTCGGCGACGGCGCCAACGACATCGACATGCTCTCCGCCGCCGGGCTCGGCGTGGCGTTCAACGCCAAGCCCGCGCTGCGGGAGGTCGCCGACACCGCGCTGTCGTACCCGTTCCTGGACACCGTGCTGTTCGTGCTCGGCGTCACCCGCGCCGAGATCGAGGCCGCGGACACCGAGGACGGCGTGCTGCGGCGGGTGCCGCTGGACGTGTGACGTCGGCGGCCGCGCGGAATACCGGTGGCGCGGGATCGGATAATCCAGGTGTGTCTGATTCCCACTCCGTGTTGGATCCGCTGATCGCCCGGTACGCCTCGTGGCTGGCACTGCCGGAGGCCGCCACCGCGGACACCTCGGACGAGGACCCGGAGAACGTGGTCCTGATGCCGATGGTGCTGCGGATCGAGCGCCGCGAGCCGCCGGACCGCACGGCGCTGCTGGAGGCGGCCGCAGCGGCGGCGATCGCGGTGTGCCTCGACGAGCGCTGCAAGCCGGGCGGCGAGTGGCACGAGGCCATGCACACCTGGATCTCCGGGCGCATCCGCAAGGTGGCGCGGCGGGCCCGCGGCGTGCACTGGGAGGCGGTGCAGTCGCTGCCCGGGCGAACGGTGCGCGTCGGCAATGCCGAGGCGCGGGCGTTCCTGCCGATGCGGGTGGCGGACATGCCCAAGGAGCTCAGCCGCCTGCAGATCTCCGGCAGCGAGCTGGAGGCGGACGACCCGGGCGCGCCGCTGCCGGGGGTGCCGACGCTGTGGCTGAACCCTGACGTGCCGATGAGCGCCGGGAAGTCCGCGGCGCAGGTGGGGCACGCGACGATGATCCTGGCCTCGCTGCTGCACGGGGCGGGGCTGGACGCCGAGCTGGAGGGCTGGGCGGCGGACGGGTTCCGCTGCTCGGTCCGGCGCGCCGACGCGGCGACCTGGGCGCGCCTGCACCCGCGCGACGATCCGGAGACGGCCTGGCGGCAGGCGCGGGTGGGCATGGTGCGCGACGCGGGTTTCACCGAGGTGGATCCGGGCACCGTCACGGTCCTCGCCCAGTGGAACTGATCCGCGAAATGTGCTGTTCCCGCTGGTAACAGCCCGTGAGCACATTGTGTCGCCATAGCGGCACAAAAGGCGCACGGGTGCCGTGACCAGCGGAAATGGGACTCCTGAAACGGGCCTGGACATAGGCCGGGCCCGAGAATGTTTTGCAATCTTTCGACTGCTAGGTCTTTGGCGGCCTGATGGTCGTCAAGGCCACTGCATCCTCGGGCCGGTCGCCGGGTTTCCCCGGTAACGACCAATATGCCCAGCATCCGGGCCGCGACGACAGAGGCTAAAGTCCCGGTTCCGCGGGGCGGAGGCGCCCGCTGATCAGGATCCAGGCGGCGAGCAGGGCGATCGGCGCCGTCATGACCACCGTGGTGACCTCCGCGCTGACCGCCCCTTCGAGCGCCAGGCCGGTCAGCAGCGAGAGGACCATGTTGTTGCCACCGTGCGCGAGGCTGGCCGTCCAGATGGTTCCGCTGCGGATCCGCAGCCAGCTCAGCACGACTTCCTGGAAGTAGAACGACACCGTCCAGAGCGGCAGGCCGATCAGCACGTTGTCGAACTCGATGTAGCCGAGGAAGGCCAGCGGGTAGTGCCAGACCGCCCAGACGAGCCCCGTGACGGCGGTGGCCAGTTGCGGCCGGCCGGGGCACACGCGCAGCCGGAGGTAGCTGGTCCAGCCGAACTCCTCGCCCCAGTACAGCGGCGTGAGCACCGGCACGACGAGCAGCAGCGCCGGGATCAGCCACCAGGCGGGCAGCTCGTCCGGCCGCCACAGGCCGGTGGCGGCGGCGATCGCGAGGGCGCCGGCGGCCAGTGCGTACGGGACGAGCCAGGCGGCGAGGTAGTGGCGCAGGTTGCCGCGCAGCCGCAGCCGGAGACCGGCGTCGCCGAAGCCTTCCCGCGTCACCCACCGCCGCACGATGATCGCCGCGACGGCCGGCCCCATCGCGGCCGGTAGCTGTGCCAGCGGGCTCGCCAGCGAGAAGCCCAGCAGCGCCGCTGCGAACATGCCCGCCCAGGAGATGCCGAAGGTGAGCAGGACGAACGCCAGAACACCCTGGCGCCGCGACGTTTCCGGCCGGTCCGCGGATCGGCTGAGTTGTGAGGCCGTCATGCCGCGAGCAGATCAGCACGGCGGCGTCCCGGGCACTACGCGCTGCCGCCCGGTTCGGGGTATGGCTGGGCATACCCCGAAGACGGGGGCCAGTGCCGCTGATCGGGCCGCCGCGATCTGGTTGGCTTGCGGCCGTGCGACTTCGAACATGGCTGAAGACCCTGCGGCAGCACCGGGTTCTGTTCCTCGGCTGGGGTCCGCTGGGCTACGTCCTCGGCGCGATCCCGGTGGTGGCGGCGGTCGCCTTCCCGGGTCTGCTGTGGACGGCGGTGGTGGCGGCCGCGGTCAAGGGCGGATCGTCGCCGGGCGGGGTCCTGGTCGTCGTCGCCGTCGGCTGCGGGTTGTTCGCGGCGGGTGCCCCGCTGGTCGCGACGCCCCTGGCGAAGCTGGAGCGGTGGCGGCTGCGGCTCGTCGACCCCCGGCCGATCAGCAGCGGCCACCGCGCTTTGACGGCCACCGGTGCCTGGCGTCGGGTGAGCGCCCGGTACCGGGAACCGGCGACCTGGCGGGAGGTCGCCTACGCCGTCCTGCTCGCCACCGCCGGTCCCGTGGCGCATGCGCTGGTGTTCGGGATCGCGTTCGTGCTGCTGATGCTGCTGATCAGCCCGCTGCTGACCATTGGCACAGCCGGGCCGGTGGCGGTTTTCTTCGGTACCGCAACCACTTTCGGGGAAGCCCTCTGGTACGCGCTGCCCGCCCTGGTCGCGCTCCCGGTCGTGCCGTTGCTGCTCGGTCTGCTCGCCGCCGGGCACGCCGCGCTGGCCCGCGCGCTGTTGCACGACGGCCGGGAACGGCTGCGCACCGAGTTGGTCGAGGTGTCGCGGTCGAGGGCGCGGCTGGTGGACGCCTTCGAGGTCGAACGGCGGCGGATCGAGCGGGACCTGCACGACGGCGCGCAACAGCGGTTGGTCGGCCTCACCCTGAAACTCGGCCTCGCCCGGCTGGACGTGTCGGCGGATTCCGCGGCGCACCAGAACGTTTCGGCCGCGCACGACGAGGCCAAGCAGCTCATGGCCGAGCTGCGCGAGCTGGTGCGCGGCATCCACCCGCGGGTGCTCACCGACCGGGGACTGCCTGCCGCGCTCGGCGAACTCGCCGACCGCTGCCCGATTCCGGTGGCGCTGCACGCCGGGCTGCCGGACAGGTTCCCCGCGCACGTCGAGGCGACGGCGTACTTCGTGGTCGCCGAGGCGTTGACCAACATCGCCAAGCACAGCGCCGCCACGGCCGTGTCGGTGACGGTTCGGCAGGATGCCGGTGTGCTGGCGGTCGAGGTCGCCGACGACGGCCGCGGCGGCGCCGATCCCGCGCGCGGCACGGGGCTGACCGGGCTCGCGGACCGCGTCGCGGTGATCGACGGCAAGATGTTGTTGTCCAGCCCGGTCGGCGGCCCGACCCTGTTGCGCGTGGAGCTGCCGTGCCCCGTCCCATCCGAGTAGTGCTCGCCGAGGACGGCGTGCTGCTGCGGGAAGGCCTCGCCGGGCTGCTCGACAGGTTCGGCTTCGAGGTCGTCGCCGCGGTGGGCGACGCCGATGCGCTGATCACGGCCGTCGCCGAGCACGATCCCGACCTGGTGATCACCGACATCCGCATGCCACCGGGCTTCACCGACGAGGGCCTGCGGGCCGCCGTGGAGCTGCGCCGCGCGAACCCGGGGCTCGCGGTGGTCGCGCTCAGCCAGTACGTCGAGCGGAGCTATGCGGCCGAACTGCTCGACTCGCACGGCGGCGAACGGGTCGGCTACCTGCTCAAGGACCGGGTGGTCGACGTCGAGGACTTCGTGGGCGTGTTGCGGCACGTGGTCGCGGGCGGGACGGTGGTCGACCCGCAGGTGGTGCGCCAACTGCTGAACCGGCAGCGCGACCCGCTGGCGGCGCTGTCGGTGCGGGAGCACGAAGTCCTCGGCCTGATGGCGGAGGGCCATTCCAACGCCGAGATCGCCAGGCGGCTGGTCGTCAGCGAGGCAGCGGTGGGCAAGCACGTCGGCAACATCCTCGCGAAGCTGAACCTGCCCCCGGCCGAGGACACCAACCGCAGGGTCCTCGCGGTGCTCGCCTACCTCCGGTCTTGAGGCGGCTGTGCATGTCGGGCCCGAGTGGTTCGCGACTGCGGCGTTTTCGCGCGAAACCGTCATCTCAAGGCGTGGCGAACGCCGGTTTCGCGCGAAAACGGCGCCCAGAGCGCTCACGCACGGGTCAGTCGTCGCCGACGCCGCGGGCCGCGAGGGCTTCGCCGAGTTCGTCGGCGTGGCGGAGCGTGCGGACCAGGAACGGCACCGCGAACGCGGGGAACGAGCGCTCCGCATTCCGGGCCCGTTGCGCTTCGCGCACCTGCGTCGCGATCGTCGACAGGGCTGCGACCGCCTGGAGCGTCAGGCCCACCAGCAGGCCGATCCGCTCCGGCCGGACGCCGAAGCGCCGCAGCGGGCCAAGCCCGCGCTCCACGGCGGTGACCAGGTCGTCGACCCTGGTGGTCAGGGTGAAGAGGTTGGCGGCGGTGAGCGCGCCGAGCAACCGCAGGCACACCACGGCGGCGGTGTCGAGGCCGAGCATCCACCACTGCAGCAGGAAGACCACCAGCAGCAACGGGATCAGCAGCCGCACGGCCTGCCAGCAGCGGCGCGGCGGGATCCGGCCGACCAGGTACGCGACCGCGACCGCGAGCACGCATCCGCCCAGTGCCAGCGGCGACCCGAGCACGAAGGTCAGCACCGCGAAGGCCAGCAGCGCCAGGAACTTCCAGCCCGCGCCGAGCCGGTGCAGCGGGCTGTTCCCCGGCTCGTACAGGCCGAGCGGGCTCACTTGATCAGCTCCCGGTAGAACGGGATGGCCGCGGCCGGTTCGCCGTCGGCGACCACCTTGCCCGCGTCGAGCACCACCACCCGGTCGAAGCCGTCCAGCAGGTCCAGGTCGTGGGTGACCAGCACGACCTGCTGCGGCAGCCCGTTCAGGACGTCGATGAAGTGCCGCTTGTTGCGCAGGTCGAGCAGCGTCGTCGGCTCGTCGCAGACCAGCACGTCCGGTTCCAGGACGAGCATCGAGCACAGCGCCAGCAGCTGCTTCTGTCCGCCGGAGAGCTGGTGCGCCGGGTGCTCGGCGTAGCCCTCCAGCCCGTGCCGGGCCAGCACCTCCGCCGCCCGGCGCTGCCGCTCCGCCTTGGAAAGGCCCTGCTTGCGCAGCGAGAACGCGACGTCCTCGCCCGCGGTGGGCATCACGATCTGGCTGTCCGGGTGGGTGAAGATGAACCCCACCCGCCGCCGCACCGCGCGGCCGTTGCGCGCCGGATCCACCCCGTCGACCAGCACCCGGCCGCGGCTGGGGTGCACCAGGCCGTTGATCATCCGGGCCAGGGTGGACTTGCCGGAGCCGTTCGCCCCGACGAAGGCGACCCGCCGCTCGGCCAGCCGCAGGTCCACGCCGTCCAGCACGGTGCGCTCGTCGTAGCTGTGCCCGACGTCCTCGAACTCGATCAACCCACTCGCTCCCACATCGTGGCCACGCCCAAACCCCCGCCGGAGGACAGCGCCGCCAGGCCCACGCGCGGCCCGTCCGCCCGCACCATCCGGCCGAACAACCGCACCACGAGCACCGCGCCGGAGGCACCCCAGGGGTGGCCGAGCGCGATCGCGCCGCCGTCCGGGCCGGCCAGCCGCTCGTCGATGCCCGCGGCGTCCAGGCAGGCCAGGGTCTGCCCGGCGAAGGCCTCGTTGAACTCGACGACCTCCGGCTCGTGCTGCTCGAGCAGTTCCCGCATGGCGGGCACCGCGCCCAGGCCGAGCCGGTTCGGGTCGACCCCCGTCGTGCGCGAGCCCAGCAGCCGCAGGCCCGGCACGCCGAGCCGGCGGCGCTGCTCCTCGGTGGTGATCAGCACGGCGGCGGCCCCGTCGTTGATGCCGCAGGAATTCGCTGCCGTCGCGGTCCCGTCCGAGGTGAACGCGGGCCGGAACCGGGCCAGCCGCTCGGCGGTGAAGCCCTCGCGCGGCCGCTCGTCCGCGCCGATGCCGCCGACCGGCACCAGTTCGGCGTCGAAACGGCCCGCTCGCCGCGCGGCCACGGCGCGTTCGTGGCTGCGGGCGGCGAAAGCGTCCTGGCGCTGCCGGGAAATCCCGGCCTCGGCGGCCACCAGGTCCGCCGCCGGGCCCATGTCCGGGTCGCCGATCTCGGCCGGCGCGAACGGTGCGCGGTCGTAGAAGCGGGGCGGTTCGGTCGCCGACCGCGGCCGCCACGCCCGCCAAGGAGCGGTGGACGGGCTCTCGGCGCCGCCGGC
Organism: Saccharopolyspora sp. NPDC045839; assembly: GCF_056431645.1. NCBI lineage: Bacteria > Bacillati > Actinomycetota > Actinomycetes > Pseudonocardiales > Pseudonocardiaceae > Saccharopolyspora > Saccharopolyspora sp. NPDC045839. The sequence goes on from NZ_JBWKKH010000009.1 coordinate 264,798, forward strand.
GAGGAACCAGTCGCCCGCGCCGCCGCGGATCACCGCCGCAGCCGTGGTGATCGCGGTGAGCCCGCTCGCGCACTGCCGGTCGATGGTCATGCCGGGCGTGGCCTCGCCCAACCCGGCACGCAACGCCGCCACCCGCGCCGGATTCCCGCCGGGGCCCAGCACGTTGCCGAGCAGCACATCGTCCACTGTGGTCACACCGGCGTCGTCCAGGACGGCGCGCAGCACCGGTGCGGCGAGCCGGTCGACGGCCAGGTGGCGCAGCACGCCGCCGGCTTCGCCGATGGGAGTGCGACGCGCGGCGATCACGACGGGGGTCCGGTTCACAGCGCCTCCACATCGAGGGTTCCGGTCCGCAGCCGCTCCGCGATCAGGGCGCGAGCGGGCTTGCCGGACGCGGTCCGGGGCAGTTCCCGCACCGCCAGCCAGCGCCGGGGGCGTTTCGCCGGCCCCAGCGCGTTGCGGGCCCGCGCGCGGAGTTCGCGCAGCGACGGTGGTGCTGCCGGGTCGATCTCGACGACGGCGGTGACGAGCTCGCCGAACCGCGGATGCGGGCTGGCGCAAACGAGCACGTCAAGCACGCCCTCGGCGCCGCGAAGCACCGATTCGACCTCCTCCGCGCCGACGAACCGGGCGCCGGTGTTGATCGCCGAGCCGAGGCGGCCGAGAACCTCCAGCGACCCGTCGGCGTGCCGCACGGCGCGATCGCCGACGGTCGACCAGCCGTCCTCGGTCGTCGCGGGCACGATCGCCCCGTCGCGGAGGTAGCCGTCGAAGACCAGGTCGGAGCGCACCCACAGCTCGCCGACGCCGTCCACGGGATCGCGCACGTCCACGTCGACGACGGGCCGCAGCGAACCGCCGCGCCGAACGGCGATCAGCGAATGCTCGGCCGACCCGTAGTACTCGACGAGCTCGCACCCGGGAAGAGCCTTGGCGAGCCGTTCCGCCAATGAGTCGTCCACCCGGGCCCCGCCGCAAACCACCACGCGCAAACCGCATTCGGCCCGCAACACCGGATCGCGTTCCAAAGTGGACACGAGAGCGGAGAGCATCGCGGGCACCAGGTGGACCGCGGTGGCCCGCCGCGCACCGGCGGCCGCACCGGCGGCGGACCACTTGTCCAGCAGCTCGACATCGGCGCCCTCGTAGAGCGCGTGCAACGCGCCGAAGAGGAACAACGACGAACTCAGCGGACCGGGGATCAGCACGCGATCCGACGAGTCCAAGGGCAGGTTGAGCGCGGCGAAGCTGCGCAGCCACGACCGGCGAGACCGGATCAGCACCTTCGGTGACCCGCTGCTGCCGGAGGTGGTGGGCAGGTAGAAGTGCGTGAGCTCGGTGACACCGGTCGGCGATGGGCCGGGCCGTTCGTCTCGGTTGGTGGGGTGGGCGGTCGGTTGGGTTGGGGTGGAGTGAACGGCCTGTTCGTCTCGGTGGGTGAGGTGAACGGTCCGTTCGCTCGGTTCGGTTGGGGAGTGAACGGACCGTTCGTCTCGATTGGCGGGGTGGGTGGTTCGTTGGGTTGAGGTGGAGCGAGTGGCCTGTTCGTCTCGGTAGGTGAGGTGAACGGTCCGTTCGCTCGGTTCGGTTGGAGAGTGAACGGACCGTTCGTCCCGGTAGGTGGAGTGAACGGTCCGTTCACTTCCGTCCGCGGTTGGCGGATCGTCCAGGTTCAGCACGAGATCAGGACGGGCGTCGGCGAGGACCGCTGCGCGATCGGCCTCCGTCCAGGTGGGTTCCGCGAGCAGGGTTGCGCAGCCCGCGAGGTCTGCACCGAGGAAGTGGGTCAAGCGCGTCAGCGCGTCCCCTCCGTCGAAGGCGACCCTGGAGCCGCGCGGCAGGAGCCGCGCAGCGCGGCAGGCCCGCGCGAGCAGCTCCTGAGCGTCCAGCGTCGTTCCGGCGTGCGCGACCCGCGAAGCGGGGGAGCGGCCGAGGATCGGCAGCACGCTCAGCGCTCGGCGGTGGCGCGGCGCGCCGAGCCGGGCAGCGTCGCCGGGAGGGCGCGGTGCACCGCGACGGCGACGAGCGAGACGGCGACGAGCTTCAGGGCGTCGCCGGGGAGGAACACCAGCGACTGCACCGCCGCCGCGCGCAGGTCGCCGATGACCAGGCCCCAGTACGGGATGCCGATCAGGTAATCCACGGCCACACCCGCGACGTTAGCCGCGAGCAGCACGAACAGGCCCGGCTTCGGCAGGCCGCGCTGCACGATCAGGCCGACGACGACCGCCGCCGCAACCCAGCCGATCACGAAACCGCCGCTGGGCCCGATGAACGGCGCGAGGCCGCCGCGACCGCCGGAGAGCAGCGGCAGCCCGATCGCCACCAGGGCGAGGAACAGCAGCGTGGCCGCGCCGCCCCGGCGGGCGCCGAGGATGCTGCCGGCCAGCAGCGGACCCGCGTTCTGCAGGACGATCGGCACCGCCGCGCCGCCGAGGTAGAAGCCGGGGAAGATCCCGAGGACGGCGATGAATGCGGCGAAGACCACAGTCCTGGCCAGGTTCGCGGCGGGCGCGGCTTGGCGTGGTGCGGACACGACGTCTCCCTAGCGGTTGATCGACAACATGGCCGACCGGCGGCGCTGCCGGGCCGGGCTTCGCGCCGCGCTGCCTACTCGACTGCCTCCCGCCCGGCAGGGCCTTCCCCACCAGCGGTTCTCGTCGAATCGGGCGGCGTCGGCGGCCCGATGAGCGCGGCGAGCTCAACCTACCCGCCAACCCGGCCGGAACAGAAAGCCCAGCACCGACTTGTCGATCTCCTACAAAAGCCGGTACGGCTGACTTTCGCCTGCTGGGAGCCCGTGCGTGTCTTGTGTCGCTGTAGCGACACAAAACACGCACGATGCCTGATCGGCGAAAACGGGTCAGCTGGGCTTGTGGCGTTCGTGGTATCGCGCCACTCGGGTCCGGTTGCCGCAGCGGCTCGCCGAGCACCAGCGGCGCCGTGACGGGAGGCGCTTACCCGGAACCGCCGCGGCGGCAGGGGCTGCCGAAATTCGGTCGCTCTGCGTGTCGGGTCGTGCGCACCATGTATCGGTGCGCTTTTCGATCAGCACTACTACGTCGATGACGTGACCCTGCTGCCTGCCTCGGTGCAGCGCCCTCGTCCGCCGGTCTGGATCGGCGGGGTGTGGCCGAACCGCCCGCCGGGACGGCGTGGTCCCCTTGTTCAAACGGCCGGTCACGGACACCCGCCGCACGTCGATGAGGTGCGGGAACTGGTCGGCTACGTCCACCGGCATCGCACGGATCGCCGGTCCGACCCCTTCGAGGTCGTGGGGGTGTCAGCCCGGGCGACCCCGCGGCGGCGCGCGACCTGATCGGACCACTGGCCGAGGCCGGTGCCACCTGGTGGGACGAGCGGCTGCTCCAGACCAGCGGAGACCTCCACCGGCTCGGGCCGGTGCTCGACCGCGTCGAACAGGGACCACCGGTCTGGTAGCCGCCCGCGAGCTGCGCGACGATCACGCCACCCCGAACCCCGAACCCCGAACCCCGAACCCCGGTCCCGCACCGTCCCCGACCCGGGATCACCGCAATTTCAATGGAAATCGGACCCGCAATTTCAATGGAAATTGCGGTACCGCTAGGCCTCCGATGCGGCTGCGGACAGCCTTCGCAGGGCGCCGCGCACGACCTCCGGGTCGTGGGTGGTCCAGAACGGCGGCAGCGAGGCACGCAGGAAACCGCCGTAGCGCGCGGTGGCCAGGCGCGGGTCCAGCACCGCGATCACGCCACGGTCCTTCGGCGAGCGCAGCAGCCGCCCGGCGCCCTGCGCGAGCAGCAGCGCCGCGTGCGTGCCCGCCACCGTGATGAACCCGTTGCCGCCGTGCTCGGAAACCGCCTTCTGGCGGGCCGAGGCGAGCGGATCGTCCGGTCGCGGGAACGGGATGCGGTCCATGATGACCAGCTGCAGCGAATCGCCCGGCACGTCCACGCCCTGCCACAGCGACAGGGTGCCGAACAGTGAGGTCTCTGGGTCTTCGGCGAACTTGCGGACCAGGAGCGCGGTCGAGTCGTCGCCCTGGCACAGCACCGGCGTGCTCAGCCGTTCGCGCAGTTCTTCCGAAGCCTGCTTGGCGGCGCGCATCGACGAGAACAGCCCGAGCGTGCGGCCGCCCGCGGCCTGCACCAGCTCGGTCAGCTCGTCCAGGTACTGCGGCGGCAGCCCGTCGCGGCCCGGGGGCGGCAGGTGGCGGGCGATGTAGAGGATGCCGCTGCGCTGGTGCTCGAACGGCGAACCCACGTCCAGCCCGGTCCACTTCGGACCGCCGGCGTCGGAGGGGACCTCCTTCGCGGTGGCCATTCCGGCGGCTGCCTGGGCCTTCTGCTGCGGCGGCAGGCCCCACTGCCGGGCGAGCGTGTCGAACGAGCCGCCGAGCGCCAGCGTCGCCGAGGTCAGGACCGTGGTGCGCTGCCCGAAGAGCCGGTCCCGCAGCAGCCCGCCGACTCCCAGCGGCGCGGCCCGCACGGTCGGCGGGCGGTTGGGCTCCGCGGACACCCACACGACGTCGTACTGCTTTTCGTCGTCGAACGCTTCCAGGAGCCGCACCGCGGTGTCGTGGACCTCTTCGGTGAGGGCGTGCGCGAGCTTGCGAGCCGTGCTGCCCTCGGCGTCTTCCTTGCGTTCCGGGCCGAGCGCGTTGATGCAGGCCCACGCCGCGTCGCGGGTCACCGTCAGCGCGCCGCGGAGGTCCTGCGGGAGTTCTTCCAGTCGGCCGGGGTTCGCCGCCTGCAGCACCAGGTCCAGGCCTTCCGCGGCCTCGGCGAGGCGGTCGGCGATCTCCTCGTCGATGGCCCGCCCGCAGCGGCGCGCCGCGAGCCGCACCGCGCCGGCGGTCAGCTCGCCGGTGGCCGCCGAGGTCACCCGGTCCACCAGGTCGTGCGCCTCGTCGACCAGGACGACGTCGTGGTCGGGCAGCACCGGCCGGTCGTCCAGCGCGTCGATGGCCAGCAGCGCGTGGTTCGTCACGACGATGTCCGCGCGCCCGGCCTCGGCCCTGGCGCGCTCGGCGAAGCAGTCGACGCCGACCGGGCAGCGGTGCACCCCGAGGCATTCCTTGGCGGTGACCGACATCTGCCGCCACGCCTGGTCGGTGACGCCGGGCACGAGCTCGTCGCGGTCGCCGGTCTCGGTCTCGGTGGCCCACTCCTGGATCCGCTTGACCTGCCGCTCCAGCGCGGACGCGGCGAAGGCGTCGAACAGCGCGCCGTCGTCGGGCTCCTCGGGCGCGTTGCCGTGCACGCGGTTGAGGCACAGGTAGTTGCGGCGGCCCTTGAGGATCGCGAAGGTCGGGCGGCGGCCGATCGCCTCGGCGAGCGCGGTCGCCAGCCGGGGGAGGTCCCGGTCGACGAGCTGGCGCTGCAGCGCGATCGTCGCGGTCGAGACGACCACCGTGGTGCCCTCGGCGACGGCGTGCCGGATCGCGGGGACCAGGTACGCCAGTGACTTCCCGGTGCCGGTGCCGGCCTGCACGGCCAGGTGCTCGCCGGAGCCGATGGAGTGCTCGACGGCGGCGGCCATCCTGGCCTGGCCCTCGCGCGGCACGCCGCCGACCGCGGTGATCGCGATCTCCAGCAGCGTCGCCAGGTCCGGGATGTCCTGCTTGGGCTTGGCCGTCAGCGGCAGTTCCGGCGCTTCCCGCCTGCCCACCTTGGCGAGGTCGGCGGCGATCTCCGGTGGCAGCTCGTCGTCTTCGTCGGGCTCGAACGCAACCGGGTCGGACCATCGCGGGACAGAGGTGGGCACGAGAAGAAACTACCGCGCACCCCTGTCCAAGAGCCCCGATGCCCCCGGCGAGCCGGGGCTATCCGATCCGCCGCGCGAACCGGGCGCGGAGGGGCTCGTGGTCGTGACGCTTCGAGAGAGCCGACGGCGGGGTCATCTCTGCAGGTCAGGGACCGTGAGTGTTTTGTGCTGCTATAGGGGCACAAAGTGCACACGGGTCCTGAACAGCGGAAACGCGGCTACCGGACGACGGGTTCGCCGATGAGGTTCACGCCTGCGGCGTCGAGCTCCGAGAGGGCCGCGTCGACCGTCTCGCGGGAGACGCCCGCCGTGAGTTCCAGGAGCACCGTGGTGTCCAGGCCTGCCCGGACCGCGTCGAGCGCCGTCGCCCGGACGCAGTGATCCGTCGCGATGCCCACGACGTCGACCCGGCGGACGCCGTGGTCGGCCAGCCAGTCGCGCAGCGGCCGGTCCCGGAGGTCGATGCCCTCGAAGCCCGAGTAGCCGTCGCTGTACTGGCCCTTCGAGAACACCGCTTCCACCGGGCCCACGTCCAGTTCCGGGTGGAACGCCGCGCCGGGGGTGCCCGCGACGCAGTGCCGCGGCCAGGAGCGGACGAAATCCGGTTCGTCGCTGAAGTGCGCGCCCGGGTCGATGTGGTAGTCGCGGGTGGCCACCACGTGGTCGTGGTCGAATCCCGCGAGGTACCGCGAGATCTCCGTCGCCACGCCGGCGCCGGCGGCCACCGCCAGCGAGCCGCCCTCGCAGAAGTCGTTCTGCACGTCCACGATGATCAACGCTTTGGTCATCACGTCCCCCTCGCCGTTACCGCAATTCTGGAGCGCCGCCGGCCCGGCGGGAAGCTCAGGCCTCGTGGAAGACCGTCGGGATCGCCGGTTCGCCGTGCGAGAGCTTGAGGCCCTCCCACGGCAGCGTCACCAGCGCGTGCCGCAGCCGCTGCCGGTCCTCCTCCAGCGTCGGCACGCCGTCGGCTCGCTTCCCGTCCCGGATCAACGGGATCTGCAGGAACCGGTCGTGCGGCCCGAGCACCGGCTCGGAGGCGCCCGGCGCGACCTGGTACACGACCTCCTCCACGGCGGTTCCGGTCTCCTTGTACCGCCGCACCGCGGCCTTGCGGCCGCCGCGGGACGTCTTGTGCGAGCTGCGCTTCGCGACCGGCCGGCCCTCGACCTCCACCAGCTTGTAGACCATCTCGGCGGTCGGTGCGCCGGAACCGGTGACCAGCGCCGTGCCCACCCCGTAGCCGTCGACCGGCTCGGCGCGCAGCGCGGCGATGGCGTACTCGTCGAGGTCGCCGGAGACGACGATCCGGGTGCCCGTCGCGCCGAGCCCGTCGAGCTGGTCGCGGGCCTGCTGGGCGAGCACGCCGACGTCGCCGGAGTCGATCCGGACAGCTCCCAGCCCGGTCCCGGCGACCTCCACCGCTAGCTCGATGCCGTGGGTGATGTCGTAGGTGTCGACCAGCAGCGTGGTGCCGGTGCCCAGCGAGGCGATCTGCGATTCGAAGGCGGCGCGCTCGGAGTCGTTCAGCAGCGTGAACGCGTGCGCCGCCGTGCCCGCGGTCGGGATGCCGTAGCGGCGGCCCGCCTCCAGGTTCGAGGTGGCGGTGAAACCGGCCAGGTACGCGATTCGCGCCGCGGCCACGGCGGCTTCCTCGTGCGTGCGCCGCGAGCCCATCTCGATCATCCGCCGGCCGTTGGCCGCCGACACCATCCGGGCCGCCGCGGCGGCGATCGCGCTGTCGTGGTTGAGGATCGACAGCACCAGCGTCTCCAGCACCACTGCCTCGGCGAACGTGCCGCGCACCGTCAGCAGCGGGGAGCCGGGGAAGAACAGCTCGCCCTCGGGATAGCCGTCGACCTGCCCCTGGAACCGGTAGTCGCGCAGCCATTCCAGGGTCGCCTCGTCCACGACGCGGGTGGCGGCGAGCTGTTCGAGTTCGGCCTCGCCGAACCGGAAGTTCTCGATCGCGTCGAGCACCCGGCCGGTGCCGCCGGTGACCCCGTAGCGGCGGCCGTCCGGCAGCCGCCGGGTGAACACCTCGAAGGTGCACGGGCGGTGCGCGGTGCCGTCCCGCAGCGCGCTCGCGAGCATCGTCAGCTCGTACTGGTCCGTCAGCAGCGCGGTGCTACCCGTCGGAGAGCTCATGCCGCAGAGATTACGTGGTGGTCGGCGCGCATTCGCAGCGCGAACCCCGTGCGTGCCGGGTTTGCCCGTGCGGTCGACACCGCTGTGACGGCCGCGTGCGACGATGGGGCCATGACCTCGCCCGCTGAAATCGAGCGCGCGCAACTCGAACCGGATGCACTCGGTACCGAGGACAAGCCGTGGGTGACCGTGGTGTGGAACGACCCGGTCAACCTGATGTCCTACGTGACCTACGTGCTCCAGAAGATCTTCGGTTACACCCGGGATCATGCGACGAAGTTGATGCTGGACGTGCACCACAAGGGCAAGGCGGTGGTTTCCTCGGGCTCCAAGGAGAAGGTCGAGGGAGACGTGGCGAAGCTGCATGCCGCCGGCCTGTGGGCGACGATGCAGAAGGATTCCTGAGTGGAAGGCTGGACCCGCAAGAACGGTCACGTGCTGGCCGAGCTGTCGCAGCAGGAGGCCGCGGTCATCCGGGGCCTGGTGGGGCAGCTCAAGGACATGCTCACCGCCCGCGCCGACGAGGCGCCGAAGGACGAGCTGGCCGAGCTGACCGGCATCCGCACCGGGCCGACGACGCCGCCGGAGGACCGCGTGCTGGCGCGGCTGCTGCCGGACTTCTACCGTCGCGACCCGATCACCGGCGAGACCGACGAGGAGGAGTCGGACGCCGCCGGCGCGATGCGGTCGCTGCACGAGCCGGGGCTGCTGGAGGCCAAGACCGGGGCGGCCGCGCTGGTGCTGGAGACGTGCCCGCCGATGGGCGGCCGGGTCAAGCTGACCGGCGAGCAGGCAGACGGGTGGCTGGCGGCGCTCAACGACGTCCGGCTGGCGCTGGGCACGGCGCTGGACGTGGACGAGGAGATGCCGGACGACGTGCCCGACGACGACATGCGCCGCGAGCACCTGGGCGTCTACCAGTGGCTCACCTGGGTCCAGGACAGCTTGGTCGGGGCCCTGATGGCCTGACCGCTCCCTTGGCAGAGTGAACGGGATCACGTAGCCTCCCCTCGATCAAGAACGTGAATTTGGTTCGCATTCATCGAGGAGTGCAGGCACATGCCCGTTGCCAGGAGACGTGTGCTGGCCGCCGCCGCGGCGGCACCGCTGGTCGCTTCGGCGCTCGGCGGCACCAGCGCCGCCGCTGAACCCGCCCGCCCGACCGGCTACCTGGTCGGCCGGGGCATCGCCGACGTGACCGGCCCGGCCGCCGAGAACGGCATGATGGGCTACTCGATGCCCCAGCAGCAGACCGCGGGCATCCACCTGCGCACCCTCGCGCGCGCGTTCGTCGTGGCCGACGGCGACAAGCGCATCGCGTTCGTCACCGCCGAGCTCGGGGCGCTGTTCCAGTCGGTGCACCAAGGGGTTCTGCGCAAGCTCGCCGAAACCCACGGCGAGCTCTACACCGAGCAGAACGTGCTGCTCAACGCCACGCACACGCACGCCGCGTGCGGCGGCGACTCGCACTACGCCGCCTACGACCTGTCGATCCTCGGCTTCCAGGAGCAGACCTACAACGCCGTCGTGGACGGGATCGTCGAAGCGATCTCCCGAGCGCACGACGACCTCAAGCCCGGCACCCTGCACCTGGGCCGGGCCGTGCTGACCGACGCCAGCGTGAACCGGTCGCGCAGCGCGTTCGACCTCAACCCCCGAGCGGACAAGGACCACTTCCCGCTGGCCATCGACCCGGCGGTCACCGTGCTGCGCTTCGCGCAAGGCGGCCGGGACGTCGGCGCGATCACCTGGTTCGCCACCCACGGCACCTCGATGACCAACGAGAACCGGCTGATCAGCTCGGACAACAAGGGCTATGCGGCGTTCGCCTGGGAACAGCTCGGGGACGACTTCGTCGCCTGCTTCGCGCAGACCAACGCGGGCGACATGTCGCCCAACCTGAACCTGGCGCCCGGTTCCGGCCCCACCGACGACGAGTTCGAGAACACCCGGATCATCGGCGACCGCCAGTTCCGCGCCGCCAAGCGCTCTTTCGACGCGGCGCGGGAGCAGGTCGGCGGTGCGGTGGACCACCGGATGTGCTTCGTGGACATGTCGAAGGTCACTGTGGACGGTCGGTTCACGCCGGACGGCGAGCAGCACTCCACCTGCACCGCCGCGATCGGCGTGTCCATGCTCGCCGGAAGCCGTGAGGACGGCCCGGGACTCCCGATCCCCGAGGGCATCCGCAACCCGTTCCTGGACTGGCTCGGCGGCGCGGACGCGCCCATCCCGGCGGGGCTGGCGGACGCGCAGGCGCCCAAGCCGATCGCGGTGCCCTTCGGCGCGATGAAGCCCTACCCGTGGTGCCCGGAAGTGCTGCCGCTGCAACTGATCCGGATCGGCCAGCTGCACCTGGTGGCCGGGCCCGCCGAGTTCACCATCGTGGCCGGGCTGCGGATCCGCCGTGCCGTCGCCGACGAGCTGCGCGTGCCGCTGGAGAACGTGCTGGTGCAGGGCTACGCCAACGCGTACAGCCAGTACGTGACCACACCGGAGGAGTACGACGCGCAGCAGTACGAGGGCGCCTCCACCCTGTTCGGCAGGTACACGCTGCCCGCCTACCAGCAGGAGTTCACCCGGCTGGCCGCCGCGATGCGGTCCGGGAAGCCGGTCCCGCCCGGGCCGGCCCCGCGCGACCTGCGCGGCAAGCTGATCAACTTCCAGCCCGGCGTGGTCTTCGACGACAAGCCGCCGGGCCGCGAATTCGGCGACGTGCTCACCGAACCCGCCAACCGCTACCGGCGCGGCGAACAGGTCTCGGCGGCGTTCGTGACCGGCCACCCGAAGAACGACCTGCGCCGCGGCGGCACCTTCGCCGAGGTCCAACGCCAGGTGGACGGCGGGTGGCGGCGCGTGGCCGACGACCGGCACTGGTCGACGAAGTACCACTGGGCGCGCAGCGGTGTCGCGGCCTCGACGGCGACGATCACCTGGGACGTCCCGGACAACGCCCCGGCCGGCCGCTACCGGATCGTCCACCGCGGCAACTGGAAGAACGGCTGGAACGGCTCGATCAACGCCTTCACCGGCACCACGCAAACCTTCGTGATCACCTGACGCCGAGCCCCGAAACCCCGGGGCGGCGAAGTACGCCGAGAACCCCAATTTTAGGCAAAATTGGGAGCCGGCCCACGCGTCCGTACCGGTCGCAGAGGCGCTGGAATTCCCAATTTTAGGCAAAATTGGGGGTTCTCCCCGTGCTGTCGTGCCGGTCGTGGGGGACGCCGGGGCTTCCAGTTTTAGGGGTCGTTTCAGAATGGGGTGAGTTTGCGGGCGAGGATCATGCAGTGTCCTAGCTGGAGGAAGGCGTCGTGCATGAAGTCGTGGGCTTCCCAG
>NZ_JBWKKH010000010.1:0-28566 GCF_056431645.1 Saccharopolyspora sp. NPDC045839
ACAAGCCAGAAACCTAGACGCAGCAACGGCGTGCCCCCAACTCCATGGCCAAACCAGCCACTCACACCACCCACGGAAACGTCACAAGAGCCCAATTTCAATGGAAATCGAAGGTCCGATTTCCATTGAAATTGCGGGTGCACCGGAGGGCCGAACGGGGCAAAGGGCGCATTTCAGGAGGTCGGGCTGCCGGCCGGGTGATCAATTTCCCTGGTCGTCACGCACCGCGATCGCGTCGTGATCATCCGCACCCACCTGCCTGCGCCGTCGCCGCCACCGGGCGCTAACTTGTGGACCGATACAGCGTTGTGCACCACGGAGGTCCAGAGTCCAGATGGCGGGCGTCGAAGAAGTTCGCGCGGGAATTGCCTTGGCGAATCAGAAGATGCAGGAAAGCATCGCCGCCCTGCAACAGGGCAACCTCGCGCTCGAAGAGGCGCAATCGGCCCTTGTCACCGCCACCCAGGGCAGCTCCCAGGAGGAGATGCAGCACGCGCACGGCTCGCTCGCCGAGGTGATGCAGGTGGTCAGCGGCGTGCAGGCGCAGATCAGCGCCACGATCAACGCCACCGAGGGCTACGCGGGCCGCCTCTAGGTCCCGGCGGCTCGGCAGGGACGGAGATTTCGCGCGAAATCGCCGCAACGACAGAAGTCCAACCCGACCTCGTAGACAGGCTCTGTGGCACCGTGTCGACACTCGACGAACTGATCCAGACGTTGCGCCTCGTGGAGGAACACCTGACGGACGCGGGCGCCCACCTCGGCACCAGCCGGACCGCGCTGTCCGAGGCGGAGCAGGCGCTGGCGAAGCTCGACCCGGAACACCCGGAGACGGTGGTGCCGCCGAGCCTGCACCGCGCAGATGACCAGATCGAGCGATCCCAGGGGATGATCGAGCACGTCCTCAACACGGTGCGCGACTTCGCCACCCGGTTGTAGGACGCGGCGGCGTTCTCGGCTTTCGGCGCTCAACCGAGCCACATTCGCCCCCGTGCATGGGTGGACCAGGGGCCTGCTCGGCTCCTCGTCGAGTGGTATTTTGATCACGGTCTGTAACACGGGTTCCGAGGTGGGGCGTGGGTAAACGCAACGAGCGGCGGAGTCGGATCGAAGCGGCCTTCGAGCGCCTGCGAACCAGCATCGCCTCCGCGCTCGGCGCCGCCGAGCAGGAGCACGACCGCGTCCTCGCCGAATGCTCGCAGCAGGAGTACGCGCTGCGCATCGCCCAGGTCGGGGTGGCCGCGGCGGAACGCGAACCGGCGGAGATCGCCAATCCCGAGAACCCGGTCTTCCAGGCCGCAATGCGGGAGGCGCTGCGCGAGCGGGCGGAGATCTACGCCGAGTGGACCGAGCAGGGCCCGGAGCAGCTCGGCGGGCTCGTCGCGGAGGCGGCTCCCGGCGCTGCGGGGCTTCCGTGGCCGGAATGGCTCGGCGAGGCCGGCACCCAGGACACCGCCGCGCCGCCACCCGGCCTGTGGCGGATCGGCACCGCGACCGTCCCGGATTCGCCCGACCCGCAACCGTTCCCGGCCGCCGTCCCGCTGCTGGACGAGTCGCACCTGCGGATCGTCACCGATGGCAACCCGGAATCCGCCGAAGCCCTGGTGCAGAACCTGCTGCTGCGGCTGCTCAGCCGGTTCCAGCCCGGTCTGGTGCGCATCCACGTCTGGGACGTCGCGCAGCTGACCGGAACGCTGCCCGGGCTCTACCCGCTGACGCGCGCGGGCCTGCTGACGGCGCACGATCCGACCCGGCTCGACGAGATGCTCGAAGCGCTCTCCGACCACATCCGGCGGATCCACACCAGTTCGCTGGTGGGCGGCCACACCTCGCTGCGCTCGCTGGCCGCGGAAAACGGGCACCGCTCGGAGCCCTGGCGGGTCGCGGTGCTGTTCGGCAACGGCGAGGCGCTGCGCGAGGAGCAGCAGCAACAGCTGCAGCGGATCGCGCGCAACGGCCTGGCCTGCGGCATCCAGCTGATCGTCGTGGATCTCTCGCTGACCGTGAACAGCGCGATCGAGTCCATCCGGCTGCTCGGCGGCGACCGGGCGCGCACCAGCATGACCGGGCCGGAAGCCGTTGTGCAGCTGGACGAATCGCCGTCGCGCAACGAGGTCACCAAGGCGTGCTCGGCGATCGCGGAGGCGTTCCTCGCCCGGCGGGCGCGGGTGCGGACCTTCGACGACCTGGTGCCGGAGCAGCTGTGGACGCAGCGCTCGACGGCCGGGCTGCACGCGCCGGTCGGGTTCAACGAGGGCGAACCGGTGTGGATCACCCTCGGCGACGGCAGCCCGCACACCCTGATCGGCGGCCCCAGCGGATCGGGCAAGACGAACTTCCTCTACGGCATGCTCGGCGGGCTCGCGGCCCGCTACTCGCCGGACGAGCTGGAGCTCTACCTGCTGGACTTCAAGGAAGGCGTGTCGTTCGCCCAGTTCACCCCGGGCCGCCGCGACCCGAGCTGGCTGCCGCACGCGCAGCTGGTCGGGGTGAACGTCAACACCGACCGCGAGTTCGGGCTGGCGCTGCTGCGCTTCCTGGCCGACGAGATGCGGCGGCGCGCGGAGTCCGCCAAGGAGCACGAGGTCACCAAGCTGGAGGAGCTGCGCGCCGAGGACCCGAACGGCCGGTGGCCGCGGATCGTCGCCGTGATCGACGAGTTCCAGTACCTCTTCGCCGAGCGCGACCCGGTCACGGCGCAGGCCGCCGCGCTGTTGGAGGACGTCGCGCGGCGCGGCCGGTCGCAGGGCATCCACCTGGTGCTGGCCAGCCAGGACGTGTCCGGGATCGAGGCGTTCTGGGGCAAGCCGGCGATCTTCGAGCAGTTCATCCTGCGGATCGCGCTGCCCAAGGCGCGGCGGGTGCTGGCCGACCAGAACAACAACGCCGCGCTGGAGCTGCCGCGCTGGCACGCGGTCGTCAACCACGAGTCGGGCGTCAAGCACGGCAACGAGATCGCGCGCATCCCGGACGCCACCGCGAAGAACACCTTCGATGCGCTGCAGCAGGAGCTGTGGAAGCGGCGCGACAAGAACGCCCCGCCGCCGCGGTTGTTCGACGGCTCGAACCTGCCCGGGCTGTCCACACTGGACGATTACGCGAAGCTGCGGGCGCCGGTGGCGGTGCCGAAGGTCCTGCTCGGGCAGATCATCGACGTCAACGGCACTGCCGCCGCGGTCCGGCTCGTGCGCTCGCCGGGACGCAACATCGCGGTGATCGGATCGGTGCTGGCGGATGCGACCAGCGTGCTCGGCACGGCGACGCTTTCCCTGGCGCGCCAATACGTTCCGGGCAGCATCAAGTTCACCATCGCGACCCTGCTCGACGACGTCGACGACGACGCGCGCGGCGTCGCCGAGGCGTTGCGCATCGACGGTCATGACGTCGAGCTGGTCGACTTGGACGGCATCGAGGCCGCGCTGGCCGCCACCGCCGAGACGATCGACCAGCGATCCGGCGCCGACGTGCCGCACGTCCTGGTGCTCTACGCCGCCGACGCGGCGCACACCACGCTGGAGCGCAAGGACCCGACCACCCGCGTCAGCGGGCTAGACCACCTCCGGAAGATCCTCAAGCAGGGTCCCGAATTGCGGGTGCACGTGATCGGCTGGTGGCGCAGCGCGCAGCGCGTGAAGAACACCCTCGGCATGGGCCCGGTCGACGACATCGGCGCCTGGGTCGCCTTCGACGTGCACGGCCAGGAGCTGGCGGCGTTCGCGGCCGGGCAGGTGGTCAACTGGTCGCCGCGGGCGCGGCGCGGCCTGTTCTTCGACCGCGCGGTGCACTCCCGGCCCGAGGTGATCCTGCCCTTCGACCTCGGCGACCAGGCGAAGCCGGTGCCGTCGCCGTGAGCGGCGGACGAGCGGTGCGAGATCCGGGAGGAAGCCGGTGACTGAGCAGATTCCGGCCGCGGAGCGGTACAAGGAGATCACCGCACGGGCCACCACCGCCGCGCAGCAGCTGCGCAAGCACGAGCGCGAGCGGGCCGACAAGCTCGGCGAGGCGGTCGCGGCGGGGAAGCAGCGCCGGGAGGCCGCCGACGAGCAGCGCGAGAAGGTGTTCGACGACGTGCGCAAGCGGTGGAGCGCCGCGATGGAAGCGCTGTGGAACGAGCGGTGGATGCGGGTCACGAGCATGCCCGACCCGGACCGCAAGGCCGCACCGTCCACACCGGACGATTCGCTTCGCGATGTCCAGCAGGCCTACATGGCGTTCTACAACGCGCTCGAGAAGCCCCGCTTCGCAGCGAGTCTCCGCCCCCGCCGCAAGAAGGATTCCTGACCAGGTCACGAACACCGTTCCGCCCGGCTGGACCCGTGCGCGCTTTTGGTCGCTATAGCAACACAAACCACACACGGGCCCTGACCTGCAGGAACGATGGGTCAGGACTCGCCTGGGGCGGCGAAGAGCTCGTCGAGGTGGCAGCGCAGCACGGCCTCGGCGTCCTGGCCGGTCCGCTGGCCGACGAGGACTGCCGTGCCCAGCCCGTGGTTCAGCGCGATCAGGCGAGCCGCTTCCACGGACGCGTCGCGATCTCGCGACAGCTCGCCGTCGGCCTGGGCCCTGCGCAAGGCGTCGCCGAGCTGTCCTTCGAGGTGGTTCAGGCCCGCAACGAAGGGCTGGTCGGCGAGTTCCGGATCGGTCATCGCCAGCACCGCGTAGGAGGCGCCGACGAGGTGGAAGGCCCGGCTCACCTCGTCGGTCGGTAGCGCCTCGGCGAGGAACGCTTCGACGAAGGCGCGGCCCGACGGCGGGCTCGGCATCCGCTCCAGCCGTGCCGTCCACCGCTCCTGGCTCTGCCGTTCCAAGTGACGCAAGGCGTCGTGCATCAGCTGGGCCTTGGTCTGGAAGTAGTACTGCACCAGCCGCAGCGAGACGCCGGCTTCGGCGGCCACCGAACGCATCGTCACCGCGTGCAGGCCCTCGCGCGCGGCCACCCGCACCAGGCCCTCGGCCATCTGCGCCCGCCGCTGGTCGTGGTCGACGGTCTTCGGCAATGCGGCTCCCTCCGTTGTGATACAAGTGTATCTGATACAGACGTATCATCAACGGTGGAGGGCTCCATTGCGGCAGGGACGAGCCGGCGGCGCGGTACTCGCGCTGGCCTGCGCAGCGCAGCTGATGGTCGTGCTCGACGTCTCGGTGATCAACGTCGCGCTCCCCTCGATCCAGGCCGAGCTGGGCTTCACGCCGGAATCCCTGCAGTGGGTGGCGAACGGTTACCTGCTGACCTTCGGCGGCTTCCTGCTGCTGGGCGGGCGATTGGCCGATCTGCACGGCAGACGGCGGATCTTCCTGGCCGGCCTCGCGGCGTTCTCCGCGGCGAGCCTGGTGGGCGGCTTGGCCACCGGCCCCGCCGCGCTGATCGCCGCGCGCGCCGCGCAAGGGCTCGGCGCGGCGGTGCTCGCCCCGGCGACCCTCAGCATGGTGACGACGACGTTCGCCGAAGGTCCACATCGGACACGCGCGCTGGCGACCTGGACCGCGGTCAGCGTGGCGGGCGGCGCCGCGGGCAATCTCGTCGGCGGCGCCCTCACCGAGTTCCTGTCCTGGCGGGCCACCTTGCTGATCAACGTGCCGATCGGCGCACTGGCACTCGTCTCCGCAGCCCGCGTGCTGGTCGCCGACCGCCCTCTCGCGGCGCGCGGGACCCGCCTGGACCTGCCCGGTTCGATCCTCGCCACGGCGGGTCTCACCTGCCTGACCTTCGGCGTCACGAACGTCCCGCTCGGCTGGACCGCCCCGCAGACCCTGGTGCCGCTCACCGCCGGGGTCGCCGCGCTGGTCCTCTTCGCGGTGGCCGAAAGCCGATTCGCGGCCTCACCGCTGGTGCCGCCGCGGCTGTTCCAGAACCGTTCGATCGCCGTGGGCAACGCGGTGATGTTGCTGGTAGGAGCGTGTTTCCAGGCACCGATGTGGTACTTCCTCACGCTCTACATGCAGGACGTGCTGCACTACACCGCCCTGCAAACGGGCCTCGGCTTCCTGCCGCACACCCTCGTGACCATCGTGGCCGGGCGGCTCCTCACTCCCCGGCTGATGCGCCACGTCAGCGGCCGCACCTTGATCGTCGCCGGCGCGCTGATCGCCGCGGCCGGGTTCGCGTGGCAGAGCCGCATCGACGCGGACAGCGGATACCTGGCCGGGATCCTCGGCCCGGCGATCGTCCTCTCCTTCGGCGGCGGCCTGCTGAACACGCCGCTCACGACCACGGTCACCGCCGGAGCGGACGCCACCGAGGCCGGTGCCGCCGCGGGCCTGATGAACACCACCAAGCAGATCGGCGGCGCCTTCGGGCTCGCCGCGCTGATCTCCATCTCCGGCACCCAGGACCCGCAGGCGCCGGTGGACTACGCCACGGCATTCCTGGCCAGCGCGGGAATTCTCGTTGCGGCCGGCGTCGCGGGGGCGGCGCTACGGCCACCGCTGAACGGCGCGGAGCCCGACCCACCCCACAAGGGTGAACTTGGCGTTTTCGCGCGAAACCGGCAGTTCCCCTGAGGGGCGGGCGCCGGTTTCGCGCGAAAACGGCGACATTCCGTCGCGTCGGGCCGGATCAGGCGGCGGCTTCCAGCAGGGCCGCGGCAATCGCCTTGGCGCGTACGGCCGGCTCCGCCGTTCGTTCGCGCAGGGCGGTGACGTTGGCCCCGTCGATCAGCAGCATCAGCTGTTCGGCCAGCTGCCGGTGGCCGCGGTAACCCGCCTCCACCAGGAGGCCGTCCAGGTAGTCGGTGACCTCTTCCTTGTGCTCCGCCGCGACGCGGTGCGCCGCGCTGTCCGGGTCCGCCATCTCGACCATCGTGTTGATCGAGGCGCAGCCGCGGAAGTCCGGCGCCGCGAAACGTTCCGCGAAGGCGTCGAAGACCGCCAGCGGCCCGCCGCCGCGGTTGGCGACGTCGGCTTTCAGCCGCTCCAGCACGGCGTCGGCGTAGCCGCGCAGCATGGTCACGACCAGGTCGTCCTTGCTGTCGAAGTGCCGGTAGAACGAGGCGCGGCCGACTCCCGAGGCGGCGACCAGCCGTTCCACTCCGACCGCCCGGATGCCCTCGGTGTAGAAGAGCTGCTCCGCGGCCTCCACGAGACGTTCTCGAGCGCGCGTTGCCATGACGTCACGATATCCGAGCTTGCACCAAAACGGAATCGATCGGTACCGTCCCTCACATGGAAACGATCGGTACCGTTTTGGGGAGCCCCCTTGACCAAGACCGCTGAACCCACCACCGGCGGCGTCCCGCTCCGGGCGGCGGTGCTGGCGCTGGGCACGTTCGCCGTGGGCACGGACGCCTTCGTCGTCGCCGGTGTCCTGCCGGAGATCTCGGCGGATCTGCAGGTGAGCATCGCCGAGGCCGGGCAGCTGGTGACCGTCTTCGCGATCGCCTACGCCGTGCTCGCGCCGGTCATGGCGACGCTGACCGGCAACTGGCCCCGCCGCCGCGTCCTGCTCGCCGCGCTCGCCGTCTTCGCGGCCGGCAACATCGCCACCGCGCTCGCCCCGACCTACGGAGCCGTGCTCGCGACCCGCGTCCTCGCCGCCGCCGGCGCCTCCATGTTCACGCCGATCGCCGGAGCGACCGCCGCCGCACTCGCTCCGGAGGACCAGCGCGCACGCGCGATTTCCCTGGTGACGCTGGGACTCACCGCGTCGACCGCGCTCGGCGTGCCGATCGGCACGCTGCTCGGGACGGTCGCGACCTGGCGCGGCACCATGTGGCTCGTCGCCGCGCTCGGCGTCGCCGCCGGGATCGGCGTTGCGCTGCTCCTGCCGCCGGTTCCGGCACCGCCCTCCGCGGGCCTGCGCGAACGGCTTTCCCCGCTGGGCAACGGAAAGGTCGTCGCGATCCTGCTGACCACGGTCGCCGCGTTCATCGGGATCTTCGTGGTCAACACGTACGTCAGCGTGATCGTCGGCGCCGCGACCGGCGGCAGCGGCATGCTGCTGGCGGTGCTGCTGTTCCTGTCCGGCTGCGCCGGAACCGTCGGGAACCTGGTGGCCGGCGGCTGGACCGACCGGATCGGGCCGCGACGGGTGATCGCCGCCGCCATGGTGGTCGGCGCGCTCAACTTCGCGGTGATGCCCTGGTCCACCGCCACTTTCGCCGGCGCGGTCATCGCGATCGTGGTCTTCGGGCTCACCTCGTGGAGCATCACGGTGCCGCAGCAGCACCGGCTGATCGCGGCCGCACCGGCTGCGGCTTCCTTCGTCATCTCGCTCAACGCCTCCGGCGGATACCTCGCGGTGTCGCTGGCCGGGGTCATCGGCGCCGCAGCGCTGCCGTTCTCCCCCGCCGCACTGCCCTGGGTAGCAGCGGTGTTCGTAGTCGCGGGTCTGGCGATGTCCGAGTACGCGAACCGGGTCGGGGCCCGCCGATGACATCCGCAGTGGACACTCCGAGCCGGTGGGCCGTGCCGGTGCTCGGGTTCGGCACCTTCGCTGTCGGCACCTGCGAGTTCGTGCTCGCGGGCGTGCTTCCGCAGCTCAGCGACACCCTCCGGGTCTCGATGAGCACGGCGGGCCAGGTGGTGACCGCCTTCGCGCTGACGTGCGCGCTGGTCGCGCCGGTGCTCGTCGCCGCGACCGCGGGCTGGCGGCGGCGCCGGGTCCTGCTGCTCGCGGTGGCGGTCTACCTGATCGGGAACATCGCCACGGCGGTCGCGCCGTCGTTCCCGCTGGTGGTCGCGGCTCAGGTGGTCGCGGCCGCGGGGGCGGGCCTGTTCGTGCCGACGGCGGCGGTCACGGCGTCCGCGCTGGTGCCCGAAGACCGGCGAGGTCGCGCCATCGCCGCCGTGACAACGGGTTTCACCGCCGCGACCGCGTTGGGCGCGCCGCTGGGCACCGCTCTGGGCGCCGTATCCGGCTGGCGGATGACGATGTGGTTCGTCGCCGGGCTGGCGGTGCTGGGCCTGCTGGGCGTGCTCCGGTTGGTGCCCGCCGACGTGGCGGCTCCGACGGCCGAGTCGCTCCGCGCTCGGTTCGCGCCGCTGACCGACCGGCGGGTGCTGGTGGTGCTGGCGACGACGCTCATCGGCTTCACCGCCGTGTACCTGCCGTACACCTACATCGCCGCCGTGTTCGCGCCGGCCACCGCGGGGAGCGGAATCCGCCTGGCGGTGCTGATGTTCCTGCTCGGGGCGATCGGCACGATCGGCAACTTCGGGGCCGGCGCGCTGGCCGACCGGATCGGCGGGCGGAAGGTCGTCGCGCTCGCCCTGGCCTGGCTGGTGATCAGCCTGCTCGTGCTGCCGCTGACCACCGGGAGCTTCGGCCTGGCGACGGCGGAGGTCGTGTTCTTCGGCATCGCGGCCTTCGCGATCACGACGCCGCAGCAGCACCGGCTGATCACGCTGTCGCCGGGCTCGGCATCGGTGCTGGTGTCGCTCAACGCCGCGATCCTCTACCTGGCCATCGCGGCGTCCGGCATCATCGGCGCGATCGGGATCGAGTGGGCGGGCGCTCAGCACCTGGGCTTCATCGCCGCCGCCCTCGCAGCGGTGGCGCTGCTCCTGTCCCTTCGCGCCTGAAGGTTCCCCGGTGCGAACGGCCCGTTCACCTTCATAGATGGCGCGAACGGGCCGTTCGCGCCGCGGTTGTCCAGCTGCGGCAGGGCACCGCATCCGCAGCCGGGGAGCCATGGTCGTGATCCGCCCCGACCGCGCGGACCGAGGTGGAGATTTCGCGCGAAATCGCCACCCCGCAGGCGTGGAGAACGTCGATTTCGCGCGAAATCGCCCGCCATGCCCATGCCAGAGATCTACCGCAACGATCCCGAACGGCCCCGGGTCTGCGGCCAGGCGACCGCGAGGGACGATCGGGGCATGCAGGAGCTGTTATCCGCCGACGCCGTCGCCGGAGCCACCGATGATCTGCTGGTCCGCTGGGGCGCGCAGGCGTTGACGCCGGAGTACCCGCACGAGGCGGGGGCCGCGTGGCAGCACGGCAACGCCGTGGCCGTCTACGCGCCGAAGTTGTCCAGGTACGACCGCGTGCTGTTCAGCGGCCCGGTCGACGACGCGGCGGAGCTACTCGCGCGGGTCATGGCGGAGGTGCGCAGCGACCGGCTCCGGCCGCTCGCCGACGCCGAACTCGCCGGGCCGGTCGCGGAGCTCCTCGGGCTGGAGGTGCGCGCGACCTTCGGGTGGATGCACCTCGCCGCCGAGCCGCCGAGCACCCCGACCGCGGGCGTCGAGTGGCTCACCGGCGCCGATGAAGACTCGATCGCCAGCCTGCTGCGCAAGGCGAACCCGACGTCGTACCTGTTCCCCGACGATCCCGGGGCCTGCCGCTGGGCCGGGATCCGCGGCGCGGACGGCACACTGGTCGCCGTCGGCGCCGACTCCTGGCCCGCGCCCCGGATCCGCCTGATCTCCGGCGTCACCACCCACCCCGACCACCGCGGCGCCGGCCTGGCCACGACGCTCTGCTCGTTCCTGACCGCGGAGCTCGCCCGCGACGGCGGCGTGGCGCTGATGGTCGACGCGGACAACGAGCCCGCGCTCCGGGTGTACCGCGGGCTCGGCTACCGCTACCGCGCGATCACCGCGCTGGCCGGATGAGCTTGCCCGGGTTGAGGATTCCCGTGGGGTCGACGGCCTTCTTCGCCGCCGCGAGGACCGCGCCGCCGACGTCGCCGATCTCCGCTTCGAGCCACGGCAGGTGGTCGGCGCCGACCGCGTGGTGGTGGGTGATCGTGCCCCGGCCCGCGATGGCGTCCGAGGCGGCCATCTTCGCCCGCTGCCACTGGCCGAGCGGGTCGTCGGCGTCGCGGGCCGCCAGCACCGTGAAGTACAGCGAGGCGCCGGTCTCGTAGGCGTGCGAGATGTGGCACATCACGATCGGCGACTTGTCGTTGACCTGCAGGCTCCGCACCAGCGCCGTCCGCACCGCGGAGCGCAGTTCGCTGAGATCGGTCCAGTGCGTCGCGGTCTCCAGCGTCTCCACGCACACGCCGCGATCCAGCAGCGCGTCGCGCTGCCGCGGCCCCGAGAACCGGTGCGACCGCCAAGCTTCGCCGACCGGGCGCCCCAACCGGACCGTGCGGAGTCCGCGCAGGGCGCGCAGGGTCGCCGCTCGGCGCTGCTTCAGCTCGCCGCGCGAGGCCGCGTCCCAGCCGAGCACCAGCAGGCAGGGCTGCCGGATTCCCCTGCCTCGCAAGTAGGTCTTCAGGGACCGGGCCTTGAGCGCGCCGGAGAGCTCCAGCTGCACGTCTGTTTCGTCCACATCGGACAGCCGGGTGACGTCCGCCAGCGCGCGCCCCTGCGCCAGCGCCCGCACCGCGTCGACGCCGGACTGCCAGCCGTCGACCACGAACGCCTCGTAGCGGCTCCGGGCCGGCGCGGGCCGGACGCGCAGCGCCACCTCGGTGATCACGCCGAGCGCTCCCTCGCTGCCGACCGCGAGCTGCCGCAGGTCGGGGCCCGCCGCCGACGCCGGGGACACCCCGAGCCGCCACTCGCCGACCGGTGTCGCGAGCCGGACGCCCTCGACCATGTCCTCGAAGCGGCCGTAACCGGCGGAGGCCTGCCCCGCCGACCGGGTCGCGGCGAAGCCGCCGATGGTGGCCCGCTCGTAGGACTGGGGGAAGTGGCCGAGCGTGAAACCGTGCGCGGCCAGCAGGGATTCGGCTTCCGCCGCGCGCATCCCTGCCTGCACCACGGCGATCCGCGAGCCCGGATCGAGCGAGACCAGCCGGTCGAGCCGGGCCAGGTCCAGCGCGACGACCGCGGCCTTGCCGCCGCGCAGCGCGTCGACGCCGCCGACCACCGAGGTGCCGCCGCCGAACGGGACGACGGCGATGTCGTGCCGGACGCAGATCTTCAGGACGCCCTGCACCAGATCCGGATCCGTGGGCAGCAGCACCGCGTCGGGCACCGCGAGCCTGCTGCCGCCGCGGCGGCGCATCAGGTCCGTGTACGACATCCCGCCGGCGCGGCCGAGCCGTTCGGCGGGGTCGGTCAGCACCTGCTGCTCGCCGATCAGGGCCGCGAGCTCGGCGCGCGCCGCTTCCGGCAGGTCGCTCTCGGCGACCTCCAGCAGCGAGGCGGGAACCGCCGGCGTGGCGGTCTCGGCCAGGCCGGTTCGCTGGCGCAGCCAGCGCAGCGCATGTGGTGACAACGGCGCAGCGGAGGCCCCCGATGGGGTCCAGCTGCCGCGGAGGGTGTGTTCGATCAGGCCGTTCACCAGTACAGTGTTACACATGACGTCGCAATGTCACAGCGCTCGAGGTGACAGCACCCCACCGGCGCCCGCCCGCCCGGCCCGCCAGGCGGCCAACCGGGTCGGCGATGCCGAACTGCTGAACGCCGCCCGGGAGTGCGTGCTGGCCAACGGCGTCCGGCGCACCACGCTGACGGAGATCGCGCGGCGCGCCGGGGTCAGCCGGATGACGCTGTACCGGCGGTTCCCCGACGTCGACAGCCTGGTCACCGCGCTGATGACGGTGGAGTTCGGCGAGATCCTGCAGCTGGCCGGCACCGGGCAGGAGACCGGCAACGGCCGGCAGCTCCTGGTCGCGGGGACAGTCCGCGGTATCCGGCTGCTGCAGGCGGCGCCGCTGCTGCAGCGGGTGCTGGAGACCGACGCCGAACTCCTGCTGCCCTACCTGGTCGAGCGGCTCGGCAGCACCCAGCTCGCCGCCGAGGGGTTCATCCGCGAGCACCTGGTGCGGGGCCACGAGGACGGCTCGATCCGCCGCGCCGATCCGGCCGTGCAGGCGCGCGCCCTGCTGCTGCTCGTGCAGTCGTTCGTCATCTCCGCCCGCCCGGCCTCCGGCGACATCGACCCGGCGGCCCTGACCACCGAACTGGCCCACCTCCTCGACGGCGCCCTCGGCCCGGAGCCCACCGATGCCTGACCACCCCAGCTTTCGGCGGTGTCAATCGACACCGCGCCGAACCCGTCGACTGAGCGCAGTTTCAATTGAAACTGCGGCGCCCGGAACCCCACCGACCCGCCCGGAGGTCCGATGATCACCACCCCGCTGCCCGCCGGTTCGCTGCGCGCCACCTCGCTGAACGCCGCGCGCCGCGCCGCCGAACTGTCCGCAGTCGCCGAAGACGAGGTGGACCTGCTGGTGGTCGGCGGCGGCGTGACCGGCGCCGGAACGGCCCTGGACGCGGCCGCGCGCGGGCTCTCGGTCGCTCTGGTGGAGGCCGAGGACCTCGCCTGGGGAACGTCCCGCTGGTCCAGCAAGCTCGTGCACGGCGGCCTGCGCTACCTGGCGCACGGCGACATCGCGCTGGCGCGCGAATGCGCCGTCGAGCGCAACGTGCTGATGACGCGCACCGCGCCGCACCTCGTGCGGACGCTCCCTCAGCTCATCCCCCTGCACGGCAGCGTGTCGCGCCGCTCCGAGCTGGTGCTCGCCGCCGGGCTGCACGCCGGCGACGCGCTGCGCCGCACGGCTCGCACCCCGTCCGACGTGCTCCCGCCGCCCCGGCGGATTCCCGCCGCGGAGGCGCTCGCGCTCATCCCGGGCCTGCGCTCCGCCGGCCTGCGCGGTGGCCTGCTCGGCTTCGACGGCCAGCTCGTCGACGATGCGCGCTTGGTCGTCGCGCTGGCGCGCACCGCAGGCGGCTTCGGCGCTCGCGTCCTGACCCGCGTGCGCGTGCGCGAGCTCGACGGCCGCGGCGCCGACGCGGTGGATCAGCAGACCGGCGAATCGCTGCGGATCCGGGCCCGTTCGGTGGTGAACGCGGCCGGGGTGTGGGCCGGCGAGCTCGCGCCGGACGTCGAACTGCGGCCGTCGCGCGGGGTGCACCTGCTGGTCGACGCGGACGCCGCCGGGATCGCCGGGACCGCGCTGGTCGCGCCGATCCCGGGCGAGTCGGGCCGGTTCCTGCTGCTCCTGCCGCAGCCCGACGGCCGCGCCCTGCTCGGGCTGACCGACGAGCCGGTGCCCGGGCCGATCCCGTCCGTCCCCGAGGTTCCGCAGTCCGATGTGGACTTCCTGCTCGCGGGCGTGCGCGACGCGCTGGGGCAGCCGTTGGAGCGCAAGCACGTCCTCGGTTCGTTCGCCGGGCTCCGGCCGCTGCTGGCGCAGCCGGGCGGCAAGGGGTCGGCGGACCTGTCGCGCCGGCACGCGGTGCTGACCTCGCCGGACGGCGTGGTGACCGTGGTCGGCGGGAAGCTCACCACCTACCGGAAGATGGCCGCCGATGCGGTCGATGCGGCGGTGCGCACCGGCGGGCTGCCCGCCGGACCGTCGCGCACCGCGGCCGTGGCGCTGGTCGGCGCCGCACCGCGGCGGCACCTGACCGATGTTGAAGCGGCGGCTCGGCTGATCGCGAAGTACGGCACCGAGGCCGCGCGCGTCGCCGCGTTGGCCGAGTTCGACCCGGATCTCGCGGAGCCGATCGCGCCGGGCCTGCGGCTCACGGCCGCCGAGGTGCTCTGGGCGATCCGCCACGAAGGCGCGCTCGACGCGGCGGACGTCCTGGACCGGCGCAGCCGGGTCGGGCTGAACCCGGCGGAACGCGAGTCGGCCCTCCCGGCGGTCGAAGCTCTCGTCGAGCGGGCGCTGCACGGCGTTTCGGGCTGAGCACGCGCGGAGGTTCCTCCCGATCACGGGTCGTGCGTGTTTTGTGTTGCTACAGCAGCACAAAACACGCACGACCCCAGAACGCACGAAGTCCGGGCGACCCGGCGATTCAGCCTCGCGCCGCCTCCCGGAAAACGCAAATATCCTGCATATTCGCCCGTCACCAGTCAGAATGGATGTTCGAGCCAATCCAGGGAGACGGGATGCCTGATCGCGAACTGGAGATCGACCGGATCTCCAAGCGCTACGGGGACGTCGTCGCGCTGCGGGAGATGACGTTCTCCGTCCGCGCGGGCGAGATGTTCGGGTTCGTCGGCAGCAACGGCGCAGGCAAGACCACCACGATGCGCATCGCGCTCGGCGTGCTGGCCGCCGACTCCGGGGAGGTGCGCTGGAACGGCACGCCGCTGGACCTGCAAGCCCGCCGCCGGATCGGCTACATGCCAGAAGAGCGCGGTCTCTACCCCAAGATGAAGGTGGCCGAGCAGCTCGCCTACCTCGCCGAACTGCACGGCCTGTCCACTGCGGACGCTCGTGGCGCCGCCGAGCGGTGGACCGAACGGCTCGGGCTGGCCGCCCGCCGCGGCGAAGAGGTGCAGAAGCTCAGCCTGGGCAACCAGCAGCGGGTGCAGCTGGCCGCCGCGCTGGTGCACGACCCGGAGGTGCTGATCCTCGACGAGCCGTTCTCCGGGCTCGACCCGGTCGCGGTGGACGTGATGAGCGAGGTGCTGCGGGAGAAGTGCGCTTCCGGGGTGCCGGTGGTGTTCTCCAGCCACCAGCTCGACCTGGTGCAGCGGCTGTGCGACCGGGTCGGCATCGTCCGCAGTGGACAGATGGTGGCCTGCGGCACCGTCGCCGAACTCCGCGACCAGGGCCCGGCCACGCTGGTCGTCGACGCCCCCGACGCCCAGCCCGGCTGGGCCGCCGACGTACCCGGCGCCGAGGTCGTCGAGGTCGACGGCAGCCGGACCACGCTGCGGCTCGCCGACGACGCGGACGACCAGGCGGTGCTCAAGGCCGCGCTGGCCACCGGACCGGTCCGCGAGTTCAGCCGGCACCGGCCCGCGCTCACCGAACTGTTCCGCAACGTCGTCTCCGAGGAGCCCGCCGCATGAGCCCCGTCTGGCTGGTCGCCCGCCGGGAGATCCGCACCCGGGTGCGGACCCGCGCCTTCATCGCCGGCACCGTCGCCACCATCCTGATCATGGGCGGCTACGCGGCGCTCATGATGTTCATCGGCCACCAGGCCGGCACGACGAAGGTCGGCATCACCGCGCAGGCGGCGGCCGTCGGCGCGCCGCTGCAGGCCGCCGGCACGGCCTTCGGCAAGTCCTTCGAGATCAGCACCGTCGAGGAGGCCGCAGGCGAGCGGCAGGTGCGCGACGGCGACCTGGAAGCGCTGATCACCGGCACGCCGGACGCGCCGCGACTGGTCGTCAAGCGGAGCCCGGACAGCGAACTCCGGGGCGCGCTGGACGCGGTCGTGCAGCAGCAGGCGCTGAACGCCGAACTCACCCGCGCCGGGCTGGATCCGGCCGGGGTCCGCGCCGCGACCGAGAGCGCGCACGTCTCCGTGACCAGCCTGGAGACCGAGGACCCGCACCTCGGCGAGCGGCTCGGCCTGGCCATCGCGGCCGGCGTCGTGCTCTACATGTTCCTGATCATCGGCGGTCAGATGGTCGCGCAGGGCGTCGTGGAGGAGAAGTCCAGCAGGGTCGTCGAGCTGCTGCTGTCCACGATCAAGCCGACCCAGCTGCTCGCCGGGAAGGTGATCGGCATCGGCCTGACGAACCTGCTGCAGCTGGTGATCATCGCCGCCGCGGGCCTGGTCGCGTCCGGGGCCGGGGGCGTGCTGACGCTGCCGTCCGCGGCGCTGGCGGGCACCCTCGGCTGGGGGCTGGCCTGGTTCCTGCTCGGGTTCTTCACCTACGCGACGGTCCTCGCCGCGGCGTCCTCGCTGGTGTCCCGCCAGGAGGACCTGCAGAACGTGATCAGTCCGGTGATCATGGTCCTGGTCGTGCCGTTCGTCATCGGCGTCTCGATGCTGCCGAGCTCGCCGGACAGCACGCTCGCCGCGGTGCTCTCGCTGGTGCCGGGCTTCGCACCGACGCTGATGCCGATGCGCATCGCCCTCGGCGTCGCCGCCCCGTGGGAGATCGCCCTGTCGGTCGTGCTGAGCCTTGCGGCCATCGCGCTACTCCTCCGCCTCGGCGGCCGCATCTACAGCAACGCGGTGCTGCACACCGGAGCCCGCATGAAGCTCCGCGACGCCCTCCGCGCCGCCTGAAACCGCAATTTCAATGGAAATCGAAGGTCCGATTTCCATTGAAATTGCGGAAGTTGTCCGCAGGGTCCCGAAGTTGTCCACAGGCAACGGCATGTCGGGGCGCGACACGCCGTTGTCGTCCCGCAATTTCCATTGAAATTGCGTCGGGACTGCGGACTGCCCGGGGGGGCCGAGCCGACCCCGGACACGGATCGGCCCCGGGGACCGGCCGAAAGGCCGGTGTCCGGGGCCGCACGTGGGTCGGTCGCGTCGGCGGCCGACTGGATTCAGGTTTCGATTCAGCGCTGGTCGATCGCCTGGTAGGAGCGCTCCGGCGAACCGGTGTACACCTGCCGCGGACGGCTGATCTTGCGGGCCGGGTCCTCCAGCATCTCCCGCCAGTGCGCGATCCAGCCGGGCAGCCGGCCCAGCGCGAACAGCACGGTGAAGTACTTCGTCGGGAAGCCCATCGCCTTGTAGATCAGGCCGGTGTAGAAGTCGACGTTCGGGTAGAGCTTGCGCTCGACGAAGTAGTCGTCGGCGAGCGCCTTCTCCTCGAGCTTCAGGGCGATGTCCAGCAGCGGGTCGTTGGCCCCGAGCTTGCCGAGCACCTCGTCGGCGGTCTTCTTGATGATCGCCGCGCGCGGGTCGTAGTTCTTGTAGACCCGGTGCCCGAAGCCCATCAGCCGGACGCCGGGCTCCTTGTTCTTGACCCGGTTGACGAACGAGTCGACGTCACCGCCGTTGGCCTGGATGCCCTCCAGCATCTCCAGCACCGCGCTGTTCGCGCCTCCGTGCAGCGGGCCGAACAGGGCGTTGATGCCGGCCGAAATGCTGGCGAACAGGTTGGTCTCGGCGGAGCCGACCATCCGGACCGTCGACGTGGAGCAGTTCTGCTCGTGGTCGGCGTGCAGGATGAACAGCAGGTCGAGGGCGCGGGTCAGCACCGGGTCGACCTCGTAGGGCTCGGCGGGGAAACCGAAGGTCATCCGGAGGAAGTTCTCCACCAGGCCCAGCGAGTTGTCCGGGTACAGGAACGGCTGGCCGACCGACTTCTTGTAGGCGTAGGCCGCGATCGTGGGCAGCTTCGCCAGCAGGCGGACGGTGGACAGCTCCACCTGGTCCTTGTCGAACGGGTTGAGGCTGTCCTGGTAGAAGGTGGACAGCGCGGAGACCGCGGAGGACAGCACCGGCATCGGGTGCGCGTCCCGCGGGAAGCCGTCGAAGAACTGCTTGAGGTCTTCGTGCAGCAGGGTGTGCCGCCGGATCCGCTCGGCGAACTCGTCGTACTGCTGCTGGGTCGGCAGCTCACCGTAGATCAGCAGGTAGCTGACCTCGATGAAGTTCGACTTCGCCGCGAGCTCCTCGATCGGGTAGCCGCGGTAGCGGAGGATGCCGGCGTCACCGTCGATGTAGGTGATGTCGGAGAGGCAGGCCGCCGTATTGACGAAGCCCGGATCCAACGTCACCAAACCGGTCTGAGTCAGCAGCTTGCCGAGATCCACCCCGGGGGCGCCCTCGGTCGGCTGCTTCACCTGCATTTCGTGCTCGCCGGCGTCATAGCGCAGCGCGACGGTACGTTTGGCGGTCACGTCGTCGGGCATTCGGGAACCTCTCGCGCTCGTCGGGGGTGCGTGTCGAGGCGACCGCGGTTGCCCAGCCAAGCGGCAGGGCTGCGATGTCGCCCGCGCGCCGGTCGGGGTGTCCGAACCGCCGCAGCACCACCCCGTTGGGGTCCTGTCAGTAGTCACGCTAGACCGCAGTGGGGCCCCAGCGCAGCAATCGCGTTTCGGCTTTTTGGCAGGTGGGACCACGATCACATCACATCGGGGCGCTTCCGACGGAAAATTTTCGACGCTCCGAAGCCGGACGAGCAGTTCATCGTGACCAACGGGCCCATCCGATCGGGCTAACCCGATCTCGACCGGTCGGCCTCGCGCGGTTTACCTCACAAGGTGTCCTCGCGCACGTCAGACGCGGTTCGCCGACCATCAGGCCAACTCGGCGGCCCACGGCGGCTCGGCACCCGGTCGGGAGACGGTGACCGCAGCGGCGGCCGCGGCGAACCGCAGCGCCTGCTCCCACTGCTCCCGGTCGAGCGCGCGTACGGCGTCCGCCGACAGCGCGTCGTTGCGGTGCAGCCACGCGAGCAGGGCGCCCTGAACGGTGTCACCCGCGCCGATGGTGTCGGCGACCTCGGCGCGCACGCCCGGCACCGACACCTCGCCGTCGCCGGTCACCGCGGTCAGCCCGTCGGCTCCCCTGGTCAGCACCACGGCCGCCGGGCCGCTGCACTGCCACTCGCGGGCCGCGGCGAGCACGTCCCCGCCGTCCGCGAGCCATTCGGCGTCGTCGTCCGAGACCTTCAGCAGCCCCACCGACGGCAGCCAGGAGGCGAACCGCGCGCGGTAGGCGTCGGGGTCGGCGATCAGATCGGCGCGGATGTTCGGGTCCAGCGCGATGAACCGGCCGCGCGCGGCCTCCCGGAACAGCACCTCCTCGTACACCGAGGCGCCGGGTTCGAGCACCATGCCGAGGGTGCCCAGGCAGAGGGCGGTGGCCTGCGCTGGCAGCGGCCGGTCCGCGACGAAGCGGGCGGCGGTGCCTTCGGTGTGGAAGCTGTAGCGGGCCGAACCGTCCTCGGCCAGCCCGACCACGGCCAGCGTCGTCGGCTCCGGGCCGCGCTGCACCAGGTCGACGTCCACTTCGGAAGACCGCAGGCGTTCGAGGAGCTTGTCGCCGAACTGGTCCGTGGACAGCCGGGCGAAGAACGCGGCGGGAACGCCGAGCCGCCCCAGCGCGATCGCGACGTTGTACGGACCCCCGCCGAGGCGAGGGTGCAGCGGCCCGAGCTCGCCGTCCGCCGTGGACGGGTCCGGAACGAGGTCGACGAGGGCCTCACCGCCGATGACGATCACTTTTCCTCCACTGTGTACTGGGCGGTCAGCCCGCCGAGCAGGAACTGCGACAACGCCTCGAAGGCCGCCGCGTCGGACAGGCCGGTGCGCTCGCCGATCTCGCCGCGCTGGATGCCGACGATGGTCAGCCCGACCATCTCGCCGACGAACGCGGCGTGCACCTCCCGGAACACGCCCTGCCGCACGCCCTCGCCGATGAAGCCGCGGAGCCGGTCCGCGGCCGCGTGCGCGTTGGCCTCGTAGGTGGTGCGGGTCGCGATGTTGGCGGCCATGTCGTCGATGAACTCGCGGGACGCCGGGCGCAGCGCCTCGGCCGCGGCATCCAGGTACGCCCGCACCTTCTCCCGCACGTCGTCGGCCGCCGCGACCCGCTGCTCGACCAGCTGCGTGGCGCCCTTGAAGTAGTGGGCGACGACGCGGACGGCGAGCTGCTCCTTGCTTCCCGCCAGCGTGTACAGGGTCGACTTGGAGCAGTGCAGCCGGGCCGCCAGGTCGTCCAGCGTGAAGTGCGCGAACCCCTCCGCGAGGAACAGGTCGCGCAGCCGGTCCAGCAGCTGGGCCCGCCGCGCGTTCACCGGCCGGCGACGGCCTTCGGAGGTGGTCATCGGACGAAGCCTGCCACAGCACCCTCGAACTGTTGCGCGGGTTCCTACTGGTGAGACTTTCACAGTACTGTCGGACGTCCTACAGTACCGCCAGCAGTACTACCGGCAGCTGTCACACTGGCAATCAGGAGCGCGATCCGCCATGGCCGTCCCACGCCTGCTTCCCACCGCGGAAGCCACCGACCTGCTCGCGCTGACACGCGAGATCGCCCGCGATGAGCTCGCCCCGCGCGCGGCGGGCGACGAGGCCGCGGAGAAGTTCCCGCGCGACGCCTTCCGGCTGCTCGGGCAGGCGGGTTTCCTCGGCCTGCCTTACCAGGAGGAACACGGCGGCGGCGCCCAGCCGTACGAGGTGTACCTGCAGGTGCTCGAAGAGCTCAGCAGCGCCTGGATGACCGTCGGCGTCGGCCTGTCGGTGCACACCATGAGCTGCTACCCGCTGGCCCACTTCGGCAGCGCGGAGCAGCGCTCCCGCTGGCTGCCGGAGATGATCGGCGGCGAACTGCTCGGCGCGTACGCGCTGTCCGAGCCGCACGCCGGCTCCGACGCGGCGGCGCTGAGCACGCGGGCCGCGCGGCAGGATGACTCGTACGCCGTCAACGGGGCCAAGGCCTGGATCACGCACGGCGGTGTGGCGGACTTCTACACGCTCATGGCCCGGACCTCGGACGAAGGGCCGCTCGGCATCAGCTGCCTGCTCGTCGACGGCGGCACGGCGGGGCTTTCCGCCGGCCCGCCCGAGCACAAGATGGGGCTCACCGGCTCGCCGACCACGCCGCTGTACTTCGAGGACGCGCGGGTGCCCGCGGAGCGGCTCATCGGAACCGAGGGCCACGGGCTGAAGATCGCGCTGTCGGCGCTGGACTCCGGCCGCCTCGGCATCGCGGCCTGCGCGGTCGGGCTGGCGCAGGCGGCGCTGGACCTCGCGGTGGACTACGCGAAGCAGCGGCAGCAGTTCGGGCGGCCGATCATCGAGTTCCAGGGCCTGGAGTTCCTGCTCGCCGACATGGCCGCGGCCGTGCACTCGGCCCGGGCGACGTACCTCGACGGCGCGCGGCGGCGAGACGCCGGGCTGCCGTTCGGGCAGCAGGCGTCGGTGGCGAAGCTCGTCGCGACGGACGCGGCGATGAAGGTGACCACCGACGCCGTCCAGGTGCTCGGCGGCGCGGGCTACACCCGCGACTTCCCTGCGGAGCGCTACATGCGCGAGGCGAAGGTCCTGCAGATCTTCGAGGGGACCAACCAGATCCAGCGCATGCTCATCGCCCGCCACCTGGCCAAGGCCTGACAACTTCCGCAATTTCAATGGAAATTGCGGAAGTTATCCACAGCGTCTATCCACAACCTCCGGCGTGTCGTGCACCCGACACACCGGAGGTCCGCAATTTCAATGGAAATCGAAGGTCCGATTTCCATTGAAATTGCGGGCATGGAACCCGGGGTTCCGCATGGTGGAAGGTGTTGGCGTCAGAGGGGCTTGAGACCCCAGTGGCCGATCCAGTTCTCGCCCGGTTGCAGGACCAGCAGGTCCACCCCGGAGTTCAGCGCGTCCGGCGGGCAGGTCATCGGCTCGATCGCGATGGCCCTGCCCCGCCCCGGGAAGTCGTCCGCCGTGTAGACCTGGACCCACTTGAACACCGGGTCGGCCCACAGCTGCACGCCGCGCCCGTCCGGGTCGGTGAGGCTGTGACGCACGAGGTCGTCGCCCGGCGCCGGGGTCGCGCCGCCGAAGGCGGTGTCCAGCAGCACCCCGGCCAGCCGGCGCCCGGTGCGGAAGTCCACCTCGTCGCCCTGCAGGCCCCGCGGCGGCCGCACCGGGAGCAACCGCTCGGAGTCCACCGGCAGCACCGTCGCCGCCGCCAGCCGGAGCGTGCAGTCGTCGGTCGCGGCGTTGCCCGCGCGCGGATACGGGTGCACGCCGACCCCGAACGGAACCGCCCGCGCCCCGAGGTTCTCCACGGTGTGCGTGACGGTCAGGCCGCCTTCGTCCAGGGCGTAGCCGATGGACGTCAGCAGCGGTACCGGCCAGCCCGGCTGCGCGGGCACCATCGCATGCAAGACCACTGTGGACTCGGCGTGCTCGACGAGGGTCCACGCCGTGTGCCGCAACAGGCCGTGGATCGCGTTCTGTCTCGCGGGCTCGGTGAGCGCCAGCTGCTGCGGCTCCCCGTCGAACAACCAGCGGCCCCCGGCGACCCGGTTCGGCCACGGCACCAGGACCCCGCCCGCGCCGCCCGGCGGCAGCCGGTCCGCGTCGAAGGACTCCGCGTACGGCACCCCGTCGACCTCGAAAACCCGAAGCGCCGCACCGACTTCGGTGACCACGGCGCGCGCGGCGCCGGAAGTGATCTCGAACTGCCGCCCGGTGGCGGGAACAGGCTCGTGCACATCGCCACTGTAGAAGCAGAAAGCCCCCCGAGCCGACGAAATCGGCTCGGAGGGCCCTCGAGGTACGACTTACTTGCCCAGCTTCGCGGCGTCGAACTTCTGCTTGCGGCCGTCGATGAGGAAGTTGATCGCCCAGAAGATCACGCCGATGCCCAGCAGGACGCCGGCGATGATGTACTCCGTGCCCGGCCGGCCGGACAGCGGGCTGGCGAAGAACGCGCAGGTCAGCGCACCCAGCACCGGCACCCAGGTGGGCGCCTTGAAGTGCTTGTGCTCGACCTTGTCCTTGCGCAGGACCAGCACCGCCACGTTGACCACCGCGAACACCACGAGCAGCAGCAGCGAGGTGGTGCTGCCCAGGTCGGAGATCTTCAGCGAGCTCACCAGGACCACCGCGATGACGCTGGTGAACACGATCGCCACCCACGGCGTGCGCCGCGTGCGGTGCACCAGCCCCAGCTGCTTCGGGATGATGCGCTCCCGCGACATGCCGTAGACCAGGCGGCTGGCCATCAGCATGTTGATCAGCGCGGTGTTGGTCACCGCGAACAGCGCGATCAGCGAGAACAGCAGCGGCGGGAACCACGGCGCCGCGGCCTTCACGACCAGCAGCAGCGGTCCGTCGGACTCCGCCAGCGTTTCGGTCGGCACCAGCGTCGAGGTGATCAGCGCGATCACCAGGTAGATCGAAGCGGTGATGACCATGCCCACCAGCAGCGCGCGCGGGAAGGTCTTGGCCGGGTCGCGGGTCTCCTCGGCCATGTTCACCGAGTCCTCGAAGCCCACCATCGCGAAGAACGCCAGCGCGGTCGCCGAGGTGATCGCCAGCAGCGGCGAGGTGCCGGCGTTGAACTCCAGCAGCCGGCCCGGGTCCGGATCGACGTCGGGGCTGTGCGTCCCGGAGATCAGCGCGATGAGGCCGAAGACGATCACGATCGCCAACCCGGTGAGCTCCACGCAGGTCAGCACCACGTTCATCTTCACCGACTCGCCGACGCCGCGGAAGTTGATCGCGGCCAGCAGGAGCAGGAAGCCGATCGCCACGAGCCAGGCCCACGAGGAGACGCCGTCGCCGACGATCGCCTCCAGGTAGTCACCGCTGAACGCCTGTGCGGCCGATGCGGCGGAAGTGATTCCCGAGCACATCACCGCGAACGCGATGATGAAGGTCAGGAAGTGCACTCCGAACGCCTTGTGCACGTACAGCGGCGCGCCGCCCGCCTTCGGGTACTTCCCGACGAGTTCCAGATAGCTGAACGCGGTCAGGAAGGCGACCACGAAGGCGACCAGGAACGGAACCCACAGCGCCCCGCCCACCTTGCCGGCGACCTTGCCGGTCAGCGAGTAGATCGTGGTGCCGAGGATGTCTCCGACCACGAAGAAGAGCAGCAGTTTCGGGCCCATCACCTTCTTGAGGCCAGGCTCCTGCGCACCGCCGGGCGCGTCGTCGTTCACGGTCGTCTCGTTGGCCATAGCTGAAAAGTGTGCAATGCGGTTGGTCGAGCTGTCTGCCCACCCCTGGTCGAACTGCACTGCTGCGGTCGGCTCAGGCGTGGCACCCTGCCCAGTCCGAGATCATTGCTGCTCGGAAACGGGTGCCCGGTAGCGCCAGAAGGCGGGCAGCAGGGCCGCCGCGATGACCGCGCCGACGACGACCAGAACGCCGCCGACTGTGACCGCCGTCGCAGTCCCGATCGCCGCGCCCGCCAGGCCGTGCAGCGTGTCGGCCAGCCGCGGGCCACCCGCGACGACGACGGTGAACACGCCCTGGATGCGGCCGCGCATCTCGTCGGTGGCCGCCGTCTGCATGATCGAACTCCGGTAGACCATGCTCACCAGGTCCGCGCCGCCGCCCAGGGCCAGGAAGAACACCGCCAGCCACAGCGAATCCGACCAGCCGAACCCGATCACCGAGATTCCCCACGCAACGACCCCGATGGTGACGCCGACGCCGTGCCGCGCGATCCGGTGCAGCCAGCCGGAGAACACGCCGAACGCGAACGCGCCCAGCGGGATCGCCGCGAACAGCCAGCCCAGCGCCGCCCCGCCGCCCGGCGGATCGCCGAAGGTGCGCTCCGCCATCTCCGGGAACAGCGCCCGCGGCATGCCGAACACCATCGCGATGATGTCCAGCAGGAAGGACGCCAGCAGCACGGAATGCATTGCGAGGTAGCGGAATCCGTCCAGCACGGCGCGCAGCCCGGCGCGCTTCGGGGCGCCTTCCTGCGGCGGCAGCGGCGGAAGCCGGAACACCGCCCACAACGCCGCGCACAACGCCACCGCGTCCACCAGGTACAACACCGAAAGCCCCAGCACCGGCAGCAACACGCCGGCCAGCAGCGGCCCGGCGATCGAGCCGAGCTGGAACACCGTGGCGCCGAGCGCCTGCGCCGACGGCAGCAGGTGCACCGGGATCAGCCGGGCGATCGCGGCGCCGCGAGTGGGCATGTTCACGGCGAAGAACGTCTGCTGCGCGGCGAAGAGGATCAGCACGAGCCACACCGACTGGACGTTCGCCGCGGCCACCACCCAGAGCAGCAGCGCGCTGGCGGCCAGGCCGCCGTTGGTGATCAGCAGCAGCTTGCGGCGGTCGACGGTGTCCGCGATCGCGCCGCCCCACAGGCCGAACACCAGCAGCGGCACCAGGCCGAAGATCCCGGCGAGGCCGACGTAGGCGGAGGAGCCGGTGATGTCGTAGAGCTGCTTGGGCACCGCGACCGCGGAGAACTGCGCGCCGACGGCGGTGACGATGTTCGACAGCCACAGCCGGCGGTACGCCGGGTACTTCAGCGGCCGGGTGTCGAGGAAGACCTTGCTCAGCAGGGATCTGATGGATCGACGGGATGTGGTCGGGGTTCCGCTGCTGGACTGCACAAATGCAAAACACTAGCCATTAGACCGGCTAACGGCATTCGATTTTTCGCCCCGTGTGACCGATGTCTAACGCCCGGGGCACCCACCGCTGCCCGACGTCCAGGTTCCCCAGTTTCAATTGAAACTGGGGACCATCGGCGTGTCGGACCACGACACGCCGACACCTGTGGACAACTTCCGCAATTTCAATGGAAATCGGACCTTCGATTTCCATTGAAATTGCGGACACACCCGGGGGGAGCACTCAGGGAGCGAGGCGCTCGACGGTCCAGAGGTCGTTGGTGCGGCGGAAGCGCAGCCGGTCGTGCAGTCGGTCCGGGCGTCCCTGCCAGAACTCCACCGACTCCGGGCGGATCCGCCAGCCACCCCAGTGCGGCGGCACCGGCACCTTCTCCGCCTCGGCGAAGCGCCGCTCGATGCCGCTCAGCGACGCCTCCAGCGCGGCGCGGTTGGCCACCACCCGCGACTGCGGCGAAGCCCAGGCGCCCAGCTGGGAGCCGCGCGGGCGCTCGCCCCAGTACTCGGCGGTCTCCGCAGACGCCACCTTCTCCACCGTGCCGCGCACGTTGACCTGGCGCTGCAGGCCCAGCCACGGGAAGGTGGCGGCGGCGACCCGGGTGGCCTTGAGGTCGTGGCCCTTGGCCGAGGTGTAGTTGGTGAAGAACACCACGCCCCGCTCGTCGAACCCCTTGCACAGCACGGTGCGCGAGGACGGGATGCCTTCAGCGTCGGCCGTGGCCAGCACCATCGCGTTCGGCTCGACCAGGTCGGCCTGCACCGCCTCGTCGAACCACAGCTGGAGCTGCTCGTGCCAGGTGGCGGCGAGCGAGGACTCGTCCAACGCCCCCGCCTCGTAGGACACCCGCATGGACGGCAGCGCGACGTTGGCCTCCGACATCCTCTTCCTCCCTGACTCGCCCGGCAGCGGCACGACTCGACTTCTCCGGCTGTTCGCCGGACGGTACGGGTTGGACCGGCCGGCGCGACACGGTTGGTGGCGCCAGCCACGCGTACGACGGTAAACGGGATCCGAACGCACGCCGAATCAGCGGTGCTTCACGATCGATTCCGCAACCGATGCAGTGATCGTTCCCACACTCGTTCGGACGCCCGCAGATCGTGAGACCACCCGCCAGAACCAGCCATCTCACACCTTCCGGCGAAATGCCCTTTAGCAGCTAAAACAGAACAAACCGGGCTCAGGTCGACCCGCGGTACCGCTGGTGCAGATCCGCGGTCCACATCGCCAGGACGAACGGCAACGTGGTCGGCACCAGACCCACCGCCTCGATCGCGCCGTGCAGCGACAGCACCGCGGGCACCGCGAGGACGCACGAGCGCCAACCGCGCCCGGTGCTCAGCAGCCCGACCACGACCAGGGCCGCATTGAAGCCGTACACCCCGGCGCTGACACCGGGCGGCGTGACCGGCAGCAGCTCGACGGCGAGCACCGACGCGGCAGCGCCGCAGAACGCGCCCACGGCCAGCCGGAACCGCACCAGCGCCAACCCGATCAGCATCACCACGCCCGGCAGCCAGCCGCTGACCAGGAACACCTCCGACTCGGCGGTGAACAGGCCGAGGTAGTCGCCGTGCAGGCCGAGCACCGGCGACGGCGTCGGCGCGGCTGCGGGCGCCCAGTCCAGCCGGTGTCCCAAGTAGACGGTCAGCCAGTAGGTGAGCACGAAGGGGGCGGTGCGGGCAGGGACCGTGAGGAAGGCGTCCGCGATGCGCATCAGCACCGTCGCGACGACCGCCCCCGCGGTTCCGACCAGCAACGCCAGTCCCAGCGGCCGGAAGGAGCCGACCGCTCCCAGCACCACCAGCGTTCCGTTGAAGCCGAACAGGCCCTGGCCTATTCGCTCGTGCGGCACCCGCAGCGCCGCCGCGGTCAGCACGCCCACGGCGCTGCCGACCAGCGCGGCCAGCGCGAGCTGCGGGCCGGCCAGCAGCAGCGCGACCACGAACAGCAGTCCGGCGGGCACGCTGTCCTGCAGGTACACCTGCGAAATGCCCGTGGGCACGGCGCGCAGCAGGTGCCGCGCGCCGTGCCGCACTTCGGGCTCCGTTGCCTTCGAAGTGGCATTCACCAGCTGTGAACCCCTAGTTCCTTCGCCTCCGGGTGGTGCTCCATCGCCTCGGCGAGCCGGCGCTCCGCGGTCACGGCGTTCTCGCCCAGCGCGGTGGCCATCGCGCCTCCCGCGGCCAGCGGCACCAGCGACCACCACTCGCCGCTGACCGGCTCGGCGGGATCGTCGCCCCACACGACCGCCTCGGTCGCGAGCACCCGCGCGCCGGCGAGGTAACCCGTGCTCGCCCCGAGCCGGTCCGCACCGATGTCCAGCTGCTGCCGCAGCAGCGGAATCCCCGACCGGACCAGGTGCGTCGTGGTGGTCAGCCGGCCGGGCTGTTCGCCGTACCGGCCGAGCACCATCGTCTCCCGGCACCTGGCCCGCGCGCCGTCGCCGAGCTCGATGCGCATCTCGGCCCGGTGATCGGCGCGGGCGCTGATCACCGTGGCTTCGGGCAGGTAGTCGACCACGCCGTCGGCGCCCACCTCGATGTGCACGGTGGACCGGCTGGTCCCGCCGTGCTGCCCGGGCAGGGCGACGGTGGCGGCGGTGCCGCGCAGCCGGAGCCGGGCGCCCGGCCCGACGCGGACCCGCAGGTCGACCTGGTCGCCGCCGACCGGCGTGGCCGCCGAGCCGACCAGGTGCACCACGGCGGTGCCGTCCGGGCTGGCCGTCACCGCGCGCCGGGGCACCAGCGTCATCGGCGCCTCCGAGCGGAGCTCGCGCACGACGCTGCGCCCGCCGGCGCCGAGCTCCACGGTCAGCAGCGCACTGGCGCGCACGCCGCACCGCCTTCCGCCGCGGGGGGTTTGCGGGGAAGCGCCACCCGGGACAGGGGGGGGGGGGGGGGGGTAGTCAAGCGCAAACCCCACCCCCCCCACTCCGGGCTTCCCGGACGTCAGGTGGCCG